>NZ_WSRO01000002.1:2430000-2738035 GCF_009769735.1 Streptomyces sp. BA2
GGGGCCGCGATAGGCGTGTGACCCCGGGTCGGCCTCACCCGCGTATGCCTCCACCTCTGTCAGGCGCAGTTCGATCGGACCGTCCGGTGAGCTGCGCACGAGGACGCGGCCCAGCAGGTCAGGGGCCACGTCGAGGACAGGGCGCTCGAAGAAGTCATGGGTGAGGGGCGTACGGTCAGGGGCCTCGATCATGGCGTCCGAGGGTACTGGAGACGATCCGTACGGGTAGGTGGTCGCCTGCTGGGTGGATTGCCAGGGTGAGAACGCGGAACCGGACGTGGGTTCACCGCGTTTGTATTGATCAAGGATTCAAGTCGAGTCGAGTCGAACCACAGGCGGGGCCTGGGGGAGGAGAGTCATGGGGTTCAAGAAGCTGCTTGCGAGCCTGGGTGCCGGCGGTGCGTCGGTGGAGACGGTGCTGACCGAGGTCA
Organism: Streptomyces sp. BA2; assembly: GCF_009769735.1. NCBI lineage: Bacteria > Bacillati > Actinomycetota > Actinomycetes > Kitasatosporales > Streptomycetaceae > Streptomyces > Streptomyces sp. BA2. The sequence continues at coordinate 2,430,432 of NZ_WSRO01000002.1, forward strand.
ACGTCGTACCGGGTGGTGTCGTCCAGGGTGAGGTGCGGATCCAGGGCGGGTCCGTGGACCAGGAGATCGAGGGTCTGTCCGTCGGTCTGCAGGCGCGGGTCGAGGTCGAGGGCGCCGACCAGGAGACGAAGCAGGACATCGAGTTCACGAAGCTGCGGCTCGGTGGGGCCTTCACGCTCCAGGCGAACCAGGTGCACGCGGTGCCGTTCGGGCTCGAGATCCCCTGGGAGACGCCGGTCACCTCCATCGACGGGCAGCAGCTGCGCGGGATGAACATCGGTGTGACCACCGAGCTCGAGATCGCGCGTGCGGTGGACTCCGGTGACCTGGACCCGATCAACGTGCACCCGCTGCCGGCGCAGCAGGCCATCCTGGACGCCTTCATCCAGCTGGGCTTCCGCTTCAAGAGTGCGGACATGGAGCGCGGTCACATCCGTGGGACGCGGCAGAAGCTGCCGTTCTACCAGGAGATCGAGTTCTTCCCGCCGCAGCAGTACCGCGGACTCAACCAGGTCGAGTTGAGCTTCGTGGCCGACGACCGCGAGATGGACGTCATCCTGGAGATGGACAAGAAGCCGGGCCTCTTCAGTGAGGGCAGCGATTCGTTCCGCTCGTTCAAGGTCGGGCTCAACGACTTCCAGGGCACGGACTGGGCGGCGTACCTCAATGAGTGGCTGTCCCAGGTCGGCAGCAAGCGCAACTGGTCCTAGGCTCGGGAGAGCAGAGCTGTAGAGCTGCCGCCGAGCAGGAACCAACCAGGAGGTGCCGACGTGACCGAGCTCAAGAGGCCGCCGCTTCCCCATGACTTCCATCCGCCCGTGCCGTCGTTCACGGTCGTGAGCGAGGACTTCGAGCCGGGTGCGGTCCTTAAGGACGCTCAGGTCCAAGCGGCCGGGAACACCTCGCCGCACCTGCGGTGGGAAGGCTTCCCGCCGGAGACCAAGAGCTTCGCCGTGACGTGCTTCGACCCGGACGCTCCTACGGGCAGCGGGTTCTGGCACTGGTCGGTCATCGACATCCCGGTGTCGGTGACCGAGCTGCCCACCGGTGCGGGCAGCGGAAAGTTCGAGGGGCTGCCCGAGGGCGCGGTGCAGGTGCGGAACGACTACGGGACGAAGGAGTTCGGGGGCGCCGCGCCGCCGCCCGGTGACCCGGCTCACCGTTATGTGTTCACCGTGTACGCGGTGGATCAGGAGAAGCTCGGCCCGGACTCCGACGCTTCGCCCGCCGTCGTCGGATTCAACCTCCGGTTCCACACGCTCGGGCGCGCGCAGGTGCTCGCCGAATACGCCGCTCCCGCGTAGTAGCTCAGCGTTCACTGAGCTTCTTCGAGTTGGCCACCAATCGGGTGGTGGGCCGTGAAGCGCAACGAACGAGGCCCCCGAGCTGTTGATCGAGATGTCTGACGTCTCAATCACGTTGCTCGGGGGCCTCGTTGGTCATCCATCCTGCCGCACTCGACCTGCCGCATGCGCTCGTGGAGTGGGTCACCATGCTGGTTGTCACTCGTGAGGGCGACCGGCGCTGCAAGCTTCGTCCGTCTCAGCGGGCGATGGTGGCACTGGTGTACCTGCGCGAGCACACCACTCTGGCGAAGATCGCCGCCGGGTTCGGGATCAGCGAATCCACCGCCCACGCCTACACCCGCGCGGTCGTCGACCTGCTCGCCGAACGAGCACCGGGCCTGCTCAAGACGCTGCGCGAGCACGATCCCGACTTCATCCTGCTCGACGGCACCCTCGCCGAGTGCGACCGGGTCGGCGACGGACGGGCCGACTACTCCCACAAACACCGGCGCCACGGCGTGAACGTGCAGGTCGTCACCGACCCCGGCGGCCGGCTGCTGTGGCTCTCGCCCGCCCTGCCGGGTCGCACACACGACCTGACCGCCGCCCGTACCCACCGGATCATCCGGATCTGCGAGCGCCAGGGCGTTTCCATCCTGGCCGATCTCGCCTACCAAGGCGCGGGACCGTGGCTGACGACCGGCATCAAACGCAAGCCGCTCCAAGACCTCACTCCCACCGAAAAGACCCTCAACCGGGCACTGGCCGCAGCACGAGCCCCCGTTGAACGCGGTGTCGCGAACCTGAAGTCCTGGCGAATCTTCCGCAGGTCCCGGTGCAGCCCCAACCGCATGACGTCAATCGTCAAGGCCATCCTCACGCTGGAGCGGCAACGCTGAAGAAGCTCACTGAACGTTTGCCCGCCCCTGGTCATGGAAGTGATCAGGGGCGGGCATTTTTTATTGCGTTGTCCATCTCGGCGTGCCCGGCCAGAGTTGATCCCAGCCCGCCAGGGGGTGGGTCGGTGTGCGTACGGGAGGTGGGCGAAATGCGGGACACGCTGGTGCTGAACGCGAGCTTCGAGCCGCTGTCGACGGTGTCGCTGAACCGTGCCGTCGTGCTGGTGCTGCAGGACAAGGCAGTCGTCGAGCACGCCCACCCCGGACTCCGTGTGCGCGCGGCAGCGGTCGAGATACCGGTGCCTCGGGTCATCAGGCTCTGCAGGTATGTACGGGTGCCGTTCCGAAGACGGGCTCCGTGGTCGCGGCGCGGTGTTCTCGTACGGGACCAGCACAGGTGCGCGTACTGCGGGAGGCGGGCGACGACCGTGGATCATGTGGTGCCGCGGGCACAGGGCGGTGCGGACTCCTGGCTGAACACGGTCGCTTCGTGCGCGATGGACAATCACCGCAAGGCGGACCGTACGCCTGAGGAGGCCGGGATGCCCTTGTTGCGGCAGCCCTTTGAGCCGACTCCCGCGGACGCCATGCTGCTGGCGCTCGGCCGGGACGAGTTGGCGACGCTGCCGGAGTGGCTGGCGGCTCCTGCCGCGTAGCCGCCCGGCTTTGGCTGAGCGCGCAGTTCCCCGCGCCCCTTCGGGGCGCGGGTTTCTTGCGTCAGTCGATCGGCGGCTGTTCGCGGCGCTCCTTGCCCTGTGCGGGCACCGAACCGCCGCCGCCGCCCGTGGGGTTGAAGTTGCCGAACGCGCCGCCGAGGCCCTTGAGTGCGTCGCCGATCTCGCTGGGGACGATCCAGAGCTTGTTCGCGTCGCCCTCGGCGATCTTCGGGAGCATCTGGAGGTACTGGTACGCGAGGAGCTTCTGGTCCGCGTCACCGGCGTGAATGGACTCGAAGACCGTGCGGATCGCCTGGGCCTCGCCCTCGGCGCGCAGGGCCGCTGCCTTGGCCTCACCCTCCGCGCGCAGGATGGCGGACTGCTTCTCACCTTCGGCGCGCAGGATCTCCGACTGCCGTACACCTTCGGCCTGGAGGATCGCGGCGCGCTTGTCGCGGTCGGCGCGCATCTGCTTCTCCATCGAGTCCTGGATGGAGGTCGGCGGCTCGATCGCCTTGAGCTCGACGCGGTTGACGCGGATGCCCCACTTGCCGGTGGCCTCGTCGAGGACGCCGCGCAGCGCCGCGTTGATCTCCTCGCGGGACGTCAGGGTCCGTTCGAGGTCCATGCCACCGATGATGTTGCGCAGCGTGGTGACGGTGAGCTGCTCGATCGCCTGGATGTAGCTGGCGACTTCGTACGTCGCGGCGCGGGCGTCGGTCACCTGGTAGTAGATGACGGTGTCGATGTTCACCACGAGGTTGTCCTGGGTGATCACCGGCTGGGGCGGGAACGGGACGACCTGTTCACGGAGGTCGATGCGGTTGCGGATCGAGTCGATGAACGGGACGACGATGTTCAGGCCCGCGTTCAGCGTCCGGGTGTAGCGGCCGAAGCGCTCGACGATCGCCGCGCTGGCCTGCGGGATGACCTGGATCGTCTTGATCAGGGCGATGAAGACCAGCACCACCAGAATGATCAGGACGATGATGATTGGTTGCATCGTTGTTCCCCGTACCCCTCTTGCTTCGGTGTTCCCGGAAGATCCGCAGAGCCGGCACACGCGTCGGCGAAGATCTTGCTCGTCGAGTCTGTCAGACCGTCGCACACCCCGTGGTCGATTCGCCTGACGATGGCCGCCATATGACGATGGCTGTCCGTCACATGACGATGGCTGTCGCTCCGTCGATCTCGACCACGTCCACCTCGCGTCCCGCCTCGTAGCTCTGGTCGGTGTCGAGCGCGCGGGCCGACCAGATCTCGCCGGCGAGTTTGATCCGGCCGCCGGAGGCGTCGACGCGTTCCAGGACGACGGCCGTCTTGCCCTTCAACGCCTCCACTCCCGTAGCCAGTTCGGGCCGTTGGGCGCGGTGTCGTGCCGCCACCGGGCGCACGACCGCGATGAGCGCGACCGACACCGCGGCGAATACGACGACTTGGAGCACGGTGCCGCCGCCGAGGCCCGCGGTCACGGCGCCCGCGACGGCGCCCACGGAGAGCATGCCGAACTCCGGCATCGCGGTCAGTACGAGCGGGATTCCGAGCGCGGCGGCTCCGATCAGCCACCACACCCATGCGTCGATGTCCACATGGTCATGGTAGGACCGCGGGACCTTCCCGCACAGGGCACGTGATCTACCGACCGGAGCGGGCCCGGCCGTTCGCGCCGGTGTCAGCCGGATCGTCAGCCGAGCGGGAGACCCTGAGCACTCCAGCGCTCGCCCCGCTCCTCGACCACGAGGGGCAGTCCGAAGCAGAGGGAGAGGTTGCGGGAGGTCAGTTCGAGCTCCAGCGGGCCCGCGGCCATGATCTTGCCCTGGCGGATCATCAGGACGTGGGTGAAGCCGGGGGCGATCTCCTCGACATGGTGCGTGACCATGATCATCGAGGGGGCGATCGGGTCGCGGGCGAGGCGGCCGAGGCGGCGTACGAGGTCTTCGCGGCCGCCGAGGTCGAGGCCCGCCGCGGGCTCGTCGAGGAGGAGCAGTTCGGGGTCGGTCATCAGGGCGCGCGCGATCAGGGTGCGCTTGCGCTCTCCCTCGGAGAGGGTGCCGAACTTGCGGTCCAGGTAGTCGGTCATGCCCAGGCGGTCGAGGAAGGCGCGGGCGCGCTGCTCGTCGACGTCCTCGTAGTTCTCGTGCCAGCCGGCGGTCATGCCGTACGCGGCCGTGAGAACCGTCTGGAGGACGGTCTGGCCCTTGGGCAGCTTCTCGGCCATCGCGATGCCGGCGACGCCGATGCGCGGGCGGAGCTCGAAGACGTCCGTGCCGGGCTTGCCGAGGGTCTCGCCGAGGATGGTGGCGGTTCCGGTGCTCGGGTGGAGGTAGCTGGACGCGACGTTCAGGAGGGTGGTCTTCCCCGCGCCGTTCGGTCCGAGGATGACCCAGCGCTCACCCTCCTTGACCGACCAGGAGACCTGGTCCACCAGAGCCCGGCCCTCGCGGACCACGGATACGTCCTCCAGCTCCAGTACATCGCTCATGAGCGCGTTGTCTCCCATTGCAGTCTCGGCTGTCGCTTGCGTCTGTGGACGCAGTCCCCTGGGAGAAAACCTACGCCACCGGCCGAGCGCTCCGGCCCTTAGCCCGGTCCTTAGGCTGTACGCATGCTCTCGGAACCACGCTCAGGACGCTTGGCGGCATGGGGAAATGCCCTGCTTGCCGGACTTGTCTCGCCGGATGACGCGGTGCTCGCGATGGTCGGCGACGACGCCGTGCACCGGGTCGAAGGGCTCCCCGGCGAGTCGGGGCCCGTCGGTCTCACGCTCGCCATCGGACGATTGCGCACGCTCGGGGTGACCGGGCTCCGGGTCGCGCTGCCCGCGCCGGGACATCCGCTCGGTCTCAGCGGCCCGCCCGATTTCAACGCTCGTGCCCTGGACGCGGAGGAGGCGGTCGTCGCCTTCGGGGCGCCGTACGGCCTTGTGCCCGAGGTGTCCGAGGTCGGGCCCGCCGGCGATGTGCACGTGGAGGTCCTCTGGCACTGCCTGCCCGTGCGGGAGGCGCCGCCGGCCGATGTGCCCTCGCTGAGCGAGGCGGAGCGCGAGCTCGCCGAGGCGCTGCGGGACGCGACGGAGGTGCTCTCGCGGCTCGACGTCGCGGGCTCGGGTCCGGTCGCCGAGGCCGCGGTGGACGCGTACCGGGCGCGGGCCGAGCGGGGGCGTGAGGCTCTGGCTCCCGGGTATCCGCCGCGTGCCGTACGGGTGTTGGAGCTGGCCCAGCGGGTCGGCCTGCTGATCTCGGTGGCGTACGAGAACGGGCATGGCGGGGCCGTGAGCGCCTCGGAGATGGCGGCGCGGGGGGCGGCGTTGCGCCCCGTGGAGCGGACTGCCCGGCGGGCGCAGGTGGCCGCCTATAACGCTTACGTGGAGGAGCGGGAGCGGTAGCCCTGGGGGCGCCTGGGCGGTCGGGGCTTCGTCTTTGACCGCGGGCGCTCTGCGGCTGAGCGCGCAGTTCCCCGCGCCCCTTACGGGGCACGGCAGACCGGCCCCCCGGGGGTTACCCGGGAGGCCGGTAGTCACTGCTGCGCCTGAGGCGTACGTCAGGTGTTGAGGCCGTTGTTCGCGAAGGCCGGGTTGAGGGCACCGATGACGGACGCGGTGTTGCCCACGGCGTTCACGGGGATGTGCACCGGCGCCTGGACGAGGTTGCCCGAGCCGACGCCCGGCGACTTCACGGCCTTGCCATCGGCGTGCGCGCCGTCCGTGGCGGAGGCGAGACCGGCACCGGCGACGACGAGGCCACCCGCCACCATCGTGACAGCAGCGGCCTTCTTCAGGTTCTTCACTTCTGGATCCTCCTAGCGATCGCCGCGGCCAGCCGCCGCAGCACGCACTGGAGAACGGCCGGGCGGCGCGCAGGTTGCGCCAGACGAGGGACATCTACACGACGGTATGAATCTCAGTCCGGAACGCGACGGTCCACATCGCCGGTTGACGGAGTGCGCAGAAACGTTAATCAGCCGGTCACACCATGTCGTACGGCCCACAGGGCGGCCTGGGTGCGGTCGGCGAGGTCCAGCTTCATCAGGATGTTCGAGACGTGGGTCTTGACGGTCTTCTCGGAGAGCACGAGGGCGCGCGCGATCTCGCGGTTCGAGCGGCCGTCGGCGATGAGCCCCAGGACCTCGCGCTCCCGCTCGGTGAGCGAACCGCCCCTCCCCTGCCCGGTGTTGGCCTCCTCCTGGGACAGCAGCGCCCCGGCCACCTCGGGCTGGAGCAGCACATGCCCCGCGTGCACGGAACGGATGGCACCGGCCAGGGCGTCCGGATCGACGTCCTTGTAGACATACCCGGCGGCGCCCGCGCGCAGGGCCGGGACGACCGTGCGCTGCTCGGTGAAGCTCGTGACGATGAGCACGCGCGCGGGGTTGGCCAGTTCGCGGAGCTTGCGCAGCGCCTCGACACCGTCCATGCCCGGCATCTTGACGTCCATGAGGACGACGTCCGGCTTCAACTTCTCGGCCTGCTCTACGCCTTCGACGCCGTCCGACGCCTCGCCCACGACCTCGATGTCGTCCTGCACCTCGAGGAACGTACGCAGACCGCGGCGGACCACCTGGTGGTCGTCGACCAACAGCACCCGGATGCCGGTCTTCGGGTTGAACTTCGGATGGGACACAGCGTCAGCCACCGGGAACCTCCATCTCGATCGTCGTGCCCTTCCCGGGCTCCGATTCCACGGTCAGCCGTCCGCCGACCCCGCCTGCCCTGTCCCGCATGGAGACCAGGCCCAAGTGCCGCCCCGCGCGCCGGATCACGCGCGGGTCGAAGCCGCTGCCGTCGTCCGTGACGCGCAGCACCGCGCCGGCTCCTCGCCGCGCCAGGGTCACGCAGACGCGTTCCGCGCCGGAGTGGCGCAAGGCATTGTGCAGCGCTTCCTGGGCGACGCGCAGCATCGCCTCCTCCTGGGCCGCGGGCAGGGCGCGGACCGCGTGGCTCTCGAAGGTGACTTCGGCGGAGTGCGCGCGGTCCAGGACCTGCGTGTGCGTGCGCAAGGTGGCCACCAGGCCGTCCTCGTCCAGGGCCGCGGGGCGCAACTCCACGACGGCGGCGCGCAGTTCGTCCGCCGCTTCGGCCGCGAGCACGGTCACCTGCTGGAGTTCGCCCTTGGCGCGGGCGGGGTCGCGGTCCATCAGGGCGGCCGCGGCCTGGGCCGTCAGGCGCAGCGAGAACAGCTTCTGGCTGACGGCGTCGTGCAGTTCATGGGCGAGGCGCGAGCGCTCCTCCGCGATGGTCAGCTCGCGGCTGCGTTCGTAGAGCTGGGCGTTCGTGAGGGCGATCGCGGCGTGCTGGGCGAGGATCGACAGGAGCTCTTCGTCGTCGGCGGTGAAGCCGCAACCGCCTTCTGGCTTGGGGCAGTTCTTGTTGGCGAGGAAGAGCGCGCCGAGTGTCTCCTCCCCGTACCGGATCGGCAGGCCGAGGAAGTCTGACATGTCCGGGTGGGCGGATGGCCAGCCCTCGAAGCGCGGGTCCTTGCGCACGTCGGCGAGGCGCTCGGGCTCGGCCTTGTGCAGCATCGCGGCGAGGATTCCGTGCTGTCGGGGCAGCGGGCCGATGGCGCGCCACTGCTCGTCGCTGACGCCGTCGACGACGAACTGGGCGAACCCGCCGTGGTCGTCCGGAACACCGAGCGCCGCGTATTCCGCGTCGAGCAGTTCGCGGGCCGAGGCGACGATCGTCTTCAGGACGTCGCGCACCTCCAGCTGTCTGCTCATGGCGAGAAGCGCGGAGCTCACCGCGTTCAGGCCGGACCGGGGACCTTGACTCATGGCCTCACCGTACCGGCGGGGTGTGACAGCGCGTATCGGACCTGTGGCGGCCACCGCCTAGGGCCGTGGGCGTAGGCCGAAGGGACTTGAGCTGTTGCGGCCCGCGTCCGAGGCGCCGGGACCGGGTCCGTTCCTACCGTGGCGTCATCCGCTGAAGAGCGGCTGCCTGGGCGACCCGAGGGGACGGATGTCATGCCGGTAGCGATCATCACGGGGGCTTCGAAGGGACTGGGGCGCGCGCTGGGGGCGGCGCTCGCCGAGCGGGGCTGGGGTCTGGTGCTCGACGCGAGAACGGCGTCCGCGCTGGAGGACTCCGCACGGGACCTGGCGGGACGCGGCGCGCGCGTGGAGGCTGTCGCCGGGGATGTCACGGAGGCCGGGCACCGGGCGGATCTGGTGGCCGCGGCGCGGAAACTGGGCGGCCTCGATCTGCTGGTGAACAACGCGAGCGCGCTGGGCGCGGAGCCTCTCGTACGGCTTGATGAGCTCGCGCTGGACGGGCTGCGGCAGGCTCTGGAGACCAACGTGGTGGCGGCCCTGGGGCTGATCCGTGAGGCGCTGCCCCTGTTGCGGGCCTCGGCGGCGGGGACGGTGGTCGACGTCAGCTCCGACGCGGCCGTCGAGGCGTACGAGACGTGGGGCGGGTACGGGGCGTCCAAGGCGGCCCTCGATCATCTGTCGGCGGTCCTTGCCGTGGAGGAGCCGGGGCTCCGGGTGTGGGCGGTCGATCCCGGTGACATGCGGACCGATCTCTACGAGGCGGCCGTCCCGGACGACGACGTCTCGGGGCGGCCGCCGCCCGAGACGGTGGTGCCCGCCTTCCTGCGGCTGCTCGACGAGCGCCCGGCGAGCGGGCGGTACTTCGCTCCTGCATGGCTCGAAGGTTCCTCTCTCCGGGACACGCGATGACGCTGGCCGTGCGGGTACCCGATGAGCTGGCGGCGCGCGTTCCCGCCGAGCAGCGTGGGCCGGGTCTTGGCCGGGACGCGGTGCGGCTGCTCGTGTCGCGCGGGACGGAGGTCTCGCATCACGCGTTCACGGACCTGCCCGCGCTGCTGCGGGCCGGGGACCTGCTGATCGTGAACACCTCACAGACACTGCCCGCAGCGGTCGACGGAACCACCGGGCACGCGCGCGTGGTGGTGCATTTCTCCACGCGGGGTGACGACGGACGGTGGGCCGTCGAGTTGCGGGACCCGGACGGCAGGGGCACCACGCGGGCGCGCGCGGGCGGGCCCGCGGATTCAGTCGTGCGGCTCCCCGGGGACGTACGCCTCGTCCTCGATGAGCCGCTGGCCCCGGGGAGCGGGCGGTTGTGGTGGGCCCGGGTGTCGGCCGATGTGCCGTCGCTGCTGCGGCGGCACGGGCGCCCCATCCGCTACTCCTATACAGAGAGGGACCAGCCGCTCTCCGCCCACCAGACCGTGTTCGCGCTGCCGTCGGCCGACGGCACGGGCAGCGCGGAGATGCCGAGTGCGGCCCGGCCGTTCACCGCGGCCCTGGTGGCACGCCTGGTGAGCCGGGGTGTGCAGTTCGCGCCGGTCGTGCTGCATACGGGGGTGGCGTCGCCCGAGGCGCACGAGCCGCCGTATCCCGAGCTCTTCGAGGTGCCTGAGACGTCGGCGCGGCTGATCAATGCCGCCAGGGCGGGCTGCGGACGGGTCATCGCGGTGGGTACGACGGCCGTGCGTGCCGTCGAGTCGGCCGCGGGCCCCGACGGGGTGGTCCGGGCGGCAGCGGGCCGTACGGAGCTCGTGGTGACGCCCGCGCGGGGCGTGCGGGTGGTGGACGGGCTGCTCACGGGGCTGCACGAGCCGCAGGCCTCGCATCTGCTGATGCTCGAGGCGGTCGCGGGCCGGGCCGCCGTGGACCGGGGTTATGCGGAGGCGGTACGCCGTCTCTACCTCTGGCACGAGTTCGGCGACGTGCATCTCCTACTTCCGGAGGAGTTTGCTCACACAGAGAATTGCTATGGCAACTGGTGGTGAGGTTGTTACGTGTTCGATGTGAGCCCGCGCATAGGGCGCACGTCACGTACGAAGGTCCCTAGTGGATAAGAAAGTCCTTTATGGGCGGGGGTGCACTGTCGTCATAACGCACAAAGCACACCCTGATCCACTATCCGGCATCGTACGTCACTGCTTTGCCACAGAATTTTGCGGCCGCTAAGAATTGCACCCGTCGTTCGGCGCCGCGGTCTCGCACCGCGGCGTTTGTGCCGGGTAAGCAAATGTCCCCGCCGGCCAGAGCGACCTCCGCGATTCGAAGAGGTCCATCTGCCATGTCCAAGCACACCACCCCTGGTCATAGTCGCCCCGCGCTGACCAAGATCCAGAAGTTCTCGATCGCCGGTGTCGCCACGCTCGGCGCCGCTGCCCTCGCGTTCTCCCTCGTGCCGGGCAGCGCCGACGCCGGAACCGGAACGCAGAGCGTCGAGGCCGCCCCGGTGGCCTTCAAGCAGAACGCCGACGCCCAGCAGGCCGTCGAGGCCGGTGTCATCAAGCAGCACACCGCCGTCGACAAGCAGGCCAAGGCCGCCAAGGACGCAGCCGCCGCGAAGGCGAAGGCCGAGGCCGACGCCGCCGCGAAGAAGAAGGCCGCCGAAGAGGCCGCGGCCAAGAAGAAGGCCGAGGACGAGCGCAAGGCCAAGGAAGCCGCGAGCCGTGCCGCCGCGCGCAAGCCGGTCTACGCCAACAACCTCGACGGCTGGATCCGCCAGTCCCTGGACATCATGAAGGCCAAGGGCATCCCCGGCTCCTACGAGGGCCTGCACCGCAACATCATCCGTGAGTCGGCGGGCGACCCGAACGCCAAGAACGGCTGGGACATCAACGCCATCAACGGCACCCCGTCCGTCGGCCTGCTCCAGGTCATCCAGCCGACGTTCGACGCGTACCACGTCGAGGGCACCTCCACGAACATCTACGACCCGGTCGCCAACATCACGGCCGCGGCCAACTACGCGGCCGACCGGTACGGCTCGATGGACAACGTGAACGGCGCCTACTGAGCCTGATCGCCTGATCAACGGACCTCTTCACCGAGGCTCGACAGACGCCGAAGGGCGGCACCCCGCGCGGGGTGCCGCCCTTCTCGTCGTTCACAGGTCCGTGTCACGGGCCTGCTTACTTGCGCATGACCTCGGGCTCGTGACGGCGCAGCAGCCGTGCGACCGCGAAGCCGCAGGCGATGCCGATCAGGAGCAGGATCGTGATGTTCATGCCCCACTGCCCCGCCGAGTGCTCCCACAGCGGGTCGAGGTCGCCCGGCTTCTTCGGGTCCCACGGCGGCATGAGGTGGGCCAGGTCCAGCGTGGCGCCCGCGCCGGCGATGGCCCAGCGCGACGGCATCAGCCAGGCGAACTGCTCCAGGCCCGGCGAGCCGTAGACCTGGAAGAGCACGCCGGTGAAGACGACCTGGACGATCGCGAACATCACCAGGAGCGGCATGGTCTTCTCTGCGGTCTTCACCAGCGAGGAGATGACCAGGCCGAACATCATCGAGGTGAAGCCCAGGGCGATGATGACCAGGCAGATCTCGACAGCCGGGGGCATGATCAGGCCCTCTTCCGGCATGTCGCGCGTCGCGAAGCCGATGCCGCAGATGATGACGCCCTGGAAGGCCGTGATCAGGCCGAGGACGATGACCTTGGACATCAGGTACGCCGAGCGGGAAAGGCCGGTGGCCCGCTCCCGTTCGTAGATGACACGTTCCTTGATCAGCTCTCGTACGGAGTTGGCCGCGCCCGAGAAGCACATGCCGACCGCGAGGATCAGCATGATCGTTCCGGCGTCGCCGTTGAACTTCGACGGCGGCTTGGGCGGCCCGAGTCCGAAGTCGGCCGGGATCACGACGCTGACGATGCCGAGGACCGCGGGCAGGATCACCATCAGACCCAGGAAGCCCTTGTCGGAGGCGATCACCGAGGTGTAGCGGCGGATCAGGGTCCACAACTGCGAACCCCAGCCCTGCGGCTTGGGCGGCCTGATCGCCTGCGGCGGCGGCATGTGGACCGGCTGCGCGGCCACGGCGTCGATGTCGGCGGCGTACATCTGGTAGTGCTGCGAGCCCTTCCAGCGGCCCGCCCAGTCGTAGTCGCGGTAGTTCTCGAACGCCGAGAAGACGTCCGCCCACGTCTGGTAGCCGAAGAAGTTGAGCGCTTCCTCCGGCGGACCGAAGTACGCGACCGAACCGCCGGGCGCCATCACCAGGAGCTTGTCGCAGATCGCCAGCTCGGCGACCGAGTGCGTGACGACGAGGACCGTACGGCCGTCGTCGGCGAGGCCGCGCAGGAGCTGCATGACGTCGCGGTCCATGCCCGGGTCGAGGCCGGATGTCGGCTCGTCCAGGAAGATCAGCGACGGCTTGGTGAGGAGCTCCAGGGCCACCGACACGCGCTTGCGCTGGCCACCGGAGAGGGAGGTGACCTTCTTCTCCTTGTGGATGTCCAGCTTGAGCTCGCGCAGGACCTCGTCGATGCGCTGCTCGCGCTCCTGCTCGCTGGTGTCCGAGGGGAAGCGCAGCTTGGCGGCGTACTTGAGGGCCTTCTTGACGGTCAGTTCCTTGTGCAGGATGTCGTCCTGCGGGACCAGACCGATGCGCTGGCGCAGCTCGGCGAACTGCTTGTAGAGGTTCCGGTTGTCGTAGAGGACGTCACCCTGGTTGGCGGGCCGGTAGCCGGTGAGCGCCTTGAGCAGGGTGGACTTTCCGGAGCCCGAGGGGCCGATGACCGCGATGAGCGACTTCTCCGGGACGCCGAAGGAGACGTCCTTGAGGATGTCCTTGCCGCCGTCGACCGTCACCGTCAGGTGGCGGGCGGAGAAGGAGATCTCACCGGTGTCGACGAACTCCTCGAGCCGGTCGCCGACGAGCCGGAACGTCGAGTGACCGACGCTGACGATGTCGTTCGGGCCGATGAGGGCCGTGCCCGACTTCGCGACCGGCTGACCGTTGATGTACGTGCCGTTGTGCGAGCCGAGGTCGTGGATCTCGAAGCGGCCGTCCGGAGTGGCCGTGAACTCGGCGTGGTGCCGTGAGACCTGGAGGTCGGAGACGACCAGTTCGTTCTCCAGGGCGCGGCCGATGCGCATCTTGCGGCCGAGCGCGAGCTGGTGGAACGTCGTCGGGCTGCGGTCCCCGTAGACCGGCGGGGCCCCCGCGACACCGCCGGAACCCGCGCCGGGGCCCTGCTGCTGCGGGACCTGCGGCTGCTGAGGCTGCTGATGCTGCTGGTGATGAGCCTGCTTCTGGGGCTGCTGCTGCCAGCCTTGCTGCTGGGGCATCTGCTGCTGCGCGTGGTGCTGCGGCGCCTGTTGCTGGGGTGCCTGCTGCTGGGGTGCCTGGGCAGCCCAGCCGGGTCCGCCCTGCTGCTGCGCGTGGTGCTGCGGCGCCTGATGGGCCGGGGCCTGCTGAGCGGCCTGCTGCGGTGCGGATACGGCGGCGGCGCCCGAGGCGCTACCGGACACATTCAGCCGCGGACCGTCGGTCGCGTTGCCGAGGTTCACCGCCGAACCGGGGCCGATTTCCATCTGGTGGATCCGCTGGCCCTGCACAAAGGTGCCATTGGTGCTGCCGTGGTCCTCGATGACCCAACTGCGGCCGCTCCAGCTGATCGTGGCGTGACGCCAGGACACTCTGGCGTCGTCAAGCGCGAGATCCCCCTGCGGATCACGTCCGAGGGTGTACGACCTGGACGGATCGAGCGTCCAGGTCCTTCCATTCAATTCCAGTACGAGTTCCGGCACTCCAGCCCCACTGAGTTGTCCCCCGAGCTAGCCCCCGTCATGGGGAGTCTAGGGATGTCGAACATCGGGAGGAACTATTTCAGGCGGAGGCCTCTGACCGAAAGTCGGGCCTTGTGAAGACTGCGTACGGGCCTCCATGACCGCCCCGTTGACGAGGCAGAAACCGCCCCGGAGAGTAGTAACCGCCCATGAGTGCATACGGATCATGCGCATTGCGCATATCTCGTATGAATCGGGCGACGCGGTGCGAGTCGGGGGGTCCTGATGGAGACCGGCGGGAAACGGGCCGAAGGCCGGGGTGTGCGGTGGGGCGATGTACTGCTGTCCGCGATAGCCGCCGTGAGCTGGGCACTTGTCGGGATGGCCGGCGCCGCGGCGCTCGGCCTGCATCTTCTCGGCGCGGACGCGGTGGGGTCACTGGGGCCGATGACGGCTGCCGTGGTGGCGCTCGGCGCGGGCGGTTCGGTCACCCCGTCCGGTGACGTGTCGGCGTTCGGGCTCGAAGGGGCCGAGGCGACCACGGCGATCGATGTCGCGCCGCTGGGCGTCGGCCTCGCGGGCGCGGTACTGCTTGCGTATTTCTTCCTACGCTCCTTGCGCGGGGCGGGAGTTGTGATCACGCCTGCCGAACTGGCCGCGCGCGTGAGTGCGGTGATCGTCCTCTTTCTGGCGATGCTCGGCGGGTTGGCATGGGCAGGTCACGACATCATCACGATCGACGGCGACCAGCTGGGGATCGACAAGGGCATCGACGAGGGGATCGACCAGCTCCCGGACGACATCACGGACAAACTTCCCGATGGGCTCGGTGACATCGGGGGTCTGCTGCCCGACCGGCTCGGCGATCTCGCGCAGGCGAAGGCGGCGGTCGGCTTCACCGTGGACATGGGTCCGACGCTGCTCGGGGGCGCGGTGTGGGTGACCGGCGTCCTGCTGATCGCGCTGCTCGCCTCGCGTCGTACGCCGCTGCCGAGCGGGTGGGACGCCGTGCACCGCGTGGTGCGTCCTGCCGCGTCCGCGCTGGTCACGGTGTTGCTCGTGGCGGTGCTCGCCGGGCTCGCTGCGGCTGCGTACGCGATGATCGGCGACGCCCATCCCAAGCGGATCGCGGGGGCCGCGCTGCTCGGGGCGCCGAACGGGGTGTGGCTCGGGGTGCCGATCGGGCTCTTCGTGCCGTGGGACGGCGAGGCGACGGGCGAGCTGGCGAAGCTGCTTCCGGACCCGCTGGACGATCTCCTGACGGGCTCCGGCGCCTCGGGGAACGAGGCGGTGACGCTGGGGCGGCTCGCGGAACTCGACAGCCGGGTCTGGCTCCTGGGCGTAGCGGCGGCGCTGATGATCCTTTTCGCGGGGGTGCTCACGGGGGTCCGCACTCCATACGTACGGGGCGTACGGGGTGTACGGGGTGTACGGGGCGGAACGGGCACCCTGCGATTCGCGGGGCAGTGCGCGGTGCGGCTCGCCGTGGTGACGGCGCTCGCGCTGCCGCTGATGGTGTGGCTGACGGGGGTGTCCGCGGACGCCTCACTGTCGGTGCTCGGCTTTGACGCGTTCGGGGCGGGGATAGAGCTGCACGGGCAACTGGGGATGGCGTTGCTGCTCGGCGCGGCGTGGGGCGCGGGGGCGGGGGCTGTGGGGGCGCTGCTCGCGGTGGCGAGTGGGGCTGCGGGGGGGTGGGGTTTCGCCGTTGGCCCGCGCCGCGGAGGCTGGGGTTTCGGCCCCCGCCTCGGCGGCTGGGGTGCCGGCCTCCGTTGCGGGGCCGTACAGCCCGAGCGATCCCTACCGGCCCGCGAACCCCGACACCAATCCGTACCTTCGGCCGCCGCGTGATGTGTCCGGGGCGCCGACGGTGGTGGGACCGATGGCTCCCCCGCCGCAGCCGAAGCCGCGGCTCCGCTCCTCGGGGGACGGCGACTGGCCGCCGCCTCCACCTCCGCCGCCTCCGCCTCCGCCCCCGGAGCGGGGGCCGCGGGGCGGCCGGGGGCGGTAGTACCGGTTTCCCCGGTGGGGGGGGCGTCCCTGGCCCGCCGCTTCGCGGCGGATTCTTCCCCACCCACCCACCCGATCACCCCGCGGCCGAGCCTGCGATCGACGCCGCGGGGTGAAGGGGCGGGCGGGAGAGAACCCTCCGCGGAGCGAGCGATCCGGCCGGGGACCCAGAACCACCCCAGGCCGGGGGTCATCGACGCCACGGGGTGAACGGGTGGGTGGGCGGGAAAAAACCACCGCCGAGCTCGCGAACCGACCGGGGGCCCAGAACCACCCCAGGTAGGGAGCCGCCAACGCCGCCGGGCGAACGGGCGGGCGGGCGGGAAACAACCACCGCCGAGCAAACGAACCAGCCGGGGGCCCAGAACCACCCCAGGCCGGAGGCCATCGACGCCACGGGGTGAACGGGTGGGTGGGCGGGAAAAAACCACCGCCGAGCTCGCGAACCGACCGGGGGCCCAGAACCACCCCAGGTAGGGAGCCGCCAACGCCGCCGGGCGAACGGGCGGGCGGGCGGGAAACAACCACCGCCGAGCAAACGAACCAGCCGGGGGCCCAGAACCACCCCAGGCCGGAGGCCATCGACGCCACGGGGTGAACGGGTGGGTGGGCGGGAAAAAACCGCTGCCGAGCTCGCGAACCGACCGAGGGCCCAGAACCACCCCAGGCAGGGAGCCGCCAACGCCGCCGGGCGAACGGGCGGGCGGGCGGGAAACAACCACCGCCGAGCAAACGAACCAGCCGGGGGCCCAGAACCACCCCAGGCCGGAGGCCATCGACGCCACGGGGTGAACGGGTGGGTGGGCGGGAAAAAACCGCTGCCGAGCTCGCGAACCGACCGAGGGCCCAGAACCACCCCAGGCAGGGAGCCGCCAACGCCGCCGGGCGAACGGGCGGGCGGGCGGGAAACAACCACCGCCGAGCAAACGAACCAGCCGGGGGCCCAGAACCACCCCAGGCCGGAGGCCATCGACGCCACGGGGTGAACGGGTGGGTGGGCGGGAAAAAACCGCTGCCGAGCTCGCGAACCGACCGAGGGCCCAGAACCACCCCAGGCAGGGAGCCGCCAACGCCGCCGGGCGAACGGGCGGGCGGGCGGGAAACAACCACCGCCGAGCAAACGAACCAGCCGGGGGCCCAGAACCACCCCAGGCCGGAGGCCATCGACGCCACGGGGTGAACGGGTGGGTGGGCGGGAAAAAACCGCTGCCGAGCAAACGAACCGACCGAGGGCCCAGAACCACCCCAGGTCGGGGGCCATCGACGCCACCGGGTGAACGGGTGGGTGGGTGGGGAGAAACCGCCGCGGGCGAGAACGTTGGCGCCACTGAGTGAACCGGCGGGCGAGGAGCCCGCGCTAAGCGGCGGTGAAGAAGCGCCCGCCACGCAGTGGACCAGCGGGAGGGAGCTCGCGCCAAGCCGTGGTGGAGAAGTTCGCGGCGTCGAGGGGCAGGTGTCCGCCAAGCGGACCGGCGGCACGCCCCCGCGCCCCGCCGGATACCGTGGGCCCCACCATGAGCGCTTCGCAGCCCCCGCAGCCCGCCGACGTCCCCACGCTCCTCGTCAAGATCTTCGGCAAGGACCGTCCCGGAATCACCGCAGGCCTCTTCGACACCCTCGCCGCCTACTCCGTCGACGTCGTCGACATCGAGCAGGTCGTCACCCGTGGGCGCATAGTGCTGTGCGCGCTCGTGACCCAGCCGCCGGCCGGCTTGGAGGGCGACCTGCGGTCCACCGTGCACAGCTGGGCCGAGTCCCTGAAGATGCAGGCCGAGATCATCTCGGGCATCGGTGACAACCGCCCCCGTGGCCACGGCCGTTCCCACGTCACCGTGCTCGGCCACCCCCTGACCGCCGAGTCGACCGCCTCCATCGCCGCCAGCATCACCGCGACCGGCGGCAACATCGACCGTATCTTCCGGCTCGCCAAGTACCCCGTCACCGCGGTGGAGTTCGCCGTGTCCGGCGCGGAGACCGAGCCGCTGCGCACCGCCCTCGCCCTGGAAGCTGCGAAGCTCGGCGTGGACGTCGCCGTCGTCGCCGCCGGTCTGCACCGCCGCGCCCAGCGGCTCATCGTGATGGACGTGGACTCGACCCTCATCCAGGACGAGGTGATCGAACTCTTCGCGGCGCACGCGGGCTGCGAGGACAAGGTCGCCGAGGTGACCGAGGCCGCGATGCGGGGCGAGCTGGACTTCGAGCAGTCGCTGCACGCCCGCGTGGAGCTCCTCGCCGGGCTCGACGCCTCGGTCGTCGAGAAGGTCCGCGCCGAGGTCCGCCTCACCCCCGGCGCCCGCACTCTCATCCGTACGCTCAAGCGCCTGGGCTATCAAGTGGGCGTCGTCTCGGGCGGGTTCACCCAGGTGACCGATGATCTGAAGGAACGTCTCGGCCTCGACTTCGCCCAGGCCAACACCCTGGAGATCGTCGACGGCAAGCTCACCGGCAAGGTGACCGGCGAGATCGTGGACCGCGCGGGCAAGGCCCGGCTCCTTCGCCGCTTCGCCGACGAGGCCGGGGTCCCGCTGGAGCAGACCGTCGCGATCGGCGACGGCGCCAACGACCTCGACATGCTGAACGCGGCCGGTCTCGGTGTCGCCTTCAACGCCAAGCCCGTCGTCCGGGAGGCCGCGCACACCGCGGTGAACGTCCCCTTCCTCGATACCGTCCTCTACCTCCTCGGTGTCACCCGCGAAGAGGTCGAGGCGGCGGAAACCCACACCGACTGAGGCCGCAAGCCGCAACCGCAAGCCGCAAGCTGCAATCACACCGATGGCCCCCTTACCGCTGCGGTACCGGGGGCCATCCGTGTATGTGCGTCCGGGGTTAGTCAGAAGGCGCCCAGTAGTCGGCGAGCGTGCCGACGCCGGGCTCCAGGGCTTTCCATGAGCCGGAGTACGTCAGGACCGCGAAGGCCGAGGTCGGGAAGCCGCGGCGGTCCATCCGCGTACGGGCATCGCCCTCGGCGTCACCCGCGAGGATGTCGGCGAGCCCCTGCACCCCAGGGTTGTGGCCGATCAGTACGACGTTCTGTACGTCGTCCGGGGTTTCGTTGAGCACGGCGATCAGCTCGCCCGGAGAGGCTTCGTACAGCCTCTCCTCGTAGACGGTCTTGGGCCTGTGCGGCAGCTCATGGACGGCGAGCTTCCATGTCTCGCGGGTCCTGGCGGCGGTCGAGCAGAGGGCCAGGTCGAAGGGGATGCCACTGTCGGCCAGCTTGCGCCCGGCGACGGGGGCATCCTTGCGGCCTCGCTCCGCGAGCGGCCGCTCGTGGTCGGACACCTGCGGCCAGTCGGCCTTCGCATGCCGGAAGAGGATAATCCTGCGGGGTTCTGCGACGCTCATGCGTCCCAGCTTCGCATGAAAGGCGGCAGCGGGCGCAAGGAGTTGGCGTGCTCCCCCGGCACGGGTGACGGCGTTGACCTGGGGCAGATCACGGGGTCGTACGGAAGACCGTCTCCTGGATGCGCTCGAGCACGTGCGTGACCACCGGCTCGCCGCTCGTCGCATGTGCGTCGGCGGGGTTCAGTATCAGCAGGAGCAGAGCCGCGAAGGCGACGGCGGGCAGAGCGATCGCCCACCACGGAAGCTGGATCTCGACGCTCGCGGAGTCCGTGCGGGCTCCCGGGTCGCGCCGAGTGTGCGAACGGGCCGACATGCCGCCTCCGTGGTCTTCGAGTCCTCCGTGCCGCGTCCTCGCGGGCACATCTCGAAGGTACGGATCCGGCGACCCTCAGCACATCCGGTGATCCACCCACTTGACCCTGACACTGACCCCCTAGGGGATGGTGGTGCTAACCCCACCATCGGCCCCGCCGGGGGCAGTTCACGGCGAGGCGATGGAGGCGATGATCCCGATGATCACGGTGATGGCCAGCATCGAGCCGAGCACGATGAGCAGCTTCTTCTGGCCGTTCTGGGGGTTTGGGTCGAGCACTGGCATGGGGGAAGTCTCGCACCCTTTGTCCGGGGGGTCACCGCCGGGGTCACCTGCGGGGTCACCGCCGGGGGTCGGTCAGGCACCTCCAGGGTCAACCACCTCCAGGGTCAGGCAGCCGCAGCGACCTCGTCCTCGACCGTGCGGTTGCGGCCCGCCAGGATGCCCACCACGATCTGCGGCACCATCAGACCCGCCATGAGCGCGATCGGCAGCCCCCAGCCGCCGCTGTGCTGATAGAGCACGCCCACCAGGAGCGGCCCCGGGATCGAGATCAGATAGCCCGTGCTCTGCGCGAAAGCCGAGAGCTTGGCGACGCCCACGCTGCTCTTGGCCCGCATGCCGACCATGGTGAGGGCCAGCGGGAAGGCGCAGTTGGAGACGCCGAGCAGCAGGGCCCACGCCCAGGCTCCGCTCTCGGGGGCGAGGTAGAGGCCCGCGTATCCGGCGAGGCCGCAGGCGCCGAGCACGACCACCACGGGGCCCTGGTTCGGCAGCCGTGTGGCGACCCGAGGGATCACGAAGGCCAGCGGCACGCCCATCGCCATGGTGACGGCGAGGAGCACACCGGCCTCCCCCGCCGGGACCCCGGCGTCGCGGAAGATCTGCGGCATCCAGCCCATCGTGATGTACGCGGCGGTGGCCTGGAGCCCGAAGAAGCAGGCCAGCGCCCACGCCGTACGGCTGCGTGTGATGCGCAGCCCGGCGTCTTCCTTGCGCACCTGGGAGCTGACGTGCTCCGGGGCTGCGGACGCCGCGCTCTTGTCCCGCACGAGCGGCACCCACGGCACGACGGCGACGACGGCGAGCGCCGCCCACACCGCGAGCCCGGACTGCCAACTGCCGCCCAGCGCATCGGTCATGGGCACGGTGATGGCCGCGGCGAGCGACGTGCCGAGCGCGAGCGCCATCGAGTAGAGCCCGGTCATCGGGCCGACCCGGTCGGGGAACCAGCGCTTGACGATCACCGGCATCAGGACGTTGCTGACCGCGATGCCCATGAGGGCGAGCGCGCTTGCCGCGAGGAAGCCGACGGTGCCGCCGAGGAAGGGGCGGATCGCCAGGCCCGTGGCGATGGCGACCATGCCCGCGCAGACCACCGCGCTGGGGCCGAACCGGCGGGCGAGCCGCGGCGCCATCACACCGAAGACCGCGAAACAGAGCGGCGGAACGGAGGTGAGCAGTCCGGCGAGCGTGCCGCTCATGCCGAGCCCGTCACGCACCTCTTCGAGGAGCGAGCCGAGGCTGGTGATGGCCGGACGGAGGTTGAGGGCGGCGAGGACGATGCCGACGATGACGAGACGCGTCGCCCACGCGCGCGTGGGGGGCTGTTTCTCAGCTGCCCCGCTCGCCGCGTCGGTACGTATCGGTGTCGTCGGTGTCGGTGTCGGTGTCATCGTCCTGGTTTCCTCACTAGCCATGGAGCCATCATAGAATCATGGGATGATTGGCTGTCCAATCAGTTGCCCATCAGTTGCCCTCACATCGCGCGCGAAGGAACGTCATGCCGCTGACCACCCCTCACCGTTCGGCGCTCTCCGAGCAGGTCATCGCCGAGCTGCGTAACCAGATCTCGTCGGGAGAGTGGCCGGTCGGCTCCCGCATCCCCACGGAGCCCGAGCTGGTCGAACAGCTGGGCGTGGCGCGCAACACCGTCCGGGAGGCGGTCCGCGCCCTCGCGCACAACGGCCTTCTCGACATCCGCCAGGGCTCGGGCACGTACGTGGTCGCGACGAGCGAGCTGGCCGGTGTGATGCAGCGCAGGTTCGCCGACGCGGAGCCGCGGCACATCGCGGAGCTGCGCAGCACGCTGGAGTCGAGCGCGGCGAAGCTGGCCGCGCAGCGGCGTACGGAGCGTGACCTCAAACAGCTCGACGCCCTTCTGGAGCGCCGCGAGGAGGCCTGGGCGTCCGGCGACGCGGAGGCCTTCGTCTCCGCCGACGCGACCTTCCACCTGGCCGTGGTGGCCGCGTCCCACAACGACGTGATGACGGCGATGTACGCCGACCTCGGCGAGGTGCTGCGGGACTGGCTGCGCGAGGACGTCGGCGAGAAGCTGACCCCCGAGAGCCACATGGACCATGCCCGGCTCGTCGACGCGATCCGGGAGAACGACGCGGAGGCGGCTGCCAAGGAGGCCGCCGGCTACCCCTTCATGTGCCGCCCGGAGCTGTTCGACGACCCCGCGCGGCCGTGAGCCCCCGCGCCCTCACCAGCCCCGGAGCCCTCACCTTCACCTCTGGTGGCTGACCCAGACCGACCTGACGTCTTTCCAGCACCGTCCGGTGAGCCGCACCGTCTGAGCGGGCCCTGCCTCCACGGAGACACCGTCGCTGTCGATGTCCCACCACTGCTCGCACTCCACGTGCAGCCGGACCCGGTCGGTCTCGGGGTACGGGTTGTGGCAGTGGGCGACCGCGTCCGAGCCCTCGACCCTGATGCGGCACTCCGAGCCGAAGGGCCGCGGTTTCGCCGCCTCGACCGCCTCCACGCGCGCGCGTGGAGGCTTCGCCTCTCCGACGGCATGCGACGCGGCGCCGTACGGCAGGGCGATCAGCAGGGTGAGAGCGGCGAGCACCGCAGGAGGTGACGGGCGCACACCTCAGGGTGCGCGGTTCCGCACCGACCGCGCCTGGCCAGGGGGCCGAACGGGTGACGCCCCGCCTCCCGCGCAGCGCGGGGGACGGGGCGTCAGAAACGTACGAAATGCCTGCTCAGGCACCCATCATGTGCACGCCGCCGTCGACGTGGATGATCTCGCCCGTGGTCTTCGGGAAGAAGTCCGAGAGCAGCGCGACGATGCCGCGGCCCGCGGGCTCCGGGTCGGCCATGTCCCACTCCAGCGGGGAGCGGGTGTTCCAGACGTCGGCGAGGTCGGCGAAGCCCGGGATGGACTTGGCCGCCATGGAGCCGATCGGACCCGCCGAGATCATGTTGCAGCGGATGTTCTCCTTGCCCAGGTCGCGGGCGAGGTAACGGCTCGTGGCCTCGAGGGCGGCCTTGGCCGGGCCCATCCAGTCGTACTTCGGCCAGGCGAACTGCGCGTCGAAGGTGAGGCCGACGACCGAGGCGCCGTCCTCGAACAGCGGACGGCAGGCCATCGTGAGCGACTTCAGGGAGAACGCCGAGACGTGCATCGCCGTCGCGACGTCCTCGAAGGACGCCTCGAGGAAGTTGAAGGCACCCTGCGGGGCGAAGCCGATGGAGTGCACGACGCCGTCGAGGCCGCCGAGCTCGTCCTTGACCAGGCCCGCGAGCCGGTCCAGGTGCTCCTGGTTGGTCACGTCGAGCTCGATGACCTTGGCGGGCTTGGGCAGCTTCTTGGCGATGCGCTCGGTGAGCGTGGGCCGCGGGAAGGCGGTGAGGATGACCTCGGCGCCCTGCTCCTGCGCGACCTTGGCCGCGTGGAACGCGATGGAGGACTCCATCAGAACGCCCGTGATCAGGATCTTCTTGCCGTCGAGAATTCCGCTCATGGTGATCAGTGACCCATGCCCAATCCGCCGTCAACGGGGATGACGGCTCCAGTGATGTACGACGCGTCGTCCGAGGCGAGGAACTTCACCGCTGCGGCGATCTCCTCGGGCTGCGCGTAACGGCCGAGCGGCACCTGCGCCATGATGTTCGACCGCTGCTCGTCGGTGAGCGCCTTGGTCATGTCGGTGTCGACGAAGCCGGGCGCCACGACGTTGAAAGTGAGGTTGCGCGACCCGAGCTCACGGGCCAGCGAGCGCGCGAAGCCGACCAGGCCCGCCTTAGAGGCGGCGTAGTTCGCCTGCCCCGGGCCGCCCATCAGACCGACGACGGAGGAGATCAGCACGACGCGGCCCTTCTTGGCGCGCAGCATGCCGCGGTTGGCACGCTTCACGACACGGAAGGTGCCGGTGAGGTTGGTGTCGAGGACGGACGTGAAGTCCTCCTCGGACATCCGCATGAGGAGCTGGTCCTTGGTGATACCGGCGTTGGCCACCAGGATCTCGACCGGACCGTGCTTATCCTCGATCTCCTTGTAGGCCTGCTCCACCTGCTCGGCGTCAGTGATGTCGCACTTGACGGCGAGGACTCCGAGCTCCGTGAGGACCTGGGGCGGTTCACCCGAGCGGTAGGTGACCGCGACCTTGTCACCGGCGTCGGCGAAGACGCGGGCGATGGCGAGGCCGATGCCCCGGTTTCCTCCGGTGACGAGAACCGAGCGGCTCAACGGATCACCCTTTCGATAGCGGTCTGGTACCTCGAAAACCTATCGGTACCGTGCTCCATACGGAGAATCGACGACCGACAGTGGCGTACCGGACTCACTGTCGGGTCCCTACAGAAAACTCTGGCCGCCGGGCCCTCACGCGCGACATGATCTGAACGACCGGTGCCGACAGCAGGGAGACATCCGTGCCTCATTCCATCGATGAAGCCTTCACGGCGCTGCCGCTCAGGGCCCTCGCCGACGCCGCGCTGGCACGCGCGCGTGCCCTGGGCGCGGACCACGCGGACTTCCGCTTCGAGCGGGTACGCAGCGCGTCCTGGCGACTGCGGGACGCCAAGCCGTCCGGCACATCGGACACCACGGACCTCGGCTACGCGGTCCGTGTCGTGCACGGCGGGACCTGGGGGTTCGCCTCGGGCGTCGATCTGACGATGGACGCGGCGGCGAAGGTCGCGTCCCAGGCCGTGGCGATGGCGAAGCTTTCGGCCAAGGTCATCAAGGCGGCGGGCTCCGACGAGCGCGTGGAACTCGCGCACGAGCCGGTGCACTCCGAGCGGACCTGGGTGTCGTCGTACGAGATCGATCCCTTCTCCGTGCCGGACGAGGAGAAGAGCGGGCTGCTCGCCGAGTGGAGCTCGCGGCTCCTCGCCGCCGACGGCGTCTCGCACGTCGACGCCTCACTCCTGACCGTGCACGAGAACAAGTTCTACGCGGACACGGCGGGGACGGTGACGACGCAGCAGCGGGTCCGCCTCCATCCGCAGCTCACCGCGGTCGCGGTCGACGGGTCCAGCGGCGAGTTCGACTCGATGCGGACCATCGCGCCGCCGGTCGGGCGCGGTTGGGAGTACCTCACAGGGACCGACTGGGACTGGGACGCGGAGCTCGCGCGCATCCCGGAGCACCTCGCCGAGAAGATGCGGGCGCCGAGCGTGGAGGCCGGCTCGTACGACCTGGTCGTCGATCCCTCCAACCTCTGGCTGACCATCCACGAGTCCATCGGCCACGCCACCGAGCTGGACCGCGCGCTCGGATACGAAGCTGCGTACGCGGGGACGTCGTTCGCCACCTTCGACCAGCTCGGCAAGCTCGCGTACGGCTCCTCGATCATGAATGTGACGGGTGACAGGACGGCCGAGCACGGCCTGGCCACCATCGGGTACGACGACGAGGGCGTGGCCGCGCAGTCCTGGGACCTGGTGAAGGACGGCACCCTGGTCGGCTACCAGCTGGACCGGCGCATCGCGAAGCTCACCGGCTTCGAGCGGTCCAACGGCTGCGCGTACGCGGACTCCCCCGGCCATGTGCCGGTGCAGCGCATGGCGAACGTGTCGCTCCAGCCTGATCCTGGCGGGCTCTCGACGGAGGACCTGATCGGGGGCGTCGACCGGGGCATTTACGTCGTAGGGGACCGTTCATGGTCAATTGACATGCAGAGGTACAACTTTCAATTCACGGGGCAGCGTTTCTACCGCATCGAGAACGGCCGCATCACCGGTCAGCTGCGCGATGTCGCGTACCAGGCGACGACCACCGACTTCTGGGGTTCGATGACGGCGGTCGGCGGCCCGCAGACGTACGTGCTCGGCGGCGCCTTCAACTGTGGCAAGGCCCAGCCGGGCCAGGTCGCGGCGGTCTCGCACGGCTGCCCCTCCGCCCTGTTCCGGGGCGTGAACATCCTCAACACGACGCAGGAGGCGGGCCGATGAGCGGCGGCAACCACGGAATCGGCCGGGGGTCCGGGGGTTGTCCCCCGGGAAAGCACAGTCTCAACACGACGCAGGAGGCGGGTCGATGACCTCTCGTACGAACAAGCCGCACGAGATCGTCGAGCGCGCCCTCGAACTGTCCACCGCCGACGGCTGCGTCGTCATCGCCGACGAGCACTCGACCGCGAACCTGCGCTGGGCGGGCAACGCCCTGACCACGAACGGCGTCACCCGCGGCCGCACCCTCACCGTCGTAGCGACCGTCGACGGCAAGGAGGGCACGGCCTCCGGCGTCGTCTCGCGCTCGGCCGTGACCGCGGACGATCTGGAACCCCTCGTACGCGCCGCCGAGCACGCCGCGCGCGGGGCGGGTCCCGCCGAGGACGCGCAGCCGCTGGTGGCCGGGGCCGAGGAGTCCGCGGACTTCAGGGACGCGCCCGTCGAGACGTCCTCCGCGGTCTTCGCGGACTTCGCCCCGGCGCTCGGTGAGGCGTTCGCCACGGCCCGCGCGGGCGGGCGCGAGCTGTACGGCTTCGCGAACCACGAGCTCGTATCGAGCTATCTCGGTACGTCGACGGGGCTGCGCCTGCGGCACGACCAGCCCAATGGCACCCTGGAGCTCAACGCCAAGTCCCCCGACCGTACGAAGTCGGCGTGGGCGGGGCGTGCGACACGGGACTTCAAGGACGTCGATCCGGCGGCGCTCGACACCGAGCTCGCCAAGCGCCTGGGGTGGGCCCAGCGGCGCATCGATCTGCCGGCCGGGCGGTACGAGACGCTGCTTCCGCCGACCGCCGTCGCCGACCTGCTGATCTACCAGCTGTGGTCGGCGTCGGCCAGGGACGCGGCCGAGGGCCGGACCGTGTTCTCCAGGCCCGGCGGCGGCACCCGTGTCGGCGACCGGCTCGCCGAGCTGCCCCTGACGCTGCGCAGCGACCCGAACGAGCCGGGCCTCGAGTCCGCCCCGTTCGTGCTCGCGCACGCCTCGGGCGGCGACTCGTCCGTCTTCGACAACGGGCTTCCGCTGGCCGCCACCGACTGGGTGCGCGCGGGCGAGCTCGCTCATCTGACCAGCACCCGGCACAGCGCGTCCCTGACCGGTCTGCCGGTGGCCCCCGCCATCGACAACCTCATCCTCGACGGCGGCACCGACCGCTCCCTGGAGGAGATGGTGGCGAGCACGGAGCGCGGGCTGCTCCTGACCTGCCTCTGGTACATCCGCGAGGTCGACCCCGCGACCCTGCTGCTCACCGGCCTCACCCGGGACGGCGTCTACCTCGTCGAGAACGGCGAGGTCGTGGGCGAGGTGAACAACTTCCGCTTCAACGAGTCGCCGGTGGACCTGCTCAGCCGGGCCTCGGAGGCCGGGCGCACGGAAAAGACGCTGCCCAGGGAGTGGGGCGACTGGTTCACTAGGGCCGCGATGCCCGCCCTGCGCATCCCGGACTTCAACATGAGCTCGGTCAGCCAAGGCGTGTGACGCCCATAGACTGGCCGGTACCGGCCAGAAACCTTTCAGAACCTTCCGAGGAGACACAAGACCGTGACGGACATCGTCGACGAGCTGAAGTGGCGGGGTCTTTTCGCCCTGTCCACGGACGAAGATGCACTGCGCAAGGCGCTCGCGGACGGCCCCGTCACGTTCTATTGCGGCTTCGACCCGACCGCGGCCAGCCTGCACGTCGGGCACCTGGTGCAGGTCCTCACCGTCCGCAGGCTCCAGCAGGCGGGCCACCGCCCGCTGGCGCTCGTCGGCGGCGCCACGGGGCAGATCGGTGACCCGCGGCCGACCGCCGAGCGCACCCTGAACGACCCGGAGACGGTCGCGAACTGGGTGGCGCGGCTGCGCGGGCAGATCGAGCCGTTCCTGTCCTTCGAGGGCGAGAACGCCGCGGTGATGGTCAACAACCTGGACTGGACCGCGGGGATGTCCGCGATCGAGTTCCTGCGGGACATCGGCAAGCACTTCCGCGTGAACAAGATGCTGACCAAGGACTCCGTGGCCCGCCGCCTGGAGTCCCAGGAGGGCATCTCGTACACGGAGTTCAGCTACCAGCTGCTCCAGGGCATGGACTTCCTTGAGCTCTACCGTCGCTACGGCTGCACGCTGCAGACCGGCGGCAGCGACCAGTGGGGCAACCTCACGGCGGGCATCGACCTGATCCACCGCCTGGAGCCGGACGCCACGGTGCACGCCGTCGGCACACCGCTGATGGTCAAGGCGGACGGCACCAAGTTCGGCAAGTCCGAGAGCGGCGCCGTCTGGCTCGACCCGCAGATGACCATGCCGTACGCGTTCTACCAGTTCTGGCTGAACGTGGACGACCGGGACGTCTCGACGTACATGCGCATCCTCAGCTTCAAGTCCCGCGAGGAGCTCGAGGAGATCGAGAAGCTCACCGAGGAGCGTCCGCAGGCCCGCGCGGCCCAGCGCGCGCTCGCCGAGGAGCTGACGACGCTGGTGCACGGCGCCGACCAGTGCGCCGCGGTCATCGCCGCGTCCAAGGCGCTGTTCGGCCAGGGTGAGCTCGGCGACCTCGACGAGGCGACGCTGAGCGCGGCCCTCTCCGAGCTGCCGCGCGTCCAGGTCGCCGAGCTCGGCCCGGTGGTGGACCTCCTCGCGGAGGTCGGCCTGGTGGCGAGCAAGTCAGCGGCCCGGCGCACGGTCAAGGAGGGCGGGGCCTACGTGAACAACGCGAAGGTCGCGTCCGAGGACGCCGTCCCGTCCCGCGACGAGCTCCTGCACGGGCGCTGGCTGGTGCTGCGCCGGGGCAAGAAGAACCTGGCGGCTGTCGAGGTCACTGCGGTCACCGCGGGCTGACCCGCATCCCCGCACCCGCACAAGAGGGGCCGGCCCGTATGGACCGGCCCCTCCCGCATGCCGCTTACGCGCAGGTCAGGCCGCTTACGCGTAGGTCAGGCCCGTTGCCTGTTGCCCTTGATCATCTTGTACGCCATGTCTCCGACGCCCACGACGACGAGGGCGGCCGCGAGCTGCAGGGCGTGCCGCCCCCAGTCGATGCCTTTGGTTTCCTCGATGCCGAACGCCCCGGCAAGCGAATTGCCGATGATGGCACCGATGATGCCGAAGATGGTGGTCAGCCAGAGCGGACTGTGCTGCTTCCCGGGCAGGATCGCCTTGGCGATCAGCCCCAGCACGAATCCCACGACGATGGCCCACAACCAGCCCATAGCTGCCTCCTCGTTCGGCTCAACATGAGCATTACGGCCAGTCTCGACCGATCCTCCATACGGCGCATGTCGGGCACCCCCATACGTGGCATGACGCAGACAGGACACCGAGAAGAGGCCTGCCCCGGTCTCGAAGGCTGCGCAGCCCAGGCGTAACGTGGAGCGGGTCCGGGCCGGGGAGAGCCCGGCTTCTTGTGAGCAGGCGGTGGAATGTGATGCGGAAGCAGAGCGGCGCCCAGGTCTTCCGGATCACAGGGGCCCGGCAGGGACTCGCGGACGACGTGCGCGGCAGGCAGCGGCGGTACGTGATCTCGATGTCGATCCGTACTCTTTCGGTCATTGCCGCGGCGGTGCTGTGGAACGTCGAGCGGCATGTCGCCCTCGTCGCTCTGGTGCTCGGCATCCTCCTCCCGTACATCTCCGTCGTGATCGCCAACGCGGGGCGGGAGAACATCCCTTCGCTGCCGTCGACCTTCGTACCGGCACCGTCCCGGCCGATGCTCGCTCCACCGCCCCTGCTCGACGAGTCCGCGGAACCCGTCCCGGAAGCCGGCACGGGCCCCGCGCCGGGCGAGCCCAACGCCCCGTCCGGTCACCAGAACTGACCGTCGACGTTGCGCCAAGCTCAAGAAAAGCTCAGATCAATCATGAAGTTCCGGTGCCAGGCACCGGGTCCCCCATGACATACTTCGTACGCGCTCCGCATCCCCCGTCGGAGCGACAGACCGACGCCGGGCAGCTCCCCCCGTGGCTGCTCGGCGTCGCCTTGTTTTGAACGCACTTGGACGTACTCGTGAGCGACGAAACACCGATCTGTTCCGCCAAGGGCTGCCGCGCCGCCGCGGTGTGGGTGCTGGCGTGGAACAACCCGAAGATCCACACTCCGGAGCGCCGCAAGACGTGGCTCGCCTGTGAGGAACACCGCGAGCACCTCTCCCAATTCCTGGGCGTACGCGGCATGTTGAAGGACGTCGTGACGCTGGCCGAGTGGGAAGCCCCGGAGAGCTAGCGCGAGCTAGCCGCCGATCGCCGACATCGGGCGGTCGGGCTGCAGGAACGTCGGGTCGTCGAGGCCCGAGCCCGCCTTCTTGCCCCACATCGCGAGCTTCCATATGCGCGCGATCGCCTCGTCAGAGCCCTCGGAGCTGCCCTCGCCGTTCGCCCTCAGGGCCGCTCTCAGGTCGGTCTCCTCGGTGGCGAACAGGCAGGTGCGGACCTGGCCGTCGGCCGTCAGGCGGGTGCGGTCGCAGGCCGAGCAGAACGGGCGGGTGACGGAGGCGATGACGCCGACGCGATGCGGGCCGCCGTCCACGATCCAGCGCTCGGCCGGCGCGGAGCCGCGCTCGCCGGAGCCCTCCTCGGTGAGCTCGAAGCGCGTACGCAGTGAGGTCAGGATGTCGCCTGCGGTGATCATGCCGTCGCGCTTCCAGCCGTGCTGGGCGTCGAGCGGCATCTGCTCGATGAACCGCAGTTCGTAGTCGTTCTCGACGGCCCAGGCGAGCAGGTCCGGGGCCTCGTCGTCGTTCAGGCCCGGCATCAGGACCGTGTTGACCTTGACGGGGGTCAGGCCCGCGTCACGGGCGGCCTCGAGCCCTTCGAGGACGTCCTTGTGGCGGTCGCGGCGGGTGAGGGTCTTGAAGGCGTCCGGGCGCAGGGTGTCCAGGGAGACGTTCACCCGGTCGAGGCCCGCGGCCTTCAGGGCGGCGGCGGTGCGCTTGAGGCCGATGCCGTTCGTCGTCAGGGACATCTTGGGGCGCGGCTCCAGCTGCGCACAGCGCTCGACGATGCCGACGAGGCCGGGGCGCAGGAGCGGCTCGCCGCCGGTGAAGCGGACCTCGGTGATGCCGAGCTGCGTCACGGCGATCCTGATGAGGCGGACGATCTCGTCGTCGCTGAGGAGCTCGGACTTGGACAGCCACTGCAGGCCCTCTTCAGGCATGCAGTACGTGCACCGCAGATTGCACTTGTCGGTCAGCGAAACCCGCAGATCGGTGGCCACTCGGCCGTAGGTGTCGATGAGCACGTGGGCCCCCTCCCTGATCCTGTTCAGCCAGTCCGGTCCAGATACTCACGAGCCTACGTGACGCGACTGACATCGACGGGGGCCCGATCCCACGAGGAGCGGCGCGGCCGCGTCGTAGAGATCTACCAACGATCTACGACGCGGCCGCTGACGTGCGTGTTCAGGCGGAATCAGAGCGGATCAGTGGGCTCCGGTTCCCGTGAGGGAGCGCACCTCCAGCTCCGCGTACTTGCCCTTGTCCGGCTCCTCCTTGGACAGCAGGGTGCCGAGCCAGCCGAGCAGGAAGCCCAGCGGGATGGAGATCAGGCCCGGGTTCTCCAGCGGGAAGAAGTCGAAGTTCGCGTCGGGGAACATCGAGGTGGGCTTGCCCGAGACGACCGGCGAGAACAGCACGAGGCCGACCGCGGCCACGAGTCCGCCGTAGATGGACCAGAGCGCGCCCTGCGTGGTGAACCGCTTCCAGAAGAGGCTGTAGAGGATCGTCGGCAGGTTCGCGGAGGCCGCGACGGCGAAGGCGAGGGCGACAAGGCCCGCCACGTTGAGATCACGGGCCAGGGCGCCCAGTGCGATGGAGACGATGCCGATGAAGACGGTCGACCAGCGAGCGGCCTTCATCTCCTCCTTCTCGGTGGCCTTGCCCTTGCGGATGACGTTCGCGTAGATGTCGTGCGCGAACGAGGACGACGAGGCCAGGGTGAGACCCGCGACGACCGCGAGGATCGTGGCGAAGGCGACCGCGGAGATCACGGCGAGCAGGATCGCGCCGCCGGCGGAGTCGCCACCGCCGCCGATCTCCAGGGCGGCGAGCGGCGCCGCGGTGTTGCCCGCCTTGTTCGAGGCGATGATGTCGCCGGGCTTGAGCAGAGCGGCGGCGCCGAAGCCGAGGACGATCGTCATCAGGTAGAAGGAGCCGATGATGCCGATCGCCCAGTTCACGGACTTACGCGCGGCCTTGGAGGTCGGCACCGTGTAGAAGCGGATCAGGATGTGCGGCAGTCCCGCGGTGCCGAGCACCAGGGCGATGCCGAGCGAGATGAAGTCCAGCTTCGAGGTGCCGCTCGCGCCGTACTTGAGACCGGGCTCCAG
This sequence comes from Streptomyces sp. BA2, assembly GCF_009769735.1. Taxonomy (NCBI): domain Bacteria; kingdom Bacillati; phylum Actinomycetota; class Actinomycetes; order Kitasatosporales; family Streptomycetaceae; genus Streptomyces; species Streptomyces sp. BA2. The sequence continues at coordinate 2,462,923 of NZ_WSRO01000002.1, forward strand.
GAAGGCCGAGCCCTTGCCGCTGTTGGAGGCGGCGGTGCCGAGCAGGTCGGAGACGTTGAAGTTGAACTTCAGCAGGATCAGGAAAGTGATGAGGATGGTGCCGGTGATGAGCAGGACGGCCTTGACCATCTGCACCCAGGTGGTGCCCTTCATGCCGCCGATGGTGACGTAGACGATCATCAGGACGCCGACGAGGGCGACGATGAGGATCTTGCCAGCGTCGCTGGTGATGCCGAGCAGCAGCGAGACCAGGACGCCCGCGCCCGCCATCTGCGCGAGCAGGTAGAAGATCGAGACGACGATCGTGGAGGTGCCCGCGGCGGTACGGACCGGGCGCTGGCGCATGCGGTAGGCGAGGACGTCGCCCATCGTGTAGCGGCCGGAGTTGCGCAGCGGCTCGGCGACCAGGAGGAGCGCCACCAGCCAGGCGACCAGGAAGCCGATGGAGTAGAGGAAGCCGTCGTACCCGAAGAGGGCGATGGCGCCCGCGATGCCGAGGAAGGACGCGGCGGACATGTAGTCGCCGGAGATCGCCAGACCGTTCTGGAAACCGGTGAACTGGCGGCCGCCCGCGTAGAAGTCGGCGGCGCTCTTGGTCTGACGTCCCGCCCAGACGGTGATGAAGAGGGTCGCGACGACGAAGGCCGCGAAGAGGCTGATGATCAGCGCCCGGTGCTCGGAGGCGTCGGACGTCGCCGCCAGGACAGTGGTGTTCAGCGCGGGGCTCATGCGCCGGCCTCCATACGGGACTTGATCGCCTCGGCCTTGGGGTCGAGCTTCGCGGCGGCGTGGCGCGAGTAGAACCAGGCGATGAGGAACGTGGTCAGGAACTGCCCGAGTCCGAGGATCAGGGCGACGTTGATGTTGCCGAACAGCTTGGTGCCCATGAAGCCGCCCGCGTAGTTCGACAGCAGGACGTACGCCAGGTACCAGACGATGAAGGCGACGGTCAGCGGGAAGGCGAACGAGCGGTGCGCCTTGCGGAGTTCACCGAACTCGGCACTCGCTTGCTCCTGGAGGAACTCTTCCGTGGACGGCGCGTGCGGAGCGGGGGCTTCTCCGTCCTTGGACGGTGGGGATGCATCGGGGGCCACGGAGTCTTCTCCTCGTGGTGCGGGTGCGGTGGGGACGGACAGCTGATCCATGGGCTCTCTTCGATCGGCAGTGACGCGGATCACGTGAGCCACGGATGGCGATGCTAAGGCCATGGGACGTGATCCGACAGGGGGTTGATGTTGCTTCCGTTAACGGTTCAACGTCACTGCGGCGCGCTCGGCGCGGCGTGGCGCGCCACTTTCTTCCGGAATCCATTGCTGGCCTGGGAGTTCTGGGGATAGCTTCACCCTGCACGCCCCGTCATGTACCTGCCCGATCACTAGATGTGTTCGGGCAGTTCACGTATCCGGATGATGTGGAGATCCCATGGCTCATCTGCGTTCCAGACGCCGCATCGCGCTCACCGTGCCCCTCGGCATCGCGCTCGCGGCATCGGTCGGCTTCGCTCCGGGCATCGCGACCGCGGCCCCCGTCGACGCACCCGCCACCGCGTCCGCGAAGGCCGAGGCCCCGAAGCTCGCGTACGTCGTCAACACCCGCACGGACTCCAAGACGATCGCGTACGTCAAGAAGGCGATCGCCAAGGCGGACGGCACCGTCGTCGTCGCCTACCCGAAGATCGGCGTCATCGTCGCGCACTCGGCCAACCCCGACTTCGGCAAGCAGCTGCGCAAGGTCAAGGGCGTCCAGTCCGCGGGCGCGACCCGCACCTCGCCCCTGACGGCGGCGGGCACCACGGAGGAGGGCGCTCCGACCCTCCTGTCGAAGTCCGATGCCAAGTCGCTCAAGGCGCAGGCAGGTCAGGCCGGTCCGGACGCCGAGCCCCTCGAAGCCGACCAGTGGGATCTGCGCGCGATAGGCGCCGACAAGGCAGCCAAGATCAACCCGGGCAGCAAGAAGGTCACCGTCGGCGTCATCGACACCGGAGTCGACGACACCCACCCGGACCTCGCGCCCAACTTCTCGGCCTCGCAGTCGGCGAACTGTGTCGGCGGCAAGGCGGACACCTCGCCCGGCGCCTGGCGTCCGGAGAAGAAGGAGCACTACCACGGCACGCACGTGGCGGGCGAGATCGCCGCCGCGCGCAACGGCGTGGGCGTCGCGGGTGTCGCGCCCGGCGTGAAGGTCGCGGGCATCAAGGTGGCCGACCCGGTCAGCGAGCTGTTCTTCCCGGAGAGCGTGGTCTGCGCCTTCGTGTTCGCCGCCGACAAGGGCATCGAGATCACGAACAACAGCTACTACGTGGACCCGTGGCTCTACAACTGCATGGACGACCCGGACCAGCGGGCCATCGTCGACGCGGTCAACCGGGCCCAGCTGTACGCCCAGCGGAAGGGCACCCTGAACCTCGCTTCGGCGGGCAACTCCAACCACGACCTCGCATCCGACGAGATCCTGGACGACTCGAGCCCTGACGACTCGACGCCGGTGCCGCGCACCATCGACCCGTCCGAGTGCTTCGACCTGCCGACGCAGCTTCCGGGCGTGGTCACCGTCAGCGCGACGGGCGTGAAGGACCTCAAGTCGTACTACTCCACCTACGGCAAGGGCGTCATCGACGTCGCGGCCCCCGGCGGCGACAAGTACCAGATCCCGGCCGACACCCCCTCGAAGAACGGCCGCATCCTCTCCACGATGCCGGGCAACGAGTACGCCTGGCTGCAGGGCACCTCGATGGCCTCGCCGCACGCCTCGGGCGTGGCCGCGCTCCTGAAGTCGACGCACCCCAAGGCGAGCCCCGCCGAGCTCCAGCGGCTGCTCAAGAAGCAGGCCGACAACCCGGGCTGCCCGACGGAGCCGTACGACCCGGACGGTGACGGCAAGGTCGACGCGGTCTGCGAGGGCGGCAAGAACAAGAACGGCTTCTACGGCAGCGGGATCGTCGACGCGCTCGACGCCGTGAAGAAGTGAGGGGCTTCCACTCCATGACCGCACCTTTCACGCGCTCCCGCCGCGTGCTCGCACTCCCGCTCGGCATGGCGGTGGCCTCGGCCGTCGCCTTCCTGCCGGGCACGGCGTCGGCTCGGACCGATGCCGCGGCGCGGCCTGACACCCCGGTGTCGTCGGGCGTGTCCGCACTCGGCGCGTCCCTCACGGACGGCACGTCGATGAGCTATGTCGTCAACGTACGTGCCGGGCACGGCGGTTCACCGTCCGCCAAGACATCGGCGTACGTGAAGAAGGCCATCGCCAAGGCCGGCGGCAAGGTCGTCATCGCGTACGACAGGATCGGCGTGATCGTCGTCCACTCGTCGAACGCGGACTTCGCCAAGGAGATACGCGGGGCGAAGGGCGTCGCGTCGGCGGGGGCCACCCGCACGGCGCCGCTCTCCGCGCAGTCCGACGACGCCCTTGAGGCCGACCGGCCGCTGACCGCCGCCGAGGCGGAGCAGGCGGCCGGGCAGGCGGGTGCGGGCCAGGACGAATTGGAGCCGCTCCAGTGGGACCTGCCCGCCATCAAGGCGGACAAGGCCCACAAGGAGTCGCTCGGCAGCTCCAAGGTCACCGTCGGCGTCCTGGACTCCGGCGTGGACGACACGCACCCGGACATCGCGCCGAACTTCGACGCGAAGGCGTCCGCGAGCTGTCTGGGCGGCGTGCCCGTGCAGAAGGACAGCGCGTGGCGTCCGGTGGCCAAGGAGAGCGACCACGGCATGCACGTGGCGGGCACGATAGCCGCCGCGAAGAACGGCACCGGCATCACCGGTGTCGCTCCGGGCGTGAAGGTGGCGAGCCTGAAGGTGGCCGAGCCCGCGACCGGCATGTACTACACCGAGGCCGTGGTCTGCGGCTTCATGTGGGCGGCCGATCACGGCGTCGACGTCACCAACTCCAGCTACTACACCGACCCGTGGCTGTTCAACTGCAAGACGGACGCCGACCAGAAGGCCCTGGTCGACGCCGTCGGGCGGGCCACTCGGTACGCGGAGCGCAAGGGCGCGGTGAACGTCGCGGCGGCCGGTAACGCCAAGACGGACCTCGCGCAGGAGGAGATCGTCGACGACTCCAGCCCGGACGACACGACGCCCACGGAGCGGACGATCCGGACCGCGGACTGCCTCGACCTGCCGTCGCAGCTTCCGGGTGTCGTGACCGTCTCGGCCACGGGTGCGAAGGGCATCAAGTCCTCGTACTCGAACTACGGCAAGGGCGTCATCGACATCGCGGCGCCCGGCGGTGACTCGACGAAGTTCCAGACACCGGACGCGCCGGCCACGGACGGCCGCATCCTGTCGACGCTCCCGGGCGGCAAGTTCGGCTACAAGGCGGGTACGTCGATGGCGTCACCGCACGCGGCGGGTGTCGCCGCGCTCATCAAGTCGGCCCACCCGTACGCGTCGTCGGCGAAGGTGAAGGCGCTGCTCTACGGCGAGGCCGACGCCATGAAGTGCACCGACCCGTACGACATCGACGGCGACGGCAAGATCGACGCGGTGTGCGCGGGCGGCAAGAACACGAACGGCTTCTACGGCGTGGGCATGATCGACGCGCTGGATGCCGTGCGGAAGTAGCCGTTCGCGAGGAGCAGGCTTCGCGAGGAGCGGGTTTCGCGAGGCGAGTCGGGCCGGGCGGTCGTGTGCCGTCCGGCCCTTCGCGTGAGCGTCTCGTCCCCCTGTGCGACCCCCGGGGCGGAATGCGATACCGCCAGTTGTTTGCCAGGACTTGCCCGTTAAGGGTGCACCTGGTGAAGATCATGTGGTGAGTTCCATACAACCGTCCGCCGAGCCCGGCGGCGAGGCCTCGGCGGACGCGGTCGCCGTCACGCCCGGCGCCTCGCATCGCGCGCCGCGCCGCCGCCCCTCCACGGCCGGTGCCGTGGCCGTGCTCGTCCTGGTGGCCGCCGCCGCGCTCGTCCCGCTGCTCGGCCCTTCGGCGGCGCTGAGCGGCACCGGGGAGGCCGAGGCGCCCGGCACGGCCGGGATCACGTTCCTGCGGACGGTCATGTTCGCCGCGCTCTGTGTGCAGTTGGGCGAGGTGTACGCGACGCGTCTCGCCCGCCGGGTGCCGGGGGCGCCGCTGGACCGTGCGCCGCGGAGCTGGGCGGGGTACGCGGCGGTCGCGGGCCTCGTCGCCGCGCTCGGCCTTGCTTCGGTGGTGGCCACCGGCAACCTGGTGCCGCATCAGCTCTCCGACATGGACGTCGGCGGGCTCTACGCGTCGCGGGACGGCAGGCTGGCACTCCTGGAGGTCAACGCCTTCATCGTGGCGCTGCTGTGCGCGCACTCGCGCCGTCCGTCCACCGCCGCGCTTCCGCTGGCCGCGGTGATCGTCGCGGAGGCGCTGCGGGCCCACCCTCCGGTGGAGGACACCCCGCTCGTCGGCACCGGTCTGACGCTGGTGCACCTGACCTGCGGGGTGCTGTGGGCGGGCGGCCTGTTGCAGGTGCTTCGCATGCTGAGGCTGTGGCGGACGTCGGCTCCGGAGGCGGGGGCGGCGGTACTGGGGCTCTACGCGCGCGTGGCAGCCGTCCTGCTCGCCGCGATCACGGCGACGGGGGTGTTCAGCACCCTGCGCCGGATGCCGCCGGGCACGGTCGTCGACCAGCTGACGGAGACGGCCTACGGGCGCACCTTGCTCGCCAAGGTGCTCCTCGTGGTGGCCGTGGCCGTCCTCGCGCTGCTCGCGCGCCGGCGGCTGCGCAGGTCCGCCGATCCGGTCTCGGCGTACTCCCCCGCGCGCGGGGAGGTCGTCATGCTCGGGTTCGTGGTGGCGATGTCGGCTCTGCTGACCGCGTTGCCACTGCCGATTCGCTGGTGAGACGAGCCTTCAGTACGCCGCTGACCAGCAGGAACTGTGCGGCGATATAGGTGAGCATGATCCAGAAGTCGGGGCGCGGCGCCTGCGGCCACTCGGCGACGCCGGTCGCGATGAGGGTGTCCGACAGGAGGAACAGCGCGCCACCGGCCGCCGCGGTGAGGCCGAGCCTCGTGGCGCCGAACGCCATCGCGGTGAGCAGCAGGCTGTAGCCCGCAACCGGGCCGCGCATGTCCGGGGGGAGGTCCGGCCAGAGAAGGGCGACCGTGGCGATCAGGGCGGTGGCGTACGCGGCCACCAGCCAGGCGCCACGCGCGCGTGGCGTGCCGTGGCGCTTGAAGAGGGCGAGGTAGCAGATGTGGCCCGCCGCGAAGGAGCCCATTCCCGCGAGGAACGCGGGGTCGGCGTCGAAGAGGAGGAGGGTGTCGCCGCCCCAGCCGAAGAGGAGAGCGGCGATGAGTGGGCGCGGGCCTTTGACCGTGAGCACGTACCCCGCAAGGAGCGGCATGAGGAGGGGCTTGCAGACCGTGTGCCCAGCGTCCCAGCCCGCCAGCAGCGCGGCCAGGTCTCCTGCGGCCGCCAGGGCGAACGCGGCCAGGAGCGGCTTCGCCCTGGCGGGCCCGACGGAAGCTGGGCTCATGCGGCGCCCTCGGCCACCGGCTCGGTCACCGGCTCGGTCACCGGCTCAGGAGCGGTCTGTGGTGCCACGGGCGCTTGCTGCGCCTGCGGTTGCCAGCCAGGCCCCCGGAACAGCCGTCCGCCCCTCTCGCGCCAGCTGGTCGCCTTCTTGAGGTCCTTGGCTATCGCCGCGTACTCGTGCGTGGCCACCCGCAGCGGGTTGTACGTGGCGATGTTCTTCGTGAGGCCGTAGACGGGTCGGTCCGTCTCGGCGACCCAGGAGCCGAACATGCGGTCCCAGATGATCAGGATGCCGCCGAAGTTGCGGTCGAGGTAGCCGCCCTGCGACGCGTGGTGGACGCGGTGGTGGGAGGGCGTGTTGAAGACGAACTCGAAGGGGCGCGGGAGCTTCCCGATCCGTTCGGTGTGGATCCAGAACTGGTAGACGAGGTTCGCCGACGAGCAGAACGCGAGCGCGGCCGGATGCACGCCGAGGGCGATCAGCGGGACGTAGAACGGCCAGACCGTCAGGCTCGTCCAGGGCTGGCGCAGCGCCGTCGTGAGGTTGAACTTGCGGCTGGAATGGTGCACGACGTGGCAGGCCCACAGGATGCGGATGACGTGGTGCCCGCGGTGCGACCAGTAGTAGAAGAAGTCCTGCGCGAGCAGCATCAGCGGGATCGTCCACCACAGGACGGGGATGTGCAGCGGCGTCAGCGCGTAGACCGCCGTGTAGATCGCGACGATGGGGATCTTCCACAGGAAGTCGAAGACGAGGCTGCCGAGCCCCATGGTGATGGAGGTGGCGGCGTCCTTCGTCTCGTACCCGGCCTCGTCCTTGTCGGGATGGATCCGGTGGCTCACGATCTCCACGACGGTGAGCAGCACGAAGGCGGGTATGGACCACAGCACGACATCGGGCAGGTTCGGCGGCATGCGTGCACCGTAAAGGCCCCTGACCGGCCGCCGCTAGACGTAGTTACCGACAAGTATTACCAGGGGTAAGACAGCGGATATTGGCGATCTCCGCCAAAGGCGGACGCTCAAACACATGCGGACGCTCAGACGCCGACCGCCCCGAGCAGCGCCCCCGCCCCGTACGTCACCGCCATCGCGAGCGCCCCTCCCCCCATGTTGCGCAGCACGGCGGGCCGCACCTCCGCGGAGCCGAGCCGTGCGCTGCTCCAGCCGGTGAGGGCCAGCGCGCCGAGTACCGAGACGACGGTGACCCCGAGGCGCCAGTCGGCGGGCGGCAGGACGATCGCGAGGAGCGGAAGCAGCGCGCCCACCGTGAAGGCCACGAAGCTGGCCCAGGCGGCGTGCCAGGGGTTGGTGAGTTCGTCGGGGTCGATGCCGAGCTCCACGCGCGCGTGCGCCCGCAGCGCGTCCCGCTCGGTGAGCTGCTCCGCCGCCTCACGCGCCACCTCGCGGCTCAGCCCGCGCTGCTCCAGCATTCCGGTCAGCTCGGCCAGTTCGGCCTCCGGCTGCTCCCGCAGCTCGCGCTTCTCCATGGCGAGCGCGGCCTTCTCGGAGTCGCGCTGGGTGGACACGGAGACGTACTCGCCCGCGGCCATCGACATCGACCCGGCGAGCAGCCCGGCGAGACCGGCCGTGAGCAGCGTGCCCCGGTCGCCCGTGGCCCCCGCCACGCCGACGACGAGGCCCGCCGTGGAGACGATGCCGTCGTTGGCCCCGAGCACGGCCGCGCGCAGCCAGTTGAGACGGGAGGCGAGCGCGCCGCCGTGTGCTTCGTCGTGTTCAGCTACCTGATCGCTCACCCGGGGAGGGTCTCACCCCCGGGTGAGCGGGTTCGGCAGGGGCACGCCGTCGCCGCACGGCCCACCGTTCACCAGACGCGTACCGACCCTCCCGGGGCGAACACCGGGCTCGTCGCGCCGGCCGGTGTCTCCTTGAGGGGTTCGTCCAGTTCCTGGACCGTCGGCCCCACGCGCGCGGCGACCTCCCCGAGCCGTTCCAGGTCGAAGCCGTAGACGCGGGCCGCGTTGCCGCCGACCATGGCGGCTATCTCGTCCTTCGGGAGACCCGCGTAGGCGATGCGCAGGCCTTCGCGCGAGTGCGGGTGCGTGCCCTCGTCGTGCGGGTAGTCGCTGCCCCACATGATCTTGTCGAGGCCGATCCGGTCCCTCATCCGCGCCTCGTGCGGGCGCATGAAGCTCGCGCCGACGAAGCAGTTCTCGCGCCAGACCTCGGACGGGCCCTTGCCCATCGAATCGGCGAGACCCGCACCGAACTTCGACTCGGCGGTGTCCGCCTTCGAGGCCGCCGCGACCAGGCGCCCGTGGTAGTAGTCCAGCATGTCGAGCACGCCCGGGATCCACCCCGAGCCCTGCTCCGTGAGCACGAGCCGCAGCTCCGGGTGGCGGCGGAAGGCGCCGCCGAACACCAGGTGCCACAGCGCCCGGTGCGAGAACCACGTCGTCTCCACCATGAAGACGGCACGCGCTGCGGGTTCCTCGCCAAGGGGCGGGGATGCCGACCCCGCATGGTGGTTGACCGGCACGCCGCGCTCGGCGCAGGCCGCCCAGAGCGGGTCGTACGTCGCCGAGTAGAGCTCCGCGAGCCCACTGCCCGGCGGTGTGCCGGGCAGCAGGAGGCCGCCGTTCAGACCGGCGTCGGCCGCCCAGTGGACCTCCTTGACGGCCTCGTCCACGTCGTTCAGGAGGATCTGGAAGACGCCCGCCCTGCGCCCCGGAGCCGCAGCGCAGAAGTCGGCCAGCCAGCGATTGTGGGCCCGCAGACCCGCCCAGCGCTGCTCGAACTCCGCGCGTGTGGGCGCCGGCGCCATCAAGGAAGCGCTCGGGAAGAAGGGCGGGATGGTGTTCGGGAAGACGACCTCGGCGACGATGCCGTCCTGCTCGAGCTCGGCGAGGCGGCGGTCCGAGTTCCAGTTGCGGTCCGCGGTGTCGGCGAGCAGGTCCTCGTACGGGTTGACGTAGGTGGCCGCCCACGCGTCGAACGCGTCGTGGTGGCGGGACTCCAGGTAGGGCCTGTAGTCGAGGAGATCGGCGCCCGCGTGGCAGTCGGCGGAGATGACGGTGTAGCGCTCTTCGGTCGGGTGAGTCGTCATGTCTGTGCCCCCATCACCGGGAAGTCGTGGTCGGTCAGCCAGTGGCGGCCCACCTCGCGCGAGCGCGCCCAGGAGGCCTCGACGGTCAACTGATCCGGCGGCTGGCCGAGTTCGGCGGGCGTCGGGCCGATCCTGCGGGCCAGCGGCGCCAGTTTCCCGGTGTCGAAGCCGAAGACCTCGGCGGCCGCCAGACCCAGCATCCGGCGGGTCTCCCCCACCGGGATGTCGTGGAAGGTTTTCTTCAGCCACGCGCGCGTGTCGGGCCAGGTGCCTTCGGGGTGCGGGAAGTCGCTGCCCCAGAGGATGTTGTCGACGCCGATCTCGTAGCGCTGGGCGAGTTCGCGGCGCTTGGTGTTGGTCGCGCAGATGAAGATCTGCCGGTCCAGGTACTCGTGCGGGGGCCGTTTGAGCTCCGCGAACGGGGAGAGCTTCTTGCCGCCGTGCGCGCCCAGGTAGAGGCGGTCCATGAACCACAGGAGGTTCGGCAGCCACCAGCAGCCGGACTCCGCGACGCCGAACTTCAGCCCCGGGTGGCGTTCGAAGACGCCCGACCAGAGCATGAACCACAGCGGCCGCGCGGGCCACCAGGTCACTTCGGAGACATAGATCCCCAGGTGGTCGCCGTACTCGTGGCGGGGCGCCGCACCGGAGTGGGTCATCACCGGCATCGCGCACTCGGCGGCCGCCGCCCACACGGGGTCGTAACGGCGGTCGTGGTAGGGCGCCTTGTCGACCCACATGGAGGGGATCATCAGCGCGCCGAGCCCGGACTCCTTGGCCCGGTGGACCTCGGCGACGACCCGGTCGACCTCTCCGGTGATGGGCAACAGGGCGACTCCGCAGTGCCGTTCGGGGTGCTCGGACACGAAGTCGGCCAGCCAGCGGTTGTGCGCCTGCGCGCCCGCCATGCCGAGCTCGGGGTCCTGGTCCCCGGAGAGACCGAGTCCCACCCCGAAGGGCGCGGCCGTCTGGCTGTCCACGGCGTCCGCGTCGGGGAAGACCACCTCGGCGGCCACGCCGTCGCCGTCGAGCTCCTTGAGACGCTGCGCGGTCTCCCAGCCGCCGCGCAGGCCCTCCTCGTTGTCCTGGAACCACTTGGCGGCGAACGCGTCGTTGCGGATGCCGAGCCGGGTCGCCTCCGCACGGCGTGCGTCGCGCTCCCCCAGGAACTGATCGAAGTCCCGGTGGAATCGGCTGTCGAGATAGGGCCGGTACTCCTCGGTGGGGAGCCCGGCGTGGCAGTCGGAGGAGATGATCAGGTAAGGATCCTGGTCGGTCATCACGTGCCCTTCAGTCCAGAATGAAGCTCTCCAGGTACGCCGGGTCCGCGCGGTCCAGCATCGACCGCGACCTGGCCTTGATCTGCCGGTCGCTGTGCTCGCTCTCCGGGAGCAGCCAGAAGCGGCCGGCCGCGATCCCCTCCGCCACGAAGTCCGCGACCTGCTCGACCGGCGTGAACTCGACCTCCTTGCCCGCGTCCTTCATCGCGGACTCCCACTGGTCGAGGCTGCGGTAAGGGGTCTTGCGGGGGCGGGACTTGGCGTACCGGTCGGGGCGGTTGCGGTGCGACTCCCACAGGCCCGTGCGCAGCATGTGCGGTCCCGGGAAGAGCACGGAGGCGCCCACGCGCGCGTGCTCCGCCTTCAGGTGCGCGTACAGCGACTCGGTCATCGTCACGACGGCCGCCTTGGTGACCGCGTACACGGAAGCCGTCGGCAGCGGTGCGATGCCGCCGTCGCCGGAGGAGGTGTTGACGACATGGCCAGGATCGCCGCCCGCGATCATCCGGGGCACGAAGGCCTGGATGCCGTGGAAGACACCCCACACATTGACCTCGAAGGCCCACTTCCAGTCGTTCGGCTCGTGCTCCCACATGCGGCCCTCGGCTCCCGAGCCGACCCCCGCGTTGTTGCACAGCACATGGACGGCGCCGAACTTCTCGTACGCCGCTTCGGCGAGCTCGAAGACCTCTTCGCGCGAGCCGACGTCGACCACGCGCGCGTGCACGCTCGCCCCGTCCTCGCGCAGCCCGGCCGCAGCCTTCTCCAGGGCGCCCTCCTCGACGTCCGCGAGGACCACCTTCAGGCCGTCCGCCGCGAACCGCCGCGCCATGGCGAGGCCGATGCCGCTCGCCGCGCCCGTGACGACGGCGACCTGCTCTTCCCGCAGCTCCATCTCAGACGCTCCCCTCGGGCGGGCCGTCGAGGATCTGCTGCGGGTCGTCGTAGCGCTGGTGGATGTAGGGCAGCAGCGCCTGCGCGCTGACCCGTTCGGCGACCCGGCCCTTCTGGTCGGTGGTCTTCTCGCCGATGGTGATCTCGACGAGGGCGCGTACGGGAAGGTCCGCGACCGGGTCGTACATCGACTCGCGCAGGACCACGTCCCCGGTGACGCCCTCCAGCTTGCGGACCTTCTCGTTGCGTACGCAGTGCACGAGCACCGGGTCCGCGTCGAAGCCCGAACCGTCCACCGCGGGAAGGAACTTGAAGTAGAAGTCCGTCTTCTGGACCGGCTCGGGAAGCGGCAGGGCGCCGCTGACCGCGCCGCGCACCTCCACGAAGGCGATGCCGTGCCGGGCGAGCCGGGCACGGACGACCAGGCCGTCGCGCTCCACCTCGACCTCACCCAGCTTCTTCGGCTCCCCGAAGACCTCACGCCCGCCGATCAGGGCCCGCTCGTGGGTCATCGGCATGACGAGCGGATACCAGCCCTCCACCCCGTCGTGCTCGGCGGCGACGGCCACCGAGCCAGCGCCGAGCGGATATCCGGGGAGGTCGACCTTGCTGATGTTGGCCCGCACCAGCGGCCGGTGCGTCGGCTTCAGCGGGGGCGGCAGGACGGCCGCCACCGCGTCCGGGTCACTCTCCCAGAGGGCAACCACACCCGTGGACCAGATGTCGGGCAGCTTCGAACTCGCGGTGCGCGCCGCGGTGATCTCCGCCTCGGTGCGCGCTCCGTAACGTACGCGTGCCATGTCGTACCACCCTTCGTCAGGACTACAAGAGGTCTTGCGGGCGGTTCTGTAACACAGTTACAACAGGACTCGTGAAGAGTGAAGAGACGCGTACGCATCCGGCCCGGGAACGCGGTCATCTCGACCGGGAACAGGTACTCGCCGCCGCCGCCGCGCTCGTCAAGCAGCACGGCCCGCAGGCCCTGACGATGCGCAAGCTCGCCGCCGAGCTCGGCACCGCCGTCACCTCGATCTACTGGCACGTCGGCAACCGCGAGTCGCTCCTGGACGCCCTCGTCGAGCGCACCCTCGCCGACCTCGGCGCGATCCACCCCACCGGCCGCACCCCCCACCGGCGCATCGTCTCCGTCGCGCGCGCCCTGCGCCGCCAGCTGCGCGACCACCCGCACCTCGTCGCGATGGTGCACGAACGCGGCCTCACCGAGCGGATGTTCCTGCCCGCACAGCAGGTCCTGGTCCACGAGGTGCACGCGGCGGGCCTGCGCGGCGCCCTCGCCGCCGACGCCGTACGCGCCGTTCAGGTCCACGTCGTCGGCCACGTCCTTGTCGAGCGCAACCGCGAACGCGCCCCCGTGCAGCGCCCCGGCGAGGAAGAGTTGTGGGGCGCGCAGACGGCCGAACAGGACCCGGCACTTGCCCGCGCGCTCGCCCGACCCGTCGACCCCGAGACGTTGTTCACCCTGTCGGTGAAGGCACTGGTGTCCGGACTCCTCGACCGGGGAAACAGCCCAGGGACCTGACTGTCAGTCGTGGCCCGTATCCTCATGGACCATGCTCGAAGACCAGACGACCGCAGCGTCCGCAGCCACCTGGCCGGCCGCGTATCCATCGGGGTACGCGGTCGTCGACGTCGAGACCACAGGCCTCGCCCGCGACGACCGCATAGTGTCGGCTGCCGTCTACCGCGTGGACGCCCGGGGCGAGGTGGAGGACCACTGGTACACGCTGGTCAACCCCCAGCGCGACCCCGGACCCGTATGGATCCACGGCCTGACCACCGAGCTGCTCGCGGACGCGCCGCTCTTCAAGGACATCGCCGCGGAGTTCGCCGCGCGCCTGGCCGACCGCGTCCTGGTCGCACACAACGCCGTCTTCGACTGGTCGATGATCGCCAGGGAGTACGCACGCGCGGAGCTCACCGCCCCCGTGCGCCAGCGCCTGTGCACCATCGCCCTCTCCAAGGAGCTGCGGCTCCCGCTGCCCAACCACAAGCTGGAGTCGCTCGCCGCGCACTTCGGGGTCGAACAGCGCAACGCGCACAACGCCCTCGACGACGCGCGCGTGCTGGCCGAGGCCTTCCGCCCCAGCCTCAAGGCCGCGGCGAGCGGCGGGGTGCGGCTGCCACTCCTGGAGTGCCGGCCGCTCACCGAGTGGTCCGACGGCGCGCCCCGGATCGTCCGCCAGCCGTCCGGCCCCGGCTCGGCGCCCTCCTCGTACTCCTCGTACGGCCCGGCGAGTTGGCGGCCCTCGCGCAAGCGGCCCGCCTGCCCTTACCCCAACCCGGGTCGGTATGAACCGGGCAAACCGCTCCAACAGGGCATGCGCGTCGCGTTCTCCGGCGACACCTCCATCGAGCGCGATCTCCTTGAGGACCGCGCGGTCGAGGCCGGCCTGCACATCGCCACGAGCGTGTCGCGCCTGACCAGCCTGCTCGTCACGAACGACCCGGAATCGGGCACCTCCAAGACCGTGAAGGCGCGGTCCTTCGGCACGCCCGTCATCGACGAGGCCGCGTTCGGGCAGCTCCTCCAGGATGTCGCTCCGGCGGCGGAGGGCTGAGCCGCCCGTCGCGTCAGACGGGTGATTGTCGGGCCGGCTCCCGCCTGCTTGCTCGCATGCGGGCGCCGCGCGTCCCACCCTGTGGCGCATGGCACGTTGCGAGGTCTGCGGAAACGACTACGGCATGTCCTTCGAAGTTCATGCCCAAGGGGCAGTACACGTCTTCGACTGCTTCTCCTGCGCCATTCACCGCATGGCGCCCATCTGTGAGCACTGCCGGTGCCGGATCATCGGCCAGGGCGTGGAGGCCGACGGGCAGTGGTACTGCGGTGCGCACTGCTCGCGGGCGGAGGGGCAGGTGGGCATCGTCGACAGGGTGTGACCCGGCCTCTCCCCACGGCCCCCAGGGCTTCCCAAGGCCCCCCGCGGCTCCGTTCCGGAGTACCCCACCCCCGTGCACCCCACGACCGAGTTGTACCGTCGTGGGGTGTACCGCTTCCTGTTGTCCCGGCAGTGGGTGATCCTCACCCTCATCGGCCTCGTTCTCATCCCCACGATGATCGAGCTGGGCTTCTGGCAGTTGCACCGCCACGAGCACCGCGTCGCGCAGAACGCGGAGATCTCCAAGGCGCTGGACGCCGAGCCGGTGCCCGCCGAGCAGCTGACCTCGCCCGGCCACTCCGTCACGGACTCCGAGCGCTACCGCCGGGTGAGCGCGCGGGGGACGTTCGACACGAAGGACGAGGTCGTCGTGCGGCGCCGCACGAACTCCGACGAGGAGATCGGCTTCCACGTCCTGACCCCGTTCGTCCTCGACGACGGCAAGGTCCTGCTGGTCAACCGGGGCTGGATCCCGGCGAACGGACCGCAGACCGCGTTCCCGAAGATCCCCGCCGCACCCAAGGGCGAGATCACCGTCACCGGCCGCCTGATGGCCGACGAGACGTCCGCGCAGAGCGGCATCAAGGACGTCCAGGGGCTGCCGGACCGTCAGATCATGCTGATCAGCAGCGGGCAGCAGGCGCACAGCCTCGGCAAGGAGGTGCTCGGCGGCTACGTCGAGCTGACCGCGCCGGAGTCCCCCGACAACTCCCCCCAGCTGATCGGCGAGCCCGAGCACGGCGACATCGGCCCGCACATGGCGTACGCGGTCCAGTGGTGGCTGTTCTGCTCGGGCGTGCCCATCGGCTGGGTGATCCTGGTGCGCAGGGAGGTGCGGGACCGCAGGGCGGCCGCCACGGAGGCAGCGCCCGCGACGGAGTCGACGCCGGCTGCTGTCTAACGGGCCTCGCGTTCTGTGGCCGGGACGCGGCAGGATGGGGCCATGGATCTTGGACTGAAGGACCGCGTCTACGTCATCACCGGTGCCACCCGGGGCCTGGGCAACGCCGCCGCGCGTGCGCTGGTCGCGGACGGCGCGAAGGTACTGATCACCGGCCGGGACGAGAAGACGGTCGCCGAGGCGGCGGCCGAGCTCGGTGACAACGCCCGGGGCCTCGCCGCCGACAACGCCGATCCGGCCGTCGCCGGCCGTCTCGTCGCCGCCGCGCGTGAGCATTTCGGGCGCTTCGACGGTGTGCTGATCAGTGTCGGCGGTCCCGCACCCGGTTTCGCCGCCGACAACTCGGACGAGCAGTGGGAGTCGGCCTTCGAGTCCGTGTTCCTCGGAGCGGTGCGTCTTGCCCGCTCCGCGGCGGCGGAGCTCGGCGAGGGGGGTGTCATCGGCTTCGTCCTTTCCGCCTCCGTGCACGAGCCGATTCCGGGTCTCACCATCTCCAACGGTCTTCGGCCCGGACTCGCCGGCTTCGCGAAGTCGCTCTCCGACGAGCTCGGGCCCCGGGGCATCCGCGTCGTGGGGCTGCTTCCGGCCCGTATCGACACGGACCGGGTACGGCAGCTGGACGGGCTCTCCGCGGACCCCGAGGCGACCCGGGCGGGCCACGAGTCCCGGATCCCGCTGCGCCGCTACGGGACCCCGGAGGAGTTCGGACGCACCGCGGCGTTCTTCCTTTCGCCCGCGGCGTCCTACCTGACGGGCGTCATGCTGCCGGTGGACGGCGGGGCGCGGCGGGGGTTCTGACAGGGTTCTGACCAAACGCCGGACGGGCTGGAACGTCCAGCCCGTCAACTCACCCGCTCAGCCCGGTGCTTGACCGCCCGCAGCTGCACCACCGCGGGCAGCCTCGCGAGTCCCGCCGACTCCCTCGCGTGCGTCAGCGCTTCGCCGGAGAGCCGGTGCAGCGCCTCACCGGGGGTCGCGTGGGGCTCCAGGTGCAGGGACACCCGCGCCTCCGGCGCGTTGCGCCTACCCGTCAGGGAGACCGCGGCCCGCTGAACGCCCTCCAGCGATTCCGCCTCCCCCACGAGCACGCTCTCCAGGGCCCGCCCCCGCAGCAGCGCGCCCTCCCCGTCCCCGGTCTCCACGAGCACCTCGGCCAGCCTCCGCCGCCGCAGCTGCACCACCAGCCACCACAGGGCGAGCAGCAGGAACACCGCGAGCACGGCGATCACCGTGGGCCAGAACCAGCCCTCGTCCCGCCACCGCGACCGGTCCGCATCACTCAGCAGGACGTCACGCTTGCCGTCGTGGACCCACCACGACGGCGGCGGCGCCCCGAGCCCGACCGCGAGGACCGAGCCGCCCCCGACCACGAGCACAAGGCCGATCAGGCCGAGCACCACACGGTTGACCGTCTTCAGCATCGCGCTCAGCCCTTCCTGCCAGGCCGTGCCACCCGGACGGAGAGCGCGGGGCCGCGGGCGAGGCCCAGGTCCCGGATGCCGTCGGCCAGCGTGGCGTCCAAGTCGCTTCGTACGTCGTCGAGTTCACGGAAGTGCGAGACCGCGTGCACGTCCACCTTGGAGCGCTTCATGCGCACCCGCACCGACTGCACGCCGGACACGTCCATCGCCCGGTCCCGCAGCACCATCGCGGCGGCGCCCCGGTGCAGCCCCGCCCGTACGTCCGTGTCCTCGCGCCGCATGGGGAGTACCGCCCGGAGCCCGGGAGTCGCGGCGAGCACGATCAGCCAGATGCCGGCGGCCGCGGCCACCCCGGCGCCGACGAGGACCGCCGTGTCGTCCAGGGGCCGTTCGGCGAGTTCGCGGGCGAGGTCGCGCCGCCATCCCATGGCGGAGTGCCCGGCCCGCACCGCCGCGATGTCGTACAGCACAAGTCCCGCACCGCCGAGGATCAGCAGCGCGAGGAGGGCGGCGGGCACGCGCCGGGGCGACCAGAAGCGGGCCGCCTTGGTCTCGTCGGCCAGCGTGGGCGGGGGGTCGTAGGACGCCGCGGAGGCCGACTGGTCGAGTTCGCTCTCGGCACGTTCGACGACGGGCAGCGGCTGCGTGCCGCCACCACCGCCCGCCTTGTGAGACCCCTGAGCCTCGCTCATCGCGTCCTCCCCTGCGCCGCTGCGCGCATGTGTGCCGAGTGCAGCCGCTCGACCTGGACCGCGACCTCGGGCACTTCCATCCCCGCCAACGCCTTTACCCGCTGGGCGACTTGGCGACGCACGGCGCCGCACTGCCCGCCGATGTCCGAGGGGTAGTCCAGCTCGACGCTGACCCGGACGCGCGCGACGTCAGTTGGGGCCTCCCCTGCTCGAGCGGAGCCGAGAGCTTGGGGAAGTACGTGGACGGTCGCGTGCGGCGGCGAGCAGTCCGCGGGCAACTCCGTCAGCGCCTCACGTGCCGCCTGCGCCGCGATCTTCGCGACGACCCGGTCGGCGATCACGGTCGCGCCGCGCTCCCCGGGCGCGACGTGTGCCGCCACGGCTCACCGCCGCCGGTCGTCGCCACGGGTACGGAAGAAGTCGCCGAGCTCCAGGTCCCCCTCGAGGAACCGGCCCGCGACAAACCCTATGGCGCCCAGGGCTGCCACCAGCAGAAACGCCCCGAACCCGCCGAAGTACCCGGCGAAGCCGAGCGCCATTCCGGCCATCATGCCGATCACGGCCATGCTCATCGTGCGCTCCTTAGCAAGACACGGCTGACGTCACTGAAGGCGGCCTTGTGGCTCATCGTCTTCCTCGTCCGGGAGCTTCACATCGCTCACCGCGATGTTGACCTCGACGACTTCGAGCCCCGTCATGCGCTCGACCGCACCGATGACGTTCTCGCGCACATAGCGCGTGACGTCCGCGATCGAGACCCCGTACTCGACGACGATCTCCAGGTCGAGCGCCGTCTGCACCTCGCCGACCTCGGCCTTGACGCCCCGGGACACGGACTTGGAGCCGGAACCACCGGGCACCCGGTCGCGTACGGCCCCGAAGGTCCTCGCGAGCCCGCCGCCCATCGCATGCACGCCGTCGACGTCGCGGGCCGCGAGCCCGGCGATCTTCTCGACCACGCCGTCCGCGATGGTCGTACGCCCCCGGGTCGCGGGGTCGCCGCCGCCCTTTCTGGTCGTACTGCTCTTCCCCGGCGCCTCGTCCGGTGACTCCTTCGCGAGGGTCTCCTGAGGCCGGTTCCGCTGTCCGGTGTCGGTCATCGCCGTTCCGTCCCTTTCGAAAGGGGATCTACTCCTTCGCCCACACTAAGTGCGGTTACGTCCGCGCGCGCCAGGGATGCGGCAGGCTGGGGCAATGACCGGTGACGGATGGACTGAGGCGGTACGGCGGCAGCTCGGCCTGGGGCGCGTTCTCCCCCTCGGCGGACCGGGTGACGGCTCCTGGCTGACCGAGGCGTGCGCGGACGGGGTGCTGCGCCATGCGGCGGAGCGGGTGAGCGGCGTACGGCTCGGCGGTCTGCGGGTGGCGCTCGCTGATCCGTCGAAGGCGTACGTGCCCTCCGTGCCCGCGCCGCCGAGCGCGCTGCCGCCGGGACCGCTGCGGATCACCGCGGAGTTCGCGGCCGAGCCGACCGAGCCGCTGCCCGCGGCGGCGGCCCGGCTCCGGACGGCGCTGTTCGCCGCGGCCGGGGAGCGGCTCGGTCTGGTGGTCGAGGAGGTGGACCTCAGCGTGACGACGCTGCTCGACGCGGGGCAGGCCCCGGTGGACGTAGTACCGCACGGCAAGGAGACGCCGCCGGACGGGGCGCAGGCGGCACCCGGAAGCGGGGACGAGGCCCGCGTGGCGAGCGCCGCCCTCGAAGTGCCGGGCGTGCGGCGGCTGACCGGCGCCCTCGGCGGTTTCGGCCGCGCCGTCCATCTCGACGAGTCCCCGGGGGCGGACGCCTCCCTGCCGCGTCGCCACGCGCGCGTGGAGCTGGCGACGGACCGCGAACACCGCGCTCTTGACGTGGCGCTCGCGGTCCGTACGGCGGTCGGTGACGCGCTGACGGACCGCCCAACGGTTGCCGTCCTTGTCACCGCGGTGGAGTGACGGCCAGTGGAGTGACGGCGTCAGTCGCCGAGCCCCGCCAGGTCCCGCAGGCGACGTCCCTGCGCGGCACGCTCGGCGGTGCGCTGCTCCTCGTACGTACGACCGGAGACGCCCTGAAGCAGCGCCTTGGTCTCGATGACGGCGTCGCGCGGCGCGGTGAGGAGCGCGGCCGCCAGATCGCTCACGGACGCGTCGAGCTGGTCGGCGGGCACGACAAGGTTGGCCAGGCCCACGCGCTCGGCCTCGGGCGCGTGGACGAACCGCCCGGTGGCGCAGATCTCCAGCGCGCGGGCGTAGCCGACAAGCCCCACGAGGGGGTGTGTGCCGGTGAGGTCGGGCACCAGGCCAAGGCTGGTCTCGCGCATGGCGAACTGCACGTCGTCAGCGACGATCCGCAGGTCACAGGCGAGCGCGAGCTGGAAGCCCGCACCGATGGCATGCCCCTGGACGGCGGCGATGGACACGATGTCGCCGCGCCGCCACCAGGTGAACGCCTCCTGGTATTCGGCGATCGTCGCGTCGAGGACGTCGTCGTCACCGCGCGCCAGATCGATGAAGGACGGCTCACCGTCGAAGCCCTCGGGCGTGAACGCCTGTCGGTCGAGGCCCGCGGAGAAGGACTTGCCCTCACCGCGGAGCACGACGACACGGACACTGCCCGGCAACATCCGGCCTGCCTCGGCCAACGCCCTCCACAGCGCGGGAGATTGGGCGTTGCGCTTGGCCGGGTTGGCCAGCGTCACCGTGGCGACAGCCTCGTCGACAGTCAGGCGTACGCCGTCCTTGTCGAGTACCGGTGCGGATCCGCCGAGTTCACTGCCGGGCGAAACCATAGGAGCCTCCGATGGTGGTGTCAGTCGGTCCGGACGCATGTACGCGCCCGTAAGTGACTGCACAGTAACCACCCGGCCGACAGGGAGTCCCCCCAGGTCCCGTTAAGGGATCTGGGGGACGATCGACCGGGTGGCCACCGTCGGAGCCGGTGAACCGCCCGCAGCCGTCAGCCGGCTGCGGCCTTCTTGCCTCGCGTCGCCCCGCCGCGTCCCCGCAGCGTGACGCCGGACTCGCTGAGCATCCGGTGCACAAAGCCGTACGAACGGCCGGTCTCCTCGGCCAACGCCCGGATGCTCGCACCGCCGTCGTACTTCTTCTTCAGGTCTGCCGCGAGCTTGTCGCGCGCGGCGCCGGTTACCCGGCTGCCCTTCTTCAGAGTCTCGGCCACCCGTGCCTCCTCATGGGAAGTGCGCTCTGGACTTCTCATGATCACCCCTTCCGGGCTTCCTGGCCACCCATTCGGCAAGGTCCGTACGACGAGGTTTCCCGCCAGGGAAGGCGACACCATGAGCGGAATTAACGATTCCGCGCATCGAATTCCGTACGGCCGAATGAGTTACGGGGCGAAATGCCAGGTCAGCGCGGTGGCGGGTGAGAGCAGGGTCCGACGCCCCTGCCACCGACGAAATCCGTGTATCCCGCACTTCGGTACGAGGAGAGCTCACACAGATGAAGGATCACGGCTCGGCCGAATGATCCATACGCTGTGGATCAGTTATTCGATCAACCCATGTGGACTCAGGCGAGCGCGACCAGATCCGCGTAGTCCTGGCCCCACAGATCCTCGACGCCGTCGGGCAGCAGGATGATCCGCTCCGGCTGGAGCGCCTCCACCGCGCCCTCGTCGTGCGTGACGAGGACGACCGCTCCCTTGTAGGTGCGCAGCGCGCCGAGGATCTCCTCGCGGCTCGCAGGGTCGAGGTTGTTGGTGGGCTCGTCGAGGAGCAGCACGTTGGCGGAGGAGACCACCAGGGTCGCGAGCGCCAGACGGGTCTTCTCGCCACCGGACAGGACGCCCGCCGGCTTGTCGACGTCGTCGCCGGAGAAGAGGAACGAACCGAGGGTCTTGCGCACCGCGACGAGGTCGAGGTCGGGGGCGGCCGAGCGCATGTTCTCCAGGACCGAGCGCTCCGGGTCGAGGGTCTCGTGCTCCTGCGCGTAGTAGCCGAGCTTGAGGCCGTGGCCCTCGATGACCTGCCCGGTGTCGGGCTTCTCGGCGCCGCCGAGGAGCCGCAGGAGCGTGGTCTTGCCCGCGCCGTTGAGGCCGAGGATGACCACGCGCGAACCCTTGTCGATGGCGAGGTCGACGTCCGTGAAGATCTCCAGGGAGCCGTACGACTTCGAGAGTCCCTCGGCCATCAGCGGGGTCTTGCCGCAGGGCGAGGGCTCCGGGAAGCGCAGCTTGGCGACCTTGTCGCTCTGGCGCACCTCTTCCAGGCCCGCGAGGAGCTTGTCGGCACGCTTGGCCATGTTCTGCGCGGCGACGGTCTTGGTGGCCTTGGCGCGCATCTTGTCGGCCTGCGAGTGGAGCTGAGTGGCCTTCTTCTCGGCGTTCTGGCGCTCGCGCTTGCGGCGCTTCTCGTCGGACTCGCGCTGCTGCTGGTAGAGCTTCCAGCCCATGTTGTAGACGTCGATCTGGGCGCGGTTGGCGTCCAGATAGAAGACCTTGTTCACGACCGTCTCGACCAGTTCGACGTCGTGGGAGATCACGATGAAGCCGCCGCGGTAGGACTTGAGGTAGTCCCTGAGCCAGACGATGGAGTCGGCGTCGAGGTGGTTCGTCGGCTCGTCGAGGAGCAGGGTGTCGGCGTCCGAGAAGAGGATGCGGGCCAGCTCGACGCGGCGGCGCTGGCCACCGGAGAGCGTATGGAGGGGCTGGCCGAGCACGCGGTCGGGGAGGCTGAGCGCGGCGGCGATGGTGGAGGCCTCGGCCTCGGCGGCGTACCCGCCCTTGGTGAGGAACTCCGTCTCCTGGCGCTCGTACTGCTTCATCGCCTTGTCGCGGGTGGCGCCCGAGCCGTTGGCGATGCGCTGTTCGTTCTCGCGCATCTTGCGGATGAGGGTGTCGAGTCCGCGGGCGGAGAGGATGCGGTCGCGGGCGAGGACGTCCAGGTCGCCGGTGCGGGGGTCCTGCGGGAGGTAGCCGACGTCCCCGGAGCGGCTGATCGTGCCGCCGGCGGGGATGCCCTCACCGGCGAGGCACTTGGTGAGCGTGGTCTTGCCCGCTCCATTGCGGCCCACCAGGCCGATGCGGTCGCCCTTGGCGATACGGAAGGAAGCGTTCTCGATGAGGATGCGGGCGCCGGCGCGCAGCTCGATGCCGGAAGCGGTGATCACGGACAGACTCCTGGGCAGGGGTGGGTATGGACGGCGGAAGGGCTGAAGGCGATCACGCCGTCTAATGCACGAGGAGAATGGCCATGCGGCCAATTCTAACGGGGCGGTGCAACCGCTTTTTCTGCCCGGGTTCGTACGTCGTCGGGGGCGCCGCCCGGCAGCTCGTTGCCCAGGGGTTTGCGGCGGGGCACGATGCGGCCGAGGTCGTCCACCGCGATCAGCTGCGAGGTCCACGGCGTCGCGGCGTCCCCGCAGGGCTGGGCGACCATCAGGGCCTCCCTGTGCCGCACGGAGCGTGCGGGCTCGAAGGCGCAGCCGCGGCGGGCGGGCAGCACCCAGCGCAGGTCGCCGTCGGCGCTGCGGTAGGCGGCGATGCGCTGCGGGGTGACGACGGCGAGCATGCGGCCGCGGGGGTCGAGCGACTGGAGGACTCCGGCGGCGCCGCGGGCGGCGGGAGAGCCCAGCCAGGGGGCGCTGGCGGGGATGGCGCGGTGCCAGCGGACCGCGCTGCCGTCGGCGCGGGGTGCGGTGTCGGTGACCAGACCGTCGCTCCAGAGTGCGACGGCGTGCCCGGGGGCGGGCAGCAGCGCGAGCGGGCGGGCTCCCTCGCGGCTGTACGTCCACCGGACGCGCCCGGTCGCCGGGTCGTACGCCTCGACCGCGCGGCCCTTGGTGCGGAGCTCGGGGGCGGCTGTGCCGTCGTCCACGCGCGCGTGGACTGTGACGTGGTCTCCGTAGGGGGCGGGTCGCGAGTGGTGGGCAGCGGTGATGAGCGGCAGGGCGAGCAGGCCGAGGACCACCGGAAGAGCGAGCCGGGAGCCGCGGCGGGCGGGCACCGGCCTCACGGGCCCGGCTTTGGCCACCCCGAACGGCACTACGGACACGACGCCCCCTCTTCGGCATCTCTGCCGGTACCTCCGGCGCCTGTGCCGGTCTGCCCACGGAACAGGCGCAGAGCGTAGCGGCGGCGCCCGCGTACGGCCCCGGGCGGCGGCCGCGACACGGCGCTCCGATCGGCGAGGGTCCCCCGTTCGGACCTCCGTCCGGCGCCGCACGGAGTGGGGCATATCAGGATGAAGGCGCCGACATCTCGGCACAGGGCGGCGCGACGCCGCCCCGGATGCGAGGCAGAGGGTGGTGCGCCCATGCAGTTCGACGACGACGCCGATCTGGACACGTCCGAGGTACAGGACGTGCGGGGCAGCCGGATCCCCGGCGGCAAGGCGACGGTCGGCGGCGGCATCGCGGGCCTGATCGCGCTGCTCCTGGGGCTGTTCTTCGGGGTCGGCCCCGATCAGCTCGGTCTCTCCTCCGGCAACGAGGAGCCCGACGCCACGTCCTCGTCCCTCGCGCAGGTCCAGCAGAGCTGCCGTACCGGGGAGGACGCGAACACCAAGGACGACTGCCGCATGGTCGCCGTGGTCAACAGCGTCCAGGACTACTGGCGCCCCGAGTTCCAGCGCAGGAAGGGGACCTACTCCCCCGCGCCGACCGTCCTGTACACCAGCCGGGTGGGCACGGCCTGCGGCGCCGCGTCGTCGGCGGTCGGCCCGTTCTACTGCCCCGGTGACCGGAAGGTCTATCTGGACCTCGGCTTCTTCGATGAGCTGCGGACCAAGTTCGGCTCCAGCGGCGGCCCCTTCGCGCAGGCGTACGTCGTGGCGCACGAGTACGGGCACCACGTGCAGAACCTGATGGGGACGCTGCAGCGCTCCCAGGACGGACGTACGGGACGCAGCAGCAACGCCGTGAAGGTCGAGCTGCAGGCCGACTGCTACGCGGGCGTCTGGGCGCGGCACGCGACCCGTACGCCCGACGACAGGACGGGCAAGCCGCTGATCACCAGCCTCGACGACGCGGACATCCGCGAGGGCCTGGACGCGGCGGCCGCGGTCGGCGACGACCGCATCCAGGAGAAGTTCCAGGGCCGGGTCACCCCGGAATCCTGGACGCACGGCTCGGCCGAACAGCGGCAGCAGTGGTTCTACCAGGGCTACCGCACCGGCGACATGGCGCAGTGCAACACCTTCCGGTGAGCCGCTACACCCCGCCGGTGTGCACCTGGAAGGCCGCGCGGCGCACGGCCTTGGCGAGCGCCGGGTCGGGGTGGGCCGCGGCGAGGGCGACGAGGACCTGGACCGTGCGGGGGTGGCCGATGCGGCGGACCTCGTCAAGGAGGGCGGGCACCGTGGGCTGCACGGCGGACTCCAGGTGGCGTACGAGGAGGTGGGTCTCCCCGTGGTCGGCGACGGCCGCGGCGGTGTCGACCCACAGCCACGTCGACTCGTCCCGCGTCAGGACGAGGTGGACGTCCTCGGGGTCGGCGCCCTCCTGCTCGGCGAGCCAGATGAGGGCGTAGGGCCGCAGCGGGGTCTCGTCCACGACAGCCCGCACCTCCGCCTCGGCCGGGGCGCCGACCACCCGCAGGGCTTCGAAGGCGAGGCCGCGCAGGAGGGCGTCCTCGCCGCGGGCCGCGTCCAGGAGCTCGGCGACGGCGCTGCCGACGGGGCGGGCGGCGAGCCAGGCGCGGTACTCGGAGCGGGCCGCGTTCGGGCGCAGCCGTGCGCAGCCGCGGAGCATGTCATCGGCGGACTGCTCGATGTTGCCCGCGGGGCTCTGCGCGGCCACGCAGATCTGCTCCAGCTTGACCCAGACCGCCCAGCTGCCGAGCGGCGTGAGGGTGGCCTGTCCTTCGGCGTACGTCAGCGCGCCGACGGCGGCGAGGCCGCGCAGCGCCCAGTCCAGGAGGGTGGCGAGGGGCGGGGTCTCGGCCGGGTCCACCGGCTCGGGCTGCGGGCCGTAGGGGATCTCGCAGCGTTCCGTGCGCAGTTCCGTGACGCGCTGGTCGAGGAGGTCCAGGAGCTGCGGCACGGGGACGGGGCCCGCGGAGAGCTGCAGCAGGGTGAGGAGCTGGGGCATGGCCTCGACGGTCTCGGCCACGGTGGCGGGCGGCAGTTCGCGCGACGCCGGGTGCGCGAGCGACCAGGCGTCGAAGAGGGCGACCCAGCCGCGCAGTACGGCGGCGTCGTCACGGTCCCAGGCGCGCAGCCGCCAGCCGGGGCGCGCGCTGTCGCCGTGCACCTCGATGAGGCCGGCGAGCCGTGCGGTGTCCCAGTCGGTGCGGACCTGATCCGGGGTCAGCGCGAGTCCCGCGGCGGCCCGTTCGGCGGTGGCGGCGGAGAGGGTGCCTCTGCCCCCTTTGGCTTCGGGCGCTCCCGCTGTGGCGTCGGGTGCTGCTCCCGCGCGGCCGCGTCCCGGCCGCAGGGACGCGTCGGCCCAGCGCGCGACCCGAACGGCGTCGGCGAGGCGCACCCGCGCCATCCGGGCCAGCTCTCCGGGGGCGGGTGTGCCCTCGGGCGGCCGGGGCGCGGGACGGCGCGCACGCTGCTGCGTCACTGCGCCGGGGGCGGTCAGGGGTCGCGCTGTGCCGCGCTCCGCCCCCGCTCGCCTCTCGGCCCTGGGGGACTGAGCGCGGACGAGTCGGAGCCTTGAGTCGCGCGGGATACGGGACGTCACGGGAGCAGTCTTCCTGTTGACGGTCCGAAAACCCAAACGGAATGCCTGCGCAAGGCTCCGTAGCGCTCTGTCAGGGGGCTTTCGCGCGCTACATGAGGGGCGTGAGGAAGCGCCGCAGCGCCTCTTCGTAGCCCGCGGGGTCGGCGTTCCACATGGCGCCGTGGGGCGCATCCGGAACAGTGTGGAGAGTGACCAGTTCCGGGCGCTGTTCGGCCAGTTGACGGGAAAGGGCCCAGGGGGCGATGACGTCGTCGGGGCCGTGGAAGAGGAGCGTCGGGACCTTGAGCACCTCGGGGTCGGCGGCCTCCAGGATGCGGTCGCCGCGCAGGCCCGTGCGCCCCTGGGCGGCACGCACGGCGAGCGGCAGGAGGGGGCCCGGTGTGCGGCGGGCCGCGGCGAGCGCGCGCAGGGTCGTCTCCCAGTTGAGCACCGGGGAGTCCAGGACGAGTCCGCTGATCCTCTCGCGCAGGGCCGAGTACGCGGCGGCGTGCAGGGCCATGGCGGCACCGGTGGACCAGCCGTGCAGGATCACGTTCTGAGCGCCGTAGCGCACGGCGTAGCGGATGGCCGCGTCCAGGTCGCGCCATTCGGTCTCGCCGAGGTGGCCGAGGCCGTCCGGGGAGCGGGGGGCGCCGAGGTCGCCGCGGTAGGCGAGGTCGAGCACCGGGAGCTGCTGGTGGTGCAGGAAGTCCATGACGACCATGGGGTGCTCGCGGGTGGTGCCGAGGCCGTGCACGGTGATCACCCAGGTGTCGCGGACGCCCGGCACGAACCAGGCGGGCAGACCGCCGAGTTCGCCGGGGATGTCGACGTCCGCGTGGTCGATGCCCAGGGCGGCGTGCGGGTCGCCGATGTGGACCTGCGGGGTGAGCCAGACCTTCGCGCCGGGTTCCAGCGAGCCGTGCGTGACGCGCTCCAGGCGGCGTACGACGGTGTCCGCCGCGTGCGGCGCGGCGTCCAGGACGGGCCCGATCACGGCATGGCTTCCGTGGCCGCTGAGGCCGTACGTCCCGGGGCGCAGGCTCGCGAGGGCGCGGGTCAGGGAGATCTGGCCCGCGGCCGTGGAGTGGACCGTGAGGCGGGGCTCGGTCGGCAGCGGGCGGCCCGCCGGCGCCTTCAGGGCCGCGTTGCTGGCGAACCGGCCCGCGGCGACGGCGGCTGCGCCGCCCAGGAGGGCGGTGGTGACGGCGGTGACGGCCGTTGCCGTCGCTTTGGCTGGGCGCACCTGCCCAGTGTCGGGCCCTGGCCGGTCTCGGGCCAGTGGGCGGGGCTCGCGGGGTGATGTCGCTTCGTCCGCGGCCCGCCCGGCTTCACCGTTGGCCGTAGCCCCTCAGTCTGTCCTCCGCTTCCCTCAGCTGTCCCGCGGACAGGAGGGTCGGGGCGTGGCCCGGGACGGAGCTGGCCGTCAGCCAGAGGCGGGACATCCACTCCAGTTGTGCCGTGCGGTCGTAGGCCTGGTCCAGAGTGTCTCCGTATGTGATGGTTCCGTGGTTCTGCAGCAGGCAGCCTGTGCGCTCCCTGAGGGCCCGGAGCATGTTCTCGGCCAACTCCTCCGAGCCGTACGGCGCGTACCGGGCCACCCGGACAGGACCGCCGAGGGCGGCCGCCATGTAGTGGATGGGCGGGAGCTCCGGGACCAGGGTGGAGACGGCGGTGGCGTGCACCGCGTGGGTGTGGACCACGGCCCCGGCGTACGTGGTGCGGTAGACCGCCAGGTGCATGGGCAGTTCGCTGGTCGGGGCGAGGTCGCCGAAGAGCTGGTTGCCGTCAGCGTCGACACCGACCGCGTCCTGCGGCCTCAGGCGGTCGTACGGCACCCCGCTCGGGGTGACCAGGATCGTGCCGCCGACGCGCACCGACACGTTGCCCGACGTGCCGACCACCAGGCCGTCCGTCACCGTTCTGCGGGCCGCCGCCACCAGCTCGTCCCACGCCTGCTCGATCGCGTCCTGCCGGCCCCGGCCTTCGTCCCGCTGCTCCGTCATGCCGTGATCTTGCCAGGAGCAGCGGGGACGCGGGGCCGGCTCGTGTATCACAGGCTCCCCGTCGGCGAGGCGCGCCCGGCCCCCGGGCCGCCGGGTGATCAGAATCTCTTCGACGGTTCCCTGAGCCAGTTGAAGTGCTTCGCCCGGGGGTAGTGGGGCACCCTGGGAAGCCGGGATTCCGGGTCCCCCATGGCCTCCCACCGCCCCTCCGGCGGATGACCGGCAGGGCCCCGGCGGAAGCGGAGTGGCGGCGCCCCGCATTGGGTCACCGCACGGCCCGTCCCAGTTCACTTTCCGTTCACTCAGGTTGCCTACGTTCCACTTGCCACTGACGTCCAACAGAAGCCTGGGTAAATGGAACACATCACGCTTCTCCTCGGGATCGTGATCGTCACCGCTCTCGTGTTCGACTTCACGAACGGTTTCCACGACACAGCCAACGCGATGGCTACCACCATCTCGACTGGCGCTCTCAAGCCCAAGACGGCGGTGGCCATGTCCGCCGTGCTGAACCTCGTCGGAGCTTTCCTCTCCGTCGAAGTCGCCAAGACGATCTCTGGCGGCATCGTCAACGAGGACGGACTGAAGACAGAGGTGATCTTCGCGGCCCTGGTCGGCGCGATCCTCTGGAATCTGCTGACCTGGCTGGTGGGCCTGCCTTCCAGTTCTTCCCACGCACTCTTCGGTGGCCTCATCGGCGCCGCTGTCATGTCGATGGGCTGGTCGTCGATCGACGGCGGCACCGTCGTCACCAAGATCCTGATCCCGGCCCTGGCCGCCCCTCTCGTGGCGGGTCTCGCCGCGATGGTGGCCACGCGTCTGACGTACAGGATCGGCCGCAACACCGATACCAAGGCCACGGCCAAGGGTTACCGCGCCGGACAGATCGCCTCCGCGGGCCTCGTCTCGCTGGCCCACGGCACGAACGACGCGCAGAAGACCATGGGCATCATCACGCTCGCCCTGGTCACCGGCGGCGTCCTGAACCCGGGCGCCAACCCCCCGATGTGGGTCATCGTCTCGGCCGGTGTCGCCATCGCGCTCGGCACCTACCTCGGCGGCTGGCGCATCATCCGCACCATGGGCAAGGGCCTCACCGACCTCCAGCCGCAGCAGGGCTTCGCCGCCCAGACCAGCGCCGCGACGGTCATCCTGGCCTCCTCGCACATCGGCTTCTCGCTCTCCACCACGCAGTCCTGCTCCGGCGCCGTGATGGGCGCGGGCCTCGGCCGCAAGGGCGGTGTGGTCCGCTGGTCCACGGCGACCCGCATGTTCATCGCCTGGGGTCTGACCCTCCCGGCCGCCGGTCTGGTCGGCGCGGGGGCCGAGTTCCTCACCAAGCAGGGCCCCTGGGGCATCGCGGCGACCGCCGCGCTCCTGATCGGCGGCTCCGCCGTCATCTGGTCGCTGTCCCGCCGCAACGCCGTCGACCACACGAACGTCGCCGACGACGAGATCGGCGGCTCCCCCGCCGCCGAGCCCGCAGGCGTCGTGACCACCGCGATGGCCGCCGTCACACCGCCGCCCACCGGGTCGGCCGTGGCGAGCGCGGACGTCGATTTCGTCAAGGCCACCATCCCGGCCCCGACCGGCACCGCGGCGGACCCCGCCCGGCCCGCCACGGTGTAAGGAAAAGTCAGCATGGACATCGACTGGGCAGCTCTCGGCTCCGTCTTCGGAGTCAGCCTCGCGGTGACAGTGGCCCTGGTGGGCCTGTTCACCCTCGGCATCGTCGGCCTCTCCAAGGGCGAGGCGGCCACGTCCGGCGCCTCCACCGCAGGTACCTCCACCGCGGGTGGCGGCACCGCCACCGCGGCCCGCACGGGCGCGTACGTGTGCTTCGCGCTCTGCGCGGCGGCCGTGGCGTACGGGATCTATCTGATCGTCGCCTGACGACCGGAGTTTCGAGTGGGGTGCGGGACGCTTCGGCGTCCCGCACCCCACCTTCGTATGTGGGCCTCCGCACACTCTCCCGTCGCAGGTCAACAGCGAGTTGACGGGCCTTCGCGGGCCGTGGTGGACTGCCGGAGCCAATACGGCAGCAGGAGAGGAAGCCGGTGCGAATCCGGCGCGGTCCCGCCACTGTCATCGAGGAGCTGACTCCTCGGAAGCCAGGAACTCTCGCCGCCGATCACGTCGAACCAGGGCGCGGACACCCTGAGTGAGGACATATCGCCATGCGCGGCCGCCCGTTGCCGGACCAGTTCCCGAGCGTGAGCTCCCTTCTCGGCACGACGACCGGCTGACGCCATGCGTGCCGATCGCGACTTCGCGTACGGCGCCGCCGCCGGCCTCCTCGGTGATCTGTTCCTCGGCGATCCTCGCCGCGGGCATCCGGTCGCCGCGTTCGGTCGGGCCGCGGGCGCCGTCGAGCGTGTGCTGTGGCGTGACCACCGCGGGTGGGGCGCCCTGCATGCCGTGGTGTGCGCCGGAGGCGCGGCCGGTGCCGCCGTCCTGGCCTCTTCTCTTGTACGTGACTCGCGCGCCGCATCCGTCGCGCTGACCGCCGCCACCACCTGGGCCGTGGTCGGCGGCACCTCGCTGGGGCGTGAGGCGCGGGCCATCGGCGGGGCGCTCACCGCCGGGGACATCGAGGTGGCCCGGGAGCGGCTGCCGCATCTGTGCGGCCGGGATCCGCAGGCCCTCGACGCCGACGGCATCGCGCGGGCCGTGGTCGAGTCCGTCGCCGAGAACACGTCCGACGCCGTGGTCGGGGCCCTGGTGTGGGGGGCCGTCGGCGGGATCCCCGGGCTCGTGGGCTTCCGTGCCGTCAACACGCTCGACGCCATGGTCGGGCACAAGTCCGTGAAGTACCGGCGCTACGGGTGGGCTTCCGCGCGGCTCGACGACGTACTGGGGTGGCCGGGCGCCCGGCTCACCGCCGTACTCGCGGCCGTTGCCGGGGACTCGCCGCGCGGTGCGGTGCTGGCCTGGCGTGCGGACGCCGCCAAGCATCCGAGCCCCAACGCCGGCCCCGTCGAGGCCGCCTTCGCCGGGGCGTTGGGCGTACGGCTCGGGGGGACTCTCTCGTACGCGGGGCGTGTCGAGCACCGGCCCGTCCTGAACGGGGACGGGCGGGGCGTCGAAGTCTCCGACATCGAACGGGCCGTGAAGCTGTCGCGACGGGTGGGTCTCCTCGCCCTGGGCGTTGCGGCGGCCGTGAGCGCTCTACGGAAAGGCAGGGCCTCATGAGTGGTGGACTGCTCGTCGCCGGAACCACCTCCGACGCGGGGAAGAGCGTCGTCACCGCCGGGATCTGCCGGTGGCTGGCCCGCAAAGGGGTCTCCGTCGCGCCCTTCAAGGCGCAGAACATGTCCCTCAACTCCTTTGTCACGCGCGAAGGTGCCGAGATCGGGCGGGCCCAGGCCATGCAGGCGCAGGCCGCCATGGTCGAGCCGACCGCGCTGATGAACCCCGTGCTGCTCAAGCCGGGCAGCGACCGCAGCAGCCAGGTCGTCCTCATGGGCAAGCCGGTGGGCGAGATGAGCGCGCGCGGCTACCACGGAGGGCGGCAGGAAGCGCTGCTCTCCACCGTCGTGGGATGCCTTGAGGAACTTCGGGGCAGCTATGACGCCGTGATCTGCGAAGGTGCGGGCAGTCCCGCCGAGATCAATCTGCGACGTACGGACATCGTGAACATGGGGATCGCGCGGGCCGCCCGCTTCCCCGTGGTCGTGGTGGGAGACATCGACCGCGGAGGCGTCTTCGCCTCCTTCTTCGGGACCACCGCGCTGCTGAGCGCCGAGGACCAGGAGCTGATAGCCGGTTATCTCGTCAACAAGTTCCGGGGCGACGTCTCGTTGCTCGAACCCGGGCTCGACATGCTCCAACAGCTCACCGGGCGGCGCACGTTCGGAGTGCTGCCGTTCCAGCACGGCCTCGGCATCGACGAAGAGGACGGGCTCCGGGTGTCGCTGCGGGGTGCCGTGCGGGAGTCCGTCGTCGCTCCGCCGGTCGGTGAGGACGTGCTGCGGGTCGCCGTGTGCGCCATTCCGCTCATGTCGAACTTCACCGACGTGGACGCCCTGGCCGCCGAACCCGGCGTCGTCGTGCGGTTCGTGGACCGGGCCGAGGAACTTGTCGACGCCGATCTCGTGATCGTGCCGGGGACGCGCGGCACGGTCCGCGCCCTGGAGTGGCTGCGCGAGCGCGGCCTCGCCGACGCCATCGCGCGGCGCGCCGCCGAAGGCCGTCCCGTGCTCGGGATCTGCGGCGGCTTCCAGGTGCTCGGCGAGCACATCGAGGACGACGTCGAGTCGCGGGCCGGTGCCGTGGACGGGCTCGGGCTGCTGCCCGTGCGCGTGCGGTTCGCGCGCGAGAAGACCCTCGCGCGGCCGGTCGGCGAGGCCCTCGGCGAACCCGTCGAGGGGTACGAGATCCACCACGGCGTCGCCGAAGTCCTGGGCGGGGAAGCCTTCCTGGACGGCTGCCGCGTCGGCGAGGTGTGGGGCACGCACTGGCACGGCTCGCTGGAGTCCGACGCGTTCCGGCGCCGCTTCCTCACCGAGGTCGCCCGCGCCGCCGGGCGCCGGTTCGTGCCCGCGCCCGACACCAGCTTCGGCGCACTGCGCGAGGAGCAGCTCGACCTGCTCGGCGACCTGATCGAAGAACACGCGGACACGGACGCGCTGCTCAGCCTGATCGAGACCGGCGCACCCGCCGGTCTCCCCTTCATCGCACCGGGGGCACCCTCATGACCGTCCTGCTTCTGTCCACCGCCGACACGGACCTCCTTGCCGCCCGTGCCTCCGGCGCCCCCTACCGCATCGGCAACCCGACCCGGGTCGACGTCCAGGACGAGCTGCCCGCACTGATCGAGGGCGCGGACATCGCCGTCGTACGCCTGCTCGGCGGCAAGCGGGCCTGGGAGGACGGGCTCGCGGCGCTGAAGGCCGCCGGCATCCCGACGGTGCTGCTCGGTGGCGAGGCCGTGCCGGACGCGGAGCTGATGGCCGAGTCGACCGTGCACGCGGGGTCCGTGGCGGAGGCGCTGCGGTATCTCGTCGAGGGCGGCACGGAGAATCTGCGCGAGCTCGCGCGGTTCCTCAAGGAGGACGTGCTCGCGGCGGGACACGCACGCTCGGGCGACGCGCACGAGCGGCAGAGCGCCGAGCCGCGGAAGATGCCCGAGTACGGGGTGCACGGCACGCGCGCCTACGTCGAGGGCAGGCCGACCGTCGGTGTGCTCTTCTACCGGGCTCACCAGCTCTCCGGGAACACCGGCTTCGTCGACACGCTGTGCGACGCGATCGAGGCGCGGGGCGCCAACGCCCTTGCCGTGTACTGCGGTTCGCTGCGCGGCGCGGACGCGGGCCTGTACGAGATCCTCGGGCGGGCGGACGCCCTGGTGGCCACCGTCCTCGCGGCGGGCGGTACACACGCGTCGGGCGCGAGCGCGGGCGGCGACGAGGAAGCCTGGGACATCGGCGCCCTCGCCGACCTCAACATCCCTGTCCTGCAAGGACTTTGCCTCACCTCGTCGCGCGCCACGTGGGACGCGTCGGACGCCGCGCTCTCCCCCATGGACGCCGCCATGCAGGTCGCGATCCCCGAGTTCGACGGCCGCGTCATCACCGTCCCGTTCTCCTTCAAGGAGCAGGGCCCCGACGACGTACCGGTGTACGTCGCCGACCCCGAGCGCGCCGCCCGCGTGGCCGGAATCGCCCTGCGCCACGCCCAGTTGAAGCACAAGCCGAACGCGGAGAAGAAGCTCGCCCTCGTCTTCACCGCGTACCCGACGAAGCACTCGCGCGTCGGCAACGCGGTCGGCCTGGACACCCCCGCATCGGCGGTGCGTGTGCTCGACTCCCTGCGCGACGCCGGGTATGCCGTCGAGGGCCACCCCGACAACGGCGACGAGCTGATCCACCGCCTCATCAACGCCGGTGGCCACGACGTCGAGTGGCTCACCGAGGAGCAGCTGGCCGCGGCCCCCGCGCGCGTGCCGCTCGCCGACTACCGGGCGTGGTTCGACAAGCTTGACCCGGAGCTGCGCGACGGCATGCTGGAGGCGTGGGGCGAGCCGCCCGGCAACCTCTACGTGGACGGCGACGACATCGTGCTCGCCTCCCTGCAGTTCGGGAACGTCGTCGTGATGATCCAGCCGCCGCGCGGCTTCGGCGAGAACCCGATCGCGATCTACCACGACCCCGACATGCCGCCCTCGCACCACTACATGGCGGCCTACCGCTGGCTGGAGCTGTCCTTCGGCGCCGACGCGATCGTCCACATGGGCAAGCACGGCACGATGGAGTGGCTGCCGGGCAAGGGCCTCGGCCTGAGCGGGAGTTGCGCCCCGGACGCGGTGCTCGGCGAGCTGCCGCTGATCTATCCGTTCATCGTGAACGACCCCGGCGAGGGCACCCAGGCCAAGCGGCGCGGGCACGCGACGGTGGTGGACCACCTGGTGCCGCCGATGGCGCGCGCGGACACGTACGGTGATCTGGCGAAGCTGGAGCAGCTCCTCGACGAGTACGCGCTGGTCAGCGACCTGGATCCGACCAAGGCCCCTACTGTGCGGGCGCAGATCTGGACGCTCGTGAAGGCCGCCGAGCTCCACCACGACCTGCATGTCGACGAGCAGCCCGACGACACCGCCTTCGACGAGTTCGTCATGCACATCGACGGTTATCTGTGCGAGATCAAGGACGTGCAGATCCGCGACGGTCTGCACATCCTCGGCGGGGGCCCCGAGGGCGAGGCCCGCGTCAACCTGGTGCTCGCCGTCCTGCGTGCCTCGCAGGTGTGGGGCGGTCAGGCGAACGCCCTGCCCGGTCTGCGGGCCTGCCTCGCCGAGCACTTCGGGCTCAGCGAGAAGGAGCTGCTCGCCGAGCCGGGCGCGGCGGTGAAGGTCGCCGACGGTCTGACGGCCCTGGTCGACGGCCCCGCGCGGACCGGCGCGGACGCGGTGGACCTCCTGGAGCAGCTGTGCCGCCGCCTCGCGGAGGGCATGGAGGAGCGCGGCTGGGAGCTCTCCGCCGTGCGGGAGCTCGTACGTGATGTCGTAGGCGTCGAACTGCCGCCCGCGGTGGCCGTGTTGGGCTTCGCCTGCGAGGAAGTCGTGCCGCGGCTCGCGCGGACGACCGACGAGATCGGGCACATCCTGCGGGCGCTCGACGGCGGTTACGTCCCCGCCGGGCCCTCCGGGTCACCCACGCGCGGGCTCGTGAACGTGCTGCCGACCGGCCGCAACTTCTACTCCGTCGACCCCAAGGCGATTCCCTCCCGGCTCTCCTGGGAGGTCGGCCAGTCGCTCGCCGACTCGCTCATCGCGCGGTACCTGACGGACACGGGCGAGTACCCGAAGTCGGTCGGCCTGACCGTGTGGGGCACGTCGGCCATGCGCACGCAGGGCGACGACATCGCGGAGATCCTGGCGCTCCTCGGCTGCCGCCCCGTGTGGGACGACGCGTCGCGGCGCGTGACCGGGTTCGAGATCGTGCCGGTGGAGGAGCTGGGACGGCCGCGCGTCGACGTGACGGTGCGGATCTCCGGCTTCTTCCGTGACGCGTTCCCGCATGTCATCGGCCTGATCGACGACGCGGTGCGGGCCGTCGCGGAACTGGACGAGGCTCCGGAGTCCAACTACGTGCGCGCGCACTCCGACGAGGACACCGCCGAGCACGGCGACCGGCGCCGGGCCACCTCCCGGATCTTCGGCTCCAAGCCCGGGGCCTACGGCGCGGGCCTGCTTCCGCTGATCGACGCGCGGAACTGGCGCAGCGACGCCGACCTCGCCGAGGTGTACGCGGTGTGGGGCGGCTACGCGTACGGGCGCGGGCTCGACGGGAAGGCCGCGCGCGGGGACATGGAGACCGCGTTCCGGCGGATCAACGTCGCGGCCAAGAACGTGGACACCAGGGAGCACGACCTGGTCGACGCCGACGACTACTTCCAGTACCACGGCGGCATGGTCGCCATGGTGCGCCATCTGACGGGCGAGTCCCCCGAGGCGTACGTCGGCGACTCGGCCACGCCCGACCAGGTCAAGACGCGGACCCTGGGCGAGGAGACCCACCGCGTCTTCCGGGCCCGTGTGGTCAACCCCCGCTGGATGGCGGCCATGCGGCGCCACGGCTACAAGGGGGCCTTCGAGATGGCCGCCACCGTGGACTACCTCTTCGGGTACGACGCGACCGCGGGCGTGGTCGACGACTGGATGTACGAGAAGCTCTCCGCCGAGTACGTCTTCGACCCCGAGAACCGGGAGTTCATGCAGAAGTCCAACCCCTGGGCTCTGCGCGGGATTTCGGAGCGGCTGCTCGAAGCGGCCGAGCGTGGCCTTTGGGCCGAGCCGGAGGCGGGGACGCTGGAGCGGCTTCGGGCCACCTACCTGGAGCTTGAGGGCGAGTTGGAGGGGGACGGATGAGGCCCGCCGTCCCCTGCCCCGCCCTGGATCACGCAATGGAGGCCTTGTGACCACCCCCTATCCGTTCACCGCTCTCGTCGGACAGGACGACCTGCGGCTCGCCCTGCTGCTCAACGCCGTGTCGCCCGCCGTGGGCGGCGTGCTCGTCCGCGGCGAGAAGGGCACCGCCAAGTCCACCGCCGTGCGGGCGCTTTCGGCGCTGCTGCCGCAGGTGCCCGTCGTCGCCGGATGCCGGTTCTCCTGTGACCCGGCCGCGCCCGACCCCGCCTGCCCGGACGGTCCGCACGACGCCGGTGGGGCCTCCGTGCGGGATGCGCGGATGGTCGAACTGCCCGTCGGCGCCTCCGAGGATCGCCTGGTCGGGGCGCTCGACATCGAGCGGGCGCTCGCCGAGGGCGTCAAGGCCTTCGAGCCCGGCCTGCTCGCCGACGCCCACCGCGGCATCCTCTACGTCGACGAAGTCAACCTGCTGCACGACCACTTGGTCGACCTGCTGCTCGACGCCGCTGCCATGGGCGCCTCGTACGTCGAGCGTGAGGGCGTCTCCGTGCGGCATGCCGCGCGGTTCCTGCTCGTGGGCACCATGAACCCCGAAGAGGGCGAACTGCGCCCGCAGTTGCTCGACCGCTTCGGGCTCACCGTCGAGGTCGCGGCGTCGCGCGAGACCGATCAGCGCGTCGAGGTGGTGCGGCGGCGGCTCGCGTACGACGACGACGCGGACGGGTTCGCCGCGCGGTGGCACGACGAGGAGTCCGCGGTGCGGGCCCGGATCGTCGCCGCCCGCGCGCTGCTCCCCCACGTACGGCTCGGCGACGGGGCATTGCGGCAGATCGCCGCCACCTGCGCGGCCTTCGAGGTCGACGGGATGCGGGCCGACATCGTGATGGCGCGTACGGCGACGGCGCTTGCCGCCTGGGCCGGACGCGAGGACGTGCTCGCGGAGGATGTGCGGCAGGCCGCGCTCCTCGCGCTGCCGCACCGGCGCCGTCGCAACCCCTTCGACGCTCCGGGGCTCGACGAGGACAAGCTCGACGACACGCTGGAGCAGGCCTCCGATGGCGACCAGGGCGACGACGACCCGGACCCCGACGGGCCCGGCGGTGGCGGCGGTGGCAAGCCCCCGGAGAGCGGGCCCGACACGCCCGGCTCGCCGGAGTCGCAGAGCGACGCGGGCCAGGAGGACGAGGCGTCGCCCGCGCAGGCCCCGGCCGCCGGCGGCGGTGAGCAGCAGCCCGTGCGGGCCGCGGAGCCGTTCCGCACCAAGATGCTGAGCGTGCCCGGCCTCGGCGAGGGTGCCGCGGGGCGGCGCTCCCGGGCGCGCACCGAGCACGGGCGTACTACCGGGGCCCGGCGGCCCCAAGGGGCGCTCACCAAGCTGCACTTGGCGGCCACCGTGCAGGCCGCGGCCCCGCATCAGCGGGCCCGCGGGCGCTCGGGGCGGGGACTCGTCGTACGGCGTGACGATCTGCGGCAGGCGACGCGGGAGGGGCGTGAGGGCAACCTCGTGCTCTTCGTCGTGGACGCCTCCGGGTCCATGGCCGCGCGGCAGCGGATGAGCGCCGTGAAGGGGGCGGTCCTCTCGCTGCTCCTTGACGCCTACCAGCGGCGGGACAAGGTCGGGCTCGTCACCTTCCGGGGAGCCGATGCCGAGGTGGCGCTGCCGCCCACGTCGTCCGTGGACGCCGCCGCCGCGCGACTCGAATCGCTGCCCACGGGCGGACGTACTCCGGTCGCGGCCGGGCTGCTCAAGGCGCACGAAGTGCTGCGGGTGGAGCGGCTGCGGGATCCGGCGCGGCGGCCGCTGGTCGTGGTCGTGACGGACGGCAGGGCCACGGGTGGCGTGGAGCCGGTGGCCCAGGCGGGGCGCGCGGCACGGCTCTTCGGGGCTGCGGGGATCGCTTCGGTGGTCGTCGACTGCGAGTCGGGGCCCGTGCGGCTCGGGCTCGCGGGGCAGCTCGCGGGTGAGCTCGGCGGGACCGCCGTGACGCTCGACGAACTGCGGGCCGAGTCCATCGCCGGGCTCGTCAAGGACGTACAGGGAACTCGTATGAGGAGCGTGGCCTGATGCCGCAGGGGCAGCCGAGTGTGGTGCCGGACGACGGGCTCACCACGCGTCAGCGGCGCAACCGTCCGCTGGTCGTCGTGCACACCGGGATCGGCAAGGGGAAGTCGACCGCCGCTTTCGGGCTCGCGCTGCGGGCCTGGAATCAGGGGTGGCCCATCGGGGTCTTCCAGTTCGTGAAGTCGGCGAAGTGGAAGGTCGGCGAGGAGAACGCCCTGAAGGTACTCGGGGCCTCCGGCGAGGGCGGCTCCGTCGACTGGCACAAGATGGGCGAGGGCTGGTCGTGGATCCAGCGCGCGCCCGCAGACGGCGAGCAGAGCAACGAGGAGAAGGCCCGCGAGGGCTGGGAGCAGGTCAAGCGTGACCTCGCCGCCGAGACGTACCAGCTGTACGTCCTCGACGAGTTCGCCTACCCCATGCACTGGGGGTGGATCGACACGGACGAGGTGATCGAGACGCTCCGGGGGCGGCCGGGGAATCAGCATGTCGTCATCACGGGGCGCAATGCGCCTGCTGAGCTGGTCGAGTTCGCCGATCTCGTCACCGACATGTCCAAGGTCAAGCATCCGATGGACGCAGGGCAGAAGGGCCAGAGGGGCATCGAGTGGTAGCTCGGCTTGTCGTCGGCGCGCCGTCTTCCGGAAGCGGGAAGACGACCGTCGCCACGGGGCTGATGGCCGCGTTCGCCGCGGCCGGGCTCGCCGTGTCCCCGCACAAGGTGGGGCCCGACTACATCGATCCCGGGTATCACGCGCTGGCCACGGGTCGCCCCGGGCGGAATCTCGACGCGTATCTGTGCGGGCCCGACATGGTGGCTCCCCTGTTCGCCCATGGGTCCCGCGGCTGCGATCTTGCCGTGGTCGAGGGCGTCATGGGGCTGTACGACGGTGCCTCGGGGCAGGGTGAACTCGCTTCCACCGCGCAGGTGTCGAAGCTGCTCCGGGCGCCTGTCGTCCTCGTCGTCGACGCGTCGTCGCAGTCGCGGTCCGTGGCCGCCCTTGTGCACGGTTTCGCGTCCTGGGATCCGGAGGTGCGGATCGGGGGCGTGATCCTCAACAAGGTGGGGTCGGCGCGGCATGAGGCGTTGCTGCGGGAGGCGCTCGATGAGTCCGGGGTGCCGGTGCTCGGGGCGCTGGGGCGAGCGGCGCAGGTCCAGGCACCCTCGCGGCATCTGGGGCTCGTTCCCGTGGCCGAGCGGCGGGCCGAGGCTGTGGAGTCCGTTGCGGCGTTGGCCTCGCGGGTGCGGGAAGGGTGCGACCTGGAGGCCGTTCTCGCGCTGGCGCGCAGTGCGCCTGTGTTGGCGGGTGACGCGTGGGATCCGGGTGCGGGTCCTCAAACGCCGGACGGGCTGGAAGGTGTACGGGACGGGCTGAACAGTCGGCCCGTAGTCGCCGTCGCCGGTGGGCCCGCCTTCTCCTTCTCCTATGCGGAGCATGCCGAGCTGCTCACCTCCGCCGGTGCCGACGTCGTCACCTTCGATCCTCTGCACGATGAAGAGCTGCCGCCCGGCACCGCCGGGCTCGTCATCGGGGGCGGCTTCCCCGAGGTGTACGCGCCCGAGCTCTCCGCCAACGAGCCGCTGCGCAAAGCCGTCGCCGAGCTCGCGCTCAGCGGTGCGCCCGTCGCCGCCGAATGTGCCGGACTGCTTTACCTGACCAGGGAGTTGGACGGCAAGCCGATGTGCGGCGTGCTGGACGCGCACGCGCGGATGTCCGAGCGGCTCACGCTCGGCTACCGCGAAGCCGTCGCCGTGTCCGACAGCCCGCTCGCGGCGGTCGGCACCCGGATGCGCGGGCACGAGTTCCACCGCACCGTCGTCGAACCGGGCGCCGGGGCGGCTCCCGCCTGGGGTCTGCACGCCCCTGAACGGCGCGTCGAAGGCTTCGTACAACAGGGTGTGCACGCGAGTTACCTGCACACGCATTGGGCCGCCGAACCCGGTATCGCCCGTCGGTTCGTAGAGAGGTGCAGAGCATGAGCAGCAAGCTGGTCGGGGTTGGCGTCGGGCCCGGAGATCCCGAGCTCGTCACCGTCAAGGGCGTCAACGCGCTGCGTGCCGCCGCCGTCGTCGTCGTACCCGTCATGGCCGCGGCCGACGGGACGGACGGCGGCGAGCGGGGGCGGGCCGAGGCGACCGTGCTGCACTACGTCCCCGAGGACAAGGTCGTACGCGTCGTGTTCGCGCTCAACGAGCGCAGTGACCGGCAGCGCCGCGAGGCCGCGTGGGACGCCGCCGGTGAGCGGGTCGCCCAACTGCTGCGCGAGCAGGGCTCGGTGGCCTTCGCGACCATCGGCGACCCCAATGTGTACTCCACGTTCACCTACCTCGCGCAGACCATCTCGGAGCTCGTGCCCGGCGTCGTGGTGGAGACCGTGCCCGGGATCACCGCCATGCAGGACCTCGCCGCGCGCAGCGGCGCCGTTCTCACCGAGGGCACCGAGCCGCTGACGCTTGTGCCGGTGACCGCGGGGGCCGCCGCGCTCAAGGACGCCCTCGCCGGGCCCGGCACGGTCGTCGCGTACAAGTTCGGGCGGCTCGCCCATGAGGTGGCCGCCGCGCTGCGCGAGACCGGGCGGACCGACGACGCGGTGTGGGGCTCCGCGCTCGGGCTGCCCGAGGAGTCCATCCAGGGTGCCGCCGATCTCGGCGATGCCCCGTTGCCCTATCTGTCCACCCTCATCGCTCCCGCGCGGCGCGAGGGCGGCCGGGGCGGAAAACTGTGACGCCCTCCGCGGCCGCCTCACTCCGCGATGCCCACCACCAGCCAGATGAACGCCGCTCCCGCCACCGTGCACAGCAGCGTCGAGCGGGCCGGGTGCTCGTGATGCGCCTCGGGCAGGATCTCCGCGGCGGCCAGGTAGAGCAGCGCTCCGCCGAAGAACCCGAGATAGCCGCCGAGCAGTTGCTCCGGAATGGTGAACAGGAGCGTCGACGCGGCGCCCACCACCGGAGCCACCGCGTCCGCGAACAGCATCGCGATGGCCTTGCTGCGCGCGTTCCCGTACAGGCTGGTGAGTGTGTACGTGTTGAAACCGTCCGCGAAGTCATGGGCGATGACCGCGAGGGCCACCGCCGCGCCCATGCCGCCGCCCACCTGGAAGGCGGCGCCGATCGCGATGCCGTCCATGGCGCTGTGGCCGACCATCGCGCCGGCCGCCGTCAGGCCCACCTGCGGGACCCGTCCCTTGTCGTGGTCGTCCGCCCCGTGCCCGGCGTGCCGGCCCGCCAGGAGATGCTCCACGAGGTGCGCGGCGAGGAAGCCCGCGACGAACAGGAGCAGCGCCGCCGGTACGCCGAGGACCGGGGTGCCGGCGGCTTCCATCGCCTCCGGCAGCAGGTCGAGGCCGACCACGCCGAGCATCAGACCGCCCGCGAGCCCCAGGACGAGGTGGCGCCGGTCAGTGACCCGCTGGGCCGTCCAGCCGCCCACCAGGGTCATCACGAAAGCGCCGAGCGCCACGAACACCGCCATGCGCCCTTGCTAGCCGATTGACCCCCCGCCCCGCACATCCGGCGCGGGGCAACACCCACTGTTTTTCTGTTTCGTACGAGAGGAACCCACCCATGGCCGACGCCGAAGCCACCACCGGCAAGGTGACCTTTGTCGGGGCAGGGCCCGGCGCCGCCGACCTGCTCACCTTCCGTGCCGCGCGAGCGATCGCCGACGCCGATGTCGTCATCTGGGCGGCCAGCCTCGTACAGGCGGAAGTCCTCGAACACGCGCGTGAAGGCGCAGAGATCCTCGACTCGGCGACGATGTCCCTCGAAGAGGTGGTCGCCGTCTACGAGCGGGCCGCCGCCGACGGCCTGAAAGTGGCCCGGATCCACTCCGGCGACCCCGCCCTGTGGGGCGGCACGCAGGAGCAGGTCGACCGGTGCGCCGACATCGGCGTGGAGACGGAGATCGTGCCCGGCGTCTCGTCGTTCTCGGCGGTGGCGGCGATCGCGCAGCGCGAGCTGACGATCCCCGAGGTCGCGCAGTCCGTGATCCTCACCCGGCTCGGCGGCGGCAAGACGCCGATGCCGCCCGGCGAGGAGGTGCGGGAGTTCGCGCGGCACGGCACGACGATGGCGCTGTTCCTCTCGACCGCGCGCAGCGGGCAGCTGGTGCGGGAGCTCCTGGAGGGCGGCTACCCGACGACCACGCCCGTCGTCATCGCGTACCAGGTGACGTGGCCCGAGGAGCTCGTCCTGCACTGCACCATCGAGACGCTCGAAGAGACGGTCAAGGAGCACAAGCTCTGGAAGCACACCCTCTTCCTGGTCGGCCCCGCCCTCTCCGCGCACGGCACCCGCTCGCACCTGTACCACCCGGGCCACTTCCACGGCTTCCGCAAGGCCGACCCGCAGGCACGGGCCGCGCTACGCGCCGAGAAGGCCACCTCATGATCACCGTCGTCGGTACGGGGACGGGGGCGCCGCTCGACGCGGCGGCCCTGGACGCGGTGCGCGCCGCGGGGCTCGTGGTGGGAGCCCGGCGGCACATCGACGCCGCCCAGCTGCCGCCGGACACGGCCCGCGTGGTGATGGGGCCGCTCGCTCCCGCGCTCGACGCCATCGAGGAGCGGCTGGTCAAGGCGGAGGGGGTGACGGACGGCGGCGGTGTTGTCGTGCTGGCCTCCGGGGACCCCGGGTTCTTCGGCATCGTGCGGGCGCTCGCGGAGCGGTTCGGGCCCGCGGCGCTGGACGTCCGGCCCGGCGTCTCGTCCGTCGCCACCGCCTTCGCGCGGGTCGGGCTTCCGTGGGACGACGCGGTGGTGGTGAGCGCGCACGGCCGCGATCTG
This sequence comes from Streptomyces sp. BA2, assembly GCF_009769735.1. Classification (NCBI taxonomy): domain Bacteria; kingdom Bacillati; phylum Actinomycetota; class Actinomycetes; order Kitasatosporales; family Streptomycetaceae; genus Streptomyces; species Streptomyces sp. BA2. The sequence continues at coordinate 2,506,347 of NZ_WSRO01000002.1, forward strand.
CGCACCGCCGTGAACATCTGCCGCACCCATCCCAAGGTGGCCGTCCTGACCGGCCCCGGCAGCGGGCCCGCCGAGCTCGGCGGCGAGCTGATGCGCCGCACCGACACCCGCGTCCTCGTCGTCGCGTCCGCCCTGGGAGACCCGGAGCACGAACGCGTCGAGCGGGTCACACCGGCCGAGGCAGCGGGCCGCGACTGGGGTGCCGGGGTGAGCGTCGTCCTGTGCCTGGACGAGGAGCGGGCCCTTGCGCCCGTGCGCACCGTCGCCGGACCGCGCCTCTCCCCCAGCCAATGGGCCCTGGACGAGGCCGAGTTCACGCACCGCGACTCGATGATCACCAAGTTCGAGGTGCGGGCGCTCGCCCTGGCCCGGCTCGGGCCGCGCACGGGCGACCTCGTGTGGGACATCGGCGCGGGGTCGGGATCGGTCGCCGTGGAGTGCGCGCGGTTCGGGGCGGCCGTCGTCGCCGTGGAGAAGACCGCCGACGGCGTCGAGCGCGTCCGTGCCAACGCCGCGGCGCACGGCGTCGACATACGCGCCGTGCACGGGGCGGCGCCCACCGTACTCTCCGATCTCTCGGACCCGGACGCCGTGTTCATCGGCGGCGGCGGCCGTGAGCTGCCCGCCATCGTGACCGCATGTGCACGGCGTGCACGGCGGACCGTCGTGGTCGCCATGGCGGCGATCGACCGGGTGCCCGCGGTCCGGGCCGCGCTGAGCGGTGCCGGGTACGACTGCGACGGCGTACTGCTGCAGTCGTCGCGGCTCGCGCCGCTGCCCGGTGAGGTGTCGCGGCTCGCCGCGGCCAATCCGGTCTTTCTGGTGTGGGGCACCCGCCCCACATCTTCCTTGCCTGAAGGAGTAGTTGAGTGATCGGCCTGATCTCCGCCACGGCGGCGGGCGGCGCGGCACGCGACCGCGTCGCCGCGTCGTGGCCCTCGCGGACGCGGGTGTACGAGGGTCCCGTGCGGGAGGCCCTGGAGCGGGCCTTCGCCGAGTGCGAGCAGGTGGTGTGCTTCCTCGCCACCGGCGCGGTGGTGCGCCTTGCCGCGCCGCTCCTGCGGGGCAAGGACGTCGATCCCGGGGTCGTGTGCGTCGACGAGGCCGGACGTTTCGCGGTCGCTCTGCTGGGCGGCCACGAGGGGGGCGCCAACGCCCTGGCTCAGGAGGTGGGAGATCTCCTGGGGGCCACGCCTGTCGTGACGACGGCGACCGACTCCGTGGACGTGCCGGGGCTCGACACGCTCGGCCTTCCGGTGGAGGGGGACGTCGCCGGGGTCACCCGCGCGATCCTCGACGGCGAACCGGTCGCCCTGCACGCGGAGTTGGCCTGCCCGCTGCCCGCCCTGCCACCCAACGTCACGCCGGGCCAAGGGCAGTCGGCCGTGTGGGTGACGGACCGCGTGCTCGAACTGGGGCCTGGCGAGGTCGCGTTGAGGCCCGGCTCGCTCACCGTGGGCGTGGGCGCGAGCAAGGGTGCGCCCACCGAAGAGGTGCTCGGGCTCATCGAGGACACCCTCCGGGACGCGGGGCTCTCCGCTGCCTCCGTGGCCGCGCTCGCGACCGTCGACGCGAAGGCCGAGGAGCCCGGCATCGTCGAGGCGGCTACGCGGCTCGGGGTGCCGGTGGTGACGTACGCGGCCGACGAGCTGGCCGGTGTCGACGTGCCGAACCCCTCCGACGCGCCGCTCGCCGCCGTCGGTACGCCCTCCGTGGCTGAGGCCGCCGCACTGCGCGGCGGCGGTGAACTCCTCGTACCGAAGCGGAAGTCGGCGCCCGACGGCCGTGCGCCCATGGCGACCTGCGCGGTGGTGCGCCGCGCGCCGCGCGGCCGGCTCGCCGTGGTCGGGCTCGGCCCCGGCGCGCGTGATCTGCTGACGCCGCGCGCCCGTGACGAGCTGCGCAGGGCATCGGTCCTTGTCGGCCTCGACCAGTACGTCGACCAGATCCGCGACCTGCTCAGGCCCGGCACGAAGGTCATCGAGTCGGGGCTCGGCGCCGAGGAGGAACGGGCCCGTACCGCGGTCGCCGAGGCCCAGAAGGGGCAGGCGGTCGCGCTGATCGGCTCCGGGGACGCGGGTGTGTACGCGATGGCATCGCCCGCGCTCGCCGAGGCGAGCGACGACATCGACGTCATCGGTGTGCCCGGCGTGACGGCCGCGCTCGCCGCCGCCGCGATCCTCGGCGCGCCGCTCGGCCACGACCACGTGTCCATCAGCCTGTCCGACCTGCACACTCCGTGGGAGGTCATCGAGCGCCGGGTGCGCGCGGCGGCGGAGGCGGACATCATCGTCACCTTCTACAACCCGCGCAGCCGGGGCCGCGACTGGCAGCTGCCGAAGGCCCTGTCGATCCTCGCCGAGCACCGCGAGCCCACGACCCCCGTGGGTGTCGTGCGCAACGCCTCGCGTCCGGACGAGTCGGCGCGGCTGAGCACGATCGGCGAACTCGACCCGGGAGTGGTCGACATGATGACGGTCGTGACCGTCGGCAACACAGCGACCCGCGAGATCGCGGGCCGCATGGTGACCCCGCGCGGCTACCGCTGGCAGCACGCGGAGCCTTCGGAGGCTCCTTCGGGGGCCCCTTCGGAGGTGACCAAGTGACCCGTGTCGTCCACCCCATCGAGCAGGAGTCGTTCCGGCGGCTACGTGCCCGCCTTGACACGTCGCACTTCGCGCCGCTGACCCGCGCGGTCGTGGAGCGCGTCATCCATTCCGCCGCCGACCTGGAGTACGCGACGGACCTCGTCACCGACGAGGACGCGCTGGTGGCCGCCCACACGGCGCTGCACGCGGGTGCTCCCGTGGTCGCCGACGTGGAGATGGTCGCCGCGGGCATCACCAAGCGCGAGACGGTCTGCCGACTCAAGGACGCCAAGTCACATGCGGGGCTCACCCGTTCGGCTCACGCGATCCGTCTCGCGTACGAGGAAGTGGGCCCCGGCGCGCTCTGGGTGATCGGCTGCGCGCCGACCGCCCTGGAGGAACTGCTCGTACTCGACGCGGCGCCCGCGCTGGTGATCGGCCTGCCGGTCGGCTTCGTGGGGGCCGCGGAGTCCAAGGCGGCACTGCGCGAGAGCGGGCTTCCCGCCGTCAGCAACGTGTCGGAGAAGGGCGGTTCGGCGGTGGCGGCGGCGGCGCTGAACGCACTGCTGTACCACCCCGCTCCAGGGCGGCCGTCGCCCCGTACGAATGAAACAACCGAAGCAATCAAGGAGTCCCAGTGACCACCCCGCCCGCACTGCTCATCGCCGGACACGGCACCCGTGACGACGCCGGGGCGGCCGCCTTCCGGGACTTCGTGCAGGAGCTCGCCCGCCGCAACCCCGAACTCCCGGTCGCCGGTGGCTTCATCGAACTGTCGCCGCCGCCGCTGGGCGACGCGGTCACCGACCTCGTGGACCGGGGCGTGAAACGTTTCGCGGCGGTGCCGCTGATGCTGGTGTCCGCCGGGCACGCCAAGGGTGACATCCCCGCGGCGCTCACCCGCGAGAAGGAGCGCCACCCCGGCATCTCGTACACCTACGGCCGCCCGCTCGGCCCGCACCCCTCGCTCCTGAAGGTCCTGGAGCGCCGCCTGGACGAGGCGCTCGGCGGCTCGGCCCGCACGCCCGAGGACCGCGCGGACGTCACGGTGCTGCTCGTGGGCCGCGGCTCGACCGACCCGGACGCCAACGCCGAGGTGCACAAGGCGGCGCGGCTGCTGTGGGAGGGGCGCGGTTACGCGGGCGTGGAGACGGCGTTCGTGTCGCTCGCGGCGCCGGACGTGCCGTCGGGCCTCGACCGCTGCGTACGCCTCGGCGCGAAGCGGATCGTGGTCCTGCCCTACTTCCTGTTCACCGGCATCCTGCCGGACCGGGTCCGCCAGCAGACGGACGGCTGGGCGGCGGCGCACCCCGGCATCGAGGTGCGCTCGGCGGACGTGATCGGCCCCGAGGAGGAGCTGCTCGACCTGGTCATGGAGCGCTACCGCGAGGCCGTCAAGGGCGACATCCGGATGAACTGCGACTCCTGCGTGTACCGCATCGCGCTGCCCGGCTTCGAGGACAAGGTGGGGCTTCCGCAGCAGCCGCACTTCCACCCGGACGACGACGGGGACCACGCACACGGCCATGGGCACGGGCACGGGCACCACCATGGGTCCCATGTTCACGCCCACTGAGAGCGAGGCCGGGGCTGAGTACGACGGCGAACCGGACCTGCGGCATCACGGGGACGCCGAGGTCCGGGGCGCCGTCGGCCTCACCGATCTCGCGGTGAACGTCCGCGCGGACACCCCGCCCGCCTGGCTGAAGCGGCACATCGCCGCCTCGCTCGACGGCCTTGCCGCCTACCCGGACGGCCGGGCGGCGCGGGCGGCGGTGGCGGAGCGGCACGGTGTGACGCCGGACCAGGTGCTGCTCACGTCGGGCGCGGCGGAGGCGTTCGTGCTGCTCGCCCGAGCCTTGAAGGTGCGTCAGCCCGTGGTGGTGCACCCGCAGTTCACCGAGCCGGAGGCGGCGCTGCGGGACGCGGGGCATGTGGTGGGGCGGGTGCTGCTCCGGGAGGAGGACGGCTTCCGCCTCTCGGGGGCGAAGGTTCCCGAGGACGCCGACCTGGTCGTGATCGGCAACCCGACGAATCCGACGTCGGTCCTTCATCCCGGCGCCTCGATCACCGAACTCGCCCGTCCCGGGCGGGTGTTGGTGGTGGACGAGGCGTTCATGGACGCGGTGCCGGGTGAGCGGGAGGCGCTGGCGGGTCGCACGGACGTGCCTGGCCTCGTCGTTCTGCGGAGCCTCACCAAGACGTGGGGCCTTGCGGGGTTGCGGATCGGTTACGTCCTCTCCGACCCGGAGACGATCGCCCGCCTGTCGCGGGCGCAGCCCTTGTGGCCGGTTTCCTCACCTGCCCTCGCGGCGGCGGAGGCGTGTGTGGCGCCTGCGGCGCTGGCTGAGGCGTCGGCGGCGGCTCTGCGGGTGGCTGATGACCGGGCCTATCTCCTGGGCGGGCTGCGGGAATTCGCCCCCTTCGGGCTCCGGGCCGTCGAGTCCGCGGAGGGCCCCTTCGTCCTGCTCCGGACCCCCGGGGCCGCGTCCCTCCGCGACCGCCTCCGGGAGCGGGGGTTCGCCTTGCGGCGGGGGGATACGTTTCCGGGGCTGGGGGCTGATTGGCTTCGGGTGGCGGTGCGGGACCGGGGGACGACGGAACGGTTGGTGGGGGCGGTGCGGGGGGTGTTGGGGGGTTGATTTTCCCCAACCCCGCCCCTTCCCGAAAACCCGCTGGCGCGGGGGCCTTGGTGACCGTCATCGCCGGCTGCGCCGAGCTCGTCCTCAACCGCCGGACGGGCTAAAAATTCAGCCGCGGGGCAATCGGGTGGGTGAGCGGGGAATCAGCCCCTCCGGCGTTTGAGGAGCGGGGTCTGGGGCGGAGCCCCAGTTTCGGGAAGGGGTGCCCGCGCGCGGAGCGCGCTAACAGGCGCAGTGGGGAAAGCCCCGCAGGGTCCGCCCCGCCTCAGCCCTTACGCCCCCGGCGAGTCATCGCCACCGCCCCGCCCCCCGCAGCGAGCAGCGCAACCGCACCCCCCACCAGGTACGGCGTGGCCGAGTTCCCCCCGGTCTCGGCGAGGTTCGCCTCCTGCGGCTTCGTCGCCACCGGCTTCTCCTCCACACCCCCCTGCGGCTTCACCGCAGCGGGCGCCTCGCAGGAGGCCCCGGCCAGCGTCACCGTCCCCTCCACCTCCGCGACATTCAGCTTCAGGGGGTTCACGGACACCTTCAGCTCCAGCGCGGACGCCGCCGCCGTACGCGACGTCGTATGCGTCTTCGACAGGTCGAGCCGCACCTCACCGACCCCCGGCACCTTCACCTGCGTCGTTCCCCCCGCCGACAGCGTGACCTTCTTGCCGAGCACCGTGACGCCGCCAAGGAGATTCGCCTCGGCGACAGGCCGCTCGCCCGCCGCGCAGACCGCCTTGGACGTCACCTGCTCGACCTCGATCAGGGACAGCAGCGGCAGGCCCGGCACATGCACCTTCGCCCGCGCGATGTTGCTGTAGCCCTCCGCCTTCCCGTCCTCGACGTTCGCCTTCGCGGTGGCGACGTCCGCCCGCAGCACGCTGAACGGCTGTCCGCCGTTGACCCCGTCAAGCTCGGCGGTGAGCGCGGTCTTCCCGGCGCTGGCCGGTGCCTGTACTTCGTTGAGCGAGACCTTGAGCGGGACGTTCAGGGTCTTGTTGAGCAGGGACACGTCGAGCCCGGTGCGCAGCACGACGGCGTTCGCGCGGCCCTTGTCGCCGCCCGTCGCCGACGCGGGGCCCGCGGTGGCGAGCGCCGCGGGGCCCGCGGCGAGAACCGTGGCGGTGGCGATCACGCCGATGCGGCGCGCGGGCATGCGGAAGGTGTTGCTGTTCAAGGTGGTGGAACCCCCACAGGAGATACGGAGTCGCCGGAAGCCTCGCGCTTCGCTGGATGGGGACATCGCTTGAGCACGACACCGGCAACATCGACAGGGGGAATCTTTACGCACTGAGAGTGAATAGCCAGCGACCGAGCGTGAGTTCACTCCAAAGGGAGGTTTCCGCCCTTGCTTTCGATTCTTCAGGCACGGACGTTCCCCCGAACCACCCGAGCAACTCCCTGGCTCGAACACGTCGGTTGACGCCGACGCCGTGGCCGAATGATGTGTAACGAACCGAGGCCCGATTGCGTAACGCTCCGTCAATATGAGTCACATGGGACAGACGCGGCGCACGAGTGGCGAGGAGTGGTGCGCGCAGGGCGCGTACGGGGTCAGGTTCGAATGGGGGCCCGAGGGAGCCCGGCGGCTCACGGCGGGTGGCCATGCCTTTTCGTTCCCCGATCCCGATCCTTCCCGAGAACCCGGCTCCGCCGGGACCGGGACCCCCACAACGGGCTGAATCCGCCTACCCCACCACCCTCCCGTTCAGCACGATCCTCCGCGGCGCCGCCAGCACCCCCACGTCCTCCCGGGGATCGGCCCCGTACACCACCAGGTCCGCCGGTGCTCCCTCCACCAGGCCGGGGCGTCCCAGCCAGGACCTCGCTCCCCATGTCGTCGCCGACAGGGCGTCCACCGCCGGGATTCCGGCGAGCCGCAGCTCGGCCACCTCGGCGGCGACCAGGCCGTGGGCCAGTGAGCCGCCCGCGTCCGTGCCCGCGTACACCGGCACTCCCGCGTCGTACGCGGCCCGCACCGTGTCGTATCGGCGCTCGTACAGCCGCCGCATGTGCCGCGACCACTTGGGGAACTTCGATTCACCGCCGTCCGCGAGCTGCGGGAACGTCGCGATGTTCACCAGCGTGGGGACGATCGCGACGCCCCTCTCCGCGAACAGCGGGATCGTCTCCTCGGTCAGACCCGTCGCGTGCTCGATGCAGTCGATGCCCGCCTCCACCAGGTCCCGCAGGGAGTCCTCGGCGAAGCAGTGCGCCGTCACGCGCGCGCCCAGGCGGTGCGCCTCGGCGATCGCCGCCTCCACCTCGGCCCGGGGCCAGCACGCCGTCAGGTCCCCGGCGTCGCGGTCGATCCAGTCGCCGACCAGCTTGACCCAGCCGTCGCCGCGCCGCGCCTCCTGGGCGACGTACGCGACGAGGTCGGAGGGCTCGATCTCGTGGGCGTAGTTGCGGATGTAGCGGCGCGTACGCGCGATGTGGCGGCCCGCCCGGATGATGTTGGGGAGGTCCTCGCGGTCGTCGATCCAGCGGGTGTCGGACGGGGAGCCCGCGTCGCGGATGAGGAGTGCGCCGATCTCGCGGTCGGTCAGCGCCTGCTTCTCGGCCGTGGCCGCGTCCACCGGGCCGTGCGCGTCCAGGCCCACGTGGCAGTGCGCGTCGACCAGGCCCGGGAGCGTCCAGCCCTCGATCGTCGTGACGTCCGCCGCCCGCGCCGGGCGGTCGTACGTCACCCTGCCCCCGACCACCCACAATTCGTCCCGGACCTCGTCCGGGCCGACGAGCACCCGCCCCTTCACGTGCAGCACCGTGTGATCGCTCATGTACAGCAGCTTAGGAGCCTGTCGGTACGCTCGGTCCGGCAGCCCGAACGAACTCGTGAGCGAAGTGAGCAGCGAAGTGAGCAGCACCGTGACGACACACGTGACGACGCATCCATTCCTTGACCTGGCCCCCCTGAGCGCCCAGCACTTCGCCTCCATCGAGGAGCGCGTCGCCGGGCTGCTCTCCACCTCGCAGGACGTCGTGATCATGCAGGGCGAGGCGCTGCTCCCCCTGGAGGGGTGTATCCGGGGCGCGGCACAGCCCGGCACGACCGCGCTGAACGTCATCACCGGTCCTTACGGGCAGACCTTCGGGAACTGGCTGCGGGACTGCGGTGCGACGGTCGTCGACCTCGCCGTCCCCTTCCACACGGCCGTCACCGCCGAGCAGGTGCGCCAGGCCCTCGCCGAGCACCCTGAGATCGACTTCGTCTCGCTCGTCCATGCCGAGGCCGCGACCGGCAACACCAATCCGGTCGCCGAGATCGGTGAGGCCGTACGCGAGCACGGCGCCCTCTTCATGCTCGACGCCGTCGCCTCGGTGGCCGCCGAGCCGCTGCTCCCGGACGCGTGGGGCGTGGACCTGTGCGTGATCGGCGCGCAGAAGGCGATGGGCGGCCCGGCAGGCGTCTCGGCCGTCTCCGTGAGCGAGCGGGCCTGGACGCGCCTCGCCGCCAACCCGCGGGCGCCGCGCCGCTCCTACCTCTCCCTCCTGGACTGGAAGGAGCGCTGGATCGACGGCGGCAGGAAGGCGCTCCTGCACGCGCCCGCCCAGCTGGAGATGCTCGCGCTCGAAGCGTGCGTGGAGCGCATCGAGGCGGAGGGGCTCGACGCGCTGATGGCGCGGCACGCCACCGCCGCCGCGGCGACGCGTGCGGGCGCGATCGCCCTGGGCGGCGGCCTCACGCCGTACGTCCACGAGGCGAGGGACGCCGCTCCGGTCGCCACGACGCTGCGGGCCCCGGACGGAGTCGACGCCTCGGAGCTCGTCGCCAAGGCCCTCTCCGCGGACCCGGTGCTTCCGCTGGTCGCCGGCGGCGGAGCCCTTGCCACGGAGATGATCCGGGTGAACCACTACGGTCCGGACGCGACCCGAGGAGTGGTGCACGCCTCGCTCGCCGCGCTGGGCGCCGCGATGGGCGAGACCGGCCTCGCGGTCGACCTCGAAGCGGCACGGCGCGCGGTGACGGCCGCCTGGCAGTAGGCGTCTGAGCACGCGTGGCGGCGTGACCGCCGCGCCCACGCTCCCGGACGGCCGCTCTCGTGCAGCATCTGGCCGAGGTGGAGCGGAACTGGTTCCAGCGGGTGCTAGCCGGGCGGGGCGTGCCGTCGGTGTACGGGGGCGGGGCGGGGGCCGGGAGATCTGCGAGGGACGCTCGCTGGACGACGTCGGGCGGCTCAGCGAGCGGGAAGCGGCCGTGACGGGCAGCGCCGAGGTCAGCCTGCGCTGGATCCTGGTCCACCTCATCGAGGAGTACGCGCGGCGGGGCGGTCACGTCGATCTTCTCAGGGAGGGGATCGACGGGGTGACGGGGCCGTAAATACTCTACGTAAATTCACGGACGAATTCTCACCGCTTCTTTATCCACTTTATGAGCACAGCTTCCCGTATTCTTCTGCCCGCTTTCCGGAGACCTAAACACTAAGATTTCGACAGGGCGAAGTCTCACAATTCGGACATGCTTCGAGGGAGTTACGGTTCTGTGACGTACTCCACAACGCGCCCGCTATGCACCGTATGACCCCATCAAATCAGGCCATACCGCCGGGGATTCCTGCGGGCGCGCACCCCCGCGTGATAACACATCGGGCGCTCTGACGTAACCCCTCCCGGCGATGCAATTAAAGAAATTGCTCGGTAAATTCAATCCGCATGACCGCTGCACAAGCCGATCTACCGACCGACCTGCTAGCGAATTCCCTGGAAATGCCCGAGGGGTTGCGACTCGACACCCCCGACGTCGCCGACGGCGCCGCGATCTGGCGCATCGCACGCGACTCGAAGGTGTTGGACCTCAACTCCTCGTACAGCTACCTGCTGTGGTGCCGCGACTTCGCGGCGACCTCCGTGGTGGCCAGGGACTCGAACGGTGAGCCCGCCGGGTTCATCACCGGCTACATCCGGCCCGAGCGGCCCCGCACCCTGGTGGTCTGGCAGGTGGCCGTCGACCAGGCGCACCGCGGCCGCGGCCTTGCCGGTGCGCTGCTCGACGGCCTCACCGCCAAGGTGGCCGCCGACCGGGAGCTGGTCTCGGTCGAGACGACCATCACGCCGGACAACGCACCGTCCCAGCGGCTCTTCACCTCGTACGCACAGCGCCACGGAGCGTCCGTCGAGCGCACGGTGCTCTTCGACGCCGGACTCTTCCCCGACGAGGGGCACGAGCCCGAGGTCCTGTTCCTGATCGAGCCGATCGCACAGACCGGGAAAGCCGCGCAGATCGAACCGGTCGAGCCAGTCGGCTGAGTTCCGCCCTTTCCCCCCCACGAACCACCTGTCACTCCCCCCACCTCCCACGTCTTTCCATCTCCCAGGAGATCTGCTGTGACCATCACCCAGCCCGACCTGAGCGTCTTCGAGACCCTGGAGTCGGAGGTGCGCAGCTACTGCCGCGGTTGGCCCACTGTCTTCGACCGTGCGCAGGGCAGCCGCATGTTCGACGAAGACGGCCACTCGTACCTCGACTTCTTCGCCGGGGCCGGCTCGCTCAACTACGGCCACAACAACCCGGTCCTCAAACGCGCCCTGATCGACTACCTGGAGCGCGACAGCGTCGTCCATGGACTCGACATGTCGACGACCGCCAAGCGCGCGTTCCTCGAGTCGTTCCAGAACATCATCCTGCGCCCGCGTGACCTTCCGTACAAGGTCATGTTCCCGGGCCCGACGGGCACCAACGCCGTCGAGTCCGCGCTGAAGCTGGCCCGCAAGGTCAAGGGCCGCGAGTCGATCGTGTCGTTCACGAACGCCTTCCACGGCATGTCGCTCGGCTCGCTCGCGGTGACCGGCAACGCCTTCAAGCGCGCCGGCGCCGGCATTCCGCTGGTGCACGGCACGCCGATGCCCTTCGACCGCTACCTCGAAGGCACGACCCCCGACTTCGTCTGGTTCGAGCGTCTGCTCGAGGACCAGGGCTCCGGCCTCAACCAGCCCGCCGCCGTGATCGTCGAGACGGTGCAGGGCGAGGGCGGCATCAACGTCGCCCGCGCCGAGTGGCTCCGCAAGCTCGCCGACGTGTGCAAGCGCTGGGACATGCTGCTCATCGTCGACGACATCCAGATGGGCTGCGGCCGCACCGGCGCGTTCTTCTCCTTCGAGGAGGCGGGCATCACGCCGGACATCGTGACGGTGTCCAAGTCCATCAGCGGCTACGGCATGCCGATGGCGCTGACGCTGTTCAAGCCCGAGCTGGACATCTGGGAGCCGGGCGAGCACAACGGCACCTTCCGCGGCAACAACCCGGCCTTCGTCACGGCCGCCGCCGCCCTGGAGACCTACTGGTCCGACGGCCCGGCCATGGAGAAGCAGACCCGTGCCCGCGGCGAGCAGGTCGAGGAGGCGTTCAAGGCGATCGTCGACGAGAACCCCGGCGCCATCAAGGAGTACCGCGGCCGCGGTCTCGTCTGGGGCATGGAGTTCATCGACAAGGCACGCGCGGGCGCCATCGCCAAGCGCGCCTTCGAACTCGGCCTGCTCATCGAGACCTCGGGGCCCGAGAGCGAGGTCGTCAAGCTCCTTCCGGCGCTGACGATCACCGCCGACGAGCTGGACGAAGGACTTCGCACGCTCGCCCGCGCGGTGCGCGAGACCGCCTGAGCGGTGCGCCGGGCCGCCGCCGCGTCGGCGGCGGCCCGGCCGCCCGCCTCCTCACCCCCGTAAGAGAAAAGGAACCAACTCACCGTGATCGTCCGTTCGTTCAAGGACATTGAAGGCACCGACCGGCATGTGAAGGCCGCTTCGGGCACCTGGGAGAGCAAGCGCATCGTCCTCGCCAAGGAGCGGGTGGGCTTCTCGGTCCACGAGACCATCCTGTACGCGGGTACGGAGACGTCGATGTGGTACGCCAACCACATCGAGGCCGTCGTGTGCACCAAGGGCGAGGCCGAGCTGACCGACGACACGACCGGCGAGAAGTACACGATCACGCCGGGCACGATGTACCTGCTCGACGGGCACGAGAAGCACACGATGCGGATCAAGGAGGACTTCCACTGCATCTGTGTCTTCAACCCGCCCGTCACGGGTCGTGAGGACCACGACGAGAACGGCGTGTACCCGCTGCTCACGGAGCCGGAGCCGGCCTAGCCGGAGCACGCCCCCTGAATCTCCCTCGCCGCCCTCTTCCTCTGGGCGGCGGGGGTGTACATCCCGGAAAGGGCCGTACGAGAGGAGAGGCAGGCAACACCATGACCACCGCACCCGAACGCACCGCCGACCTGTACCCGACCCGAGGCACCGAAGAGGTCCTCATCGAGCGCAAGGACCCCGTCGTGTGGTCCGAGCCGGGTACGCCGGGGCCCATCGCGGCCGATGATCTGGCGGGGTTCGAACGGGACGGTTTCCTGGCGATCGACCAGCTCATCACCCCGGACGAGGTGAGCGTCTACCACGCCGAGCTCACGCGGTTGATCGACGACCCCACGATGCGGGCGGACGAGCGCTCCATCGTGGAGCCGCGCTCCCAGGAGATCCGCACCATCTTTGAGGTGCACAAGATCAGCGAGCTGTTCAAGAAGCTCGCAGCCGACCCGCGAGTGGTGGGTCGGGCCCGGCAGATCCTGGGCTCCGACGTGTATGTCCACCAGTCCCGGATCAACGTGAAGCCCGGCTTCGGAGCCTCCGGGTTCTACTGGCACTCGGACTTCGAGACCTGGCACGCCGAGGACGGGCTCGCGAACATGCGGACCGTCTCCGTCTCGATCGCGCTCACGAAGAATCACGACACCAACGGCGGCCTCATGATCATGCCGGGGTCGCACAAGACGTTCCTCGGCTGTGAAGGCGCGACGCCGAAGGACAACTACAAGCGGTCCCTGCAGATGCAGGACGCGGGCATTCCCTCGGACGGGACGCTGACCAGCCTCGCATCGGACTACGGCATCCGGCTCTTCACCGGTGAGGCGGGCTCCGCGACCTGGTTCGACTGCAATGCCATGCACGGTTCGGGGGACAACATCACGCCGTTCCCGCGCAGCAACGTCTTCATCGTGTTCAACAGTGTGGAGAACACGGCGGTGGAGCCGTTCGCGGCACCGGTCCGGCGGCCGGAATACATTGGGGCTCGGGACTTCACTCCGGTGAAGTAGGCAGTCTCTGAAATTAAGCAGTCTCTGAAGTAAGCGGTCTCGTACGAGAGTTGGCCCGGCACCTGGGGGTGCCGGGCCACACTTGGTTCGGGGTGCTTGTGCTGTGGGTGGTACGGGGTTACAGCGCCGGGTAGTCCGTGTAGCCCTTCTCCGTGCCGCCGTAGAACGTCGCCGGGTCAGGCGTGTTGTACGGGCCTTCGGCCTTGAGGCGGGCCGGCAGGTCGGGGTTGGCGAGGAACAGCGCACCGAACGCGACGACGTCCGCGGTGCCGTCCTCGACCAGGGCGAGCGCGTCGCGCCCCGTGGGGCCCTCGGTCGCGGGGTTCAGGATGAAGGGTCCGTTGAAGCTCCCGCGCAGGGTGGTCACCAGGTCGCGGATCGGCCCCACCTCCATGACGTGCAGGTACGCCAGGTCCAGCGCGCTCAGCTCCTTGACCAGGGAGGTGTACGTGGCCTCGAGCTCGTCCGCGGGCTCGGAGATGTCGTTGAAGGGGTTGCCGGGAGACAGACGGATGCCGGTGCGGGCGGCGCCGATCTCGGCGGAGACCGCCCTCGCGGTCTCGACCGCGAAGCGGATGCGGTTCTCCGGGGTGCCACCCCATTCGTCGGTGCGCCGGTTGGAGCCCGGCGCCAGGAACTGGTGGATCAAGTAGCCGTTGGCGCCGTGCAGTTCGACGCCGTCGAAGCCCGCGTCGATGGCGTTGCGGGCCGCGGCCACGAAGTCGGCGATGGTGGCGCGGATCTCGTCGCCGGTCAGCTCGCGGGGCGTGACGAAGTCCTTGGGACCCTCGGCCGTGTAGACCTGCCCCTCGGCCGCGACGGCCGAGGGTGCCACGTTCACCAGGCCGTCGGGGAGCAGTACGGGGTGGCCGATGCGGCCGGTGTGCATGATCTGGGCGAAGATCTTGCCGCCCGCGGCGTGGACGGCGGCGGTGACCTTGCGCCAGGACGCGATCTGCTCGGCGGAGTGCAGGCCCGGGGTGTCCGGATAGCCCTGGCCGACGACGGAGGGCTGAATACCCTCCGTGATGATCAGGCCGGCCGAGGCGCGCTGGGCGTAGTACTCGGCGGTGAGGTCAGTGGCGGTGGCGCCCTGGCCCGCACGGCTTCGGGTCATCGGAGCCATGGCGATGCGGTTGGCGAGCGGGGTGCCCGCGAGGTCGAGGGAGTCGAACGCGGTGGTCATCTGGTGCCCCCAGGGAAAGTTATTGGTCGGCCAAGTAATCGAACCGGATGTCACTGTAGCGCATTCCTTGGCCGGCCAAGCTAATCTGGAGGAGCACACCCCCTCTCCCCCTCAGGAGCCCCGATGAAGGCTTCGGCCGACCCCGCCTGTACCGAGCTCCCCACCGCGGCGCGGCGGGGGCCCGTCAGCCACACCGTGAGCCGGGTGGCCCGGCTGCACCGGATCGCGGCGGGCAAGGCGCTGAGGGGGCTCGGGCTCTACCCCGGCCAGGAATTCGTGATGATGTGCCTCTGGGACGCGGGGCCTGTGCGGCAGTCGGAGCTGATCAAGGCGGTCGACCTGGACCCGTCGACGGTCACGAAGATGCTGCAACGCCTGGAGCAGGCAGGACACGTACTGCGCCGCCCCGACCCGGCCGACCGCCGCGCGGTACTCGTCGAGGCCACGGACGCGAGCTGCGGGCTCCTGGCGGAGGTGGAGCGGGCGTGGGGCGAACTGGAGACGCACACGCTGGAGGGGCTGGACGAGGACGAACGGGCGGAACTGGCACGGCTCCTCGGCCGGGTGGAAGCGAACCTGTGCACGGAAACGGCTGACTGCCCCCTGGAGGCGAGGAGCGCGGGGGGCGGGGCCTAGGCCTCCGCGGGGGGGGGCGGTGCCGGTCCGGTTGTGGGGCGGGGCCGCGCCGGTATGTCCGTCCTCGCTATCGTCCGGTGGCCGTGGGGCTGCTTCGGCTCCGGAGCCTTCGGGAGCCGTGCTCCGGGCAGACATACCGGCACGTCCCCTCACGAGCGCTGCCGACTGCGAGTAATCGCTGGTCACTGCGGGGCAATCGGGCGGGTGGGCGGGAGAGCTTGTTCGTTCAGGGGGCGCTGCGGGGTCAGAGCCAGGCCAGGGACGCTGCTCGGGTCAGGATCTGTTGCGCGGCGGCCTCGCTGCCGGAGATTCCCTTCGCCACCCCCGCAGGGGAGACCCGGCCGCCCATGAGCAGGCAGAAGTCCACCGGGTCGAGCACCAGCTCCGCCCTCACCGGCTCCGCCCCGCCACCGCCCAGGATCCAGGAAACCTCGCCCCCCTCCCCGGCGAGGGTCAGCGCGACGGCCGGCGCCTTGGAGCCCAGGGCCAGATCCAGGATCCGTACGGCCAGACGCACCAGCTGCCAGAGATGGGGAGTGCGGGGCGCCGGGACCGGTATGTCCAGAGCCCTGCCGATGTCGTCCGAGTGCACCCATGCCTCGAAAGCCCGGACGAGGAAGTGGTCCGCCACCGGCAGCCGCGCCCCCATCAACATCGTGGCCCGCCCCGCCAGTTCGGGGTCGTACGCCTCGGGACAGGAGAGCAGCGCGGCGGCCTGACTCTCCCAGGACGCCACGGTCTGCGCGGGAGTGCGGGCCCGCTCCCGGGCCAGGACCGACTCCGTACGCGCGGCCCACGCCACACGCCACGGCGTCCCGTCCGCCCCGTCGCACGGCCCGGGCCCGCGCAGACCGAGCCGCACGGCCAACGGCTCGTCCGCGGCCAGCAGATGCGCCATGGTGTCGTGGACGTTCCAGTCGTGCACGACAGGGGTTCCCCAGGCGCCGCTCTCCTCCAACTCCCCAAGCAGAGCCTGGAGTCCGGCCACGGCGGCAGCGTACGGAGCGGCGTGCGGAGCCGTACGGGACGCCGCCGGGCGGGTGCGCAGGGCGAGGGCCAGGCCCCGGTCCGCCGGGGCGGGCCCGCTGTCGGCCGGAGGCGGGCCGTCCAGGTGCCGCACCGTCGCCCGCAGCCGCGTCGCCTCCGCCGCGCACGGCTCGCAGTCGGCCAGATGCGGGGCGACCGTCCGCTCGTCACCCGGCATGAGCGCGCCGACGGCCCAGGCCCCGAGAAGTTCACGTACGGCTTCGTGATCCGTGGTCATCACGCGCCTCTTTCGCCTGGAGCGTCGGCAAGTGCCGAGCCGGGTTGGTCCGGTGGGTCGGCCAGGGCCTCGGCCAGTCTGCGCAGGGCGGCCCGTAAGCGGGTCTTCGCCGTGCCCTCCGGAATGCCGAGCTCCACCGCCGCCTGGCGGTACGTGCAGCCCGCGAAGTACGCGAGGTGGACCACCTGACGCTGCGGGAGCGGAAGTCTCGCCAGTGCGGAGTGGAGGAGCAGGGAGCGTTCTCGTGCCATGACCACGTCTTCCGGGGGCGGGTCCGGGGCGGGGATGGTGTGCAGGGTCGCGTCGTCGGCGTGGGCCGCCTTGCGGTGGCGCTCCTCGCCGCGTACCCAGTCCACCGCCCTCCGATGCGCCAGCATGCACAGCCAGGTGCGCAGGCTGCCCCGCCGTGCGTCGAACGCGTAGGGCCTCGACCAGAGATGGGCGAAGACCTCCTGGGCGACGTCCTCCGCCGCGGCCGGACTGCGGGTGACGCGCCCCGCGACGCGGTGGACGAGGGCGCCGTACGCGTCATAGGCCTCGGCTAGCGCCGTCTCGTCGCCGTACACCAGGCGCTGGTGCAGGTCGGCGTCCCGATGGGGCTGCTGAGCCACTGACACCACCGCCTCGTGAGGCCACCCCGTCATGCCTTCCTAGCGCCCCGCCGCCCGGCGCGCCAGGGTTCAGCCGGAGAGCACGTCGAGGATCCGGTCCACGTCCGCCTCTGTGTTGTACAGATGGAACGAGGCTCGCAGGTGCCCCGCCCGCGCGGCCGTGATGATCCCGGCCCGGCTCAACTCGGGCTCCCTGTCGGCGAGTCCGGGGACGGAGACGATGGGGGACGCGCCGGGCACCGGCACGTGGCCGAGCTCCGCGAGCCCGGCGCGGTAGCGGGCCGCCAGCGCGGTGTCGTGGGCGTGCACCGCTTCGACGCCGGTCTCCTCCAGGTACGCCAGGGCCGCCGCCGCTCCGTGGTACGCGAGGAAGGCGGGAGGTTCGTCGAAACGGTGTGCGTCGGGGGCCAGTTCCGACAGCGGGCCGTACGTGGAGTTCCAGGTGTCCGCCGCCGCGAGCCAGCCGCCGTGCAGCGGGACGAGGGTCTCCTGCGCCTCCTCGCTCACCGTCAGGAACGACGTGCCGCGCGGGCAGAGCAGCCACTTGAAGGCGCCGGTGACGGTGTAGTCGTACAGACTCGCGTCGAAGGGCAGCCAACCCGCCGCCTGCGTCGCGTCGTTGAGCGTGCGGGCCCCGTGGGCGGCGGCGGCCTCGCGCACCGCCGTGTCGTCGGCGAGACAGCCGTCGGCCGACTGCACGCCGGAGTACACGACGAGGGCAGTGGTGGGGCGGATCGCGTCGGCGAGGTCCTCAAGGGGCGCGTAACGGAGCTTGAGGTCGCCGCGGACCACGAAGGGGTTGATGATCGAGCTGAAGTCGCCCTCGGGGAAGAGGACTTCGGAGCCGGGCCGCTGTGACGCGGCGATCAGCCCGGCGTGGACGGCGACCGATCCGCCGTTGGCCACGCGCGCGTGCGGCACGCCGACGAGCCGCGCGAAGGACTCACGGGCGGCCTGCACTATCTCGAAGTCGCCCGAGCCGCCCCGTCTGCCCGCGCCGTTCTCGGCCGCGAGGCGCTGGATCGCCTCGACGGCCCTGGCGGGCAGCAGACCGCAGCTCGCCGTGTTCAGATACGTCGACGTGGGCGCGAACTCGGCGCCATGCGTGATCCCCATGGGATCAACTCTCGCGCCCGTCCGCGCCCACGTCCATCACCGATGTGTGAAGGCGACCGGTGAGTACCGCTTACGCGTCGTCGCTTCAGGCCTGCGGGACGGCGCAGCCGTCGGGGCCGCAGGCGTCGCCGTCCGCGAGCGTGGTGAGCGGTGAGCGGCTGTCCCACGCCTGCTCCAGAGCCTGCGTGAAGACGTCGGCGGGCTGGGCTCCGGAGACGCCGTACTTGCGGTCGAGGACGAAGAACGGCACGCCGTTCGCGCCGAGCTCGGCGGCCTCGCGCTCGTCGGTGCGTACGTCGTCGGCGTAGCGGGACGGGTCGGCGAGCACCGCGCGGGACGCGTCCGCGTCGAGACCGGCCGCGACGGCGAGCTCCACGAGGCGCTCGTCGTCGTCGAAGACGGAGCGCTCCTCGGCGAAGTTGGCCCGGTAGAGGAGCCCGAGCAGCTCGTCCTGCCTGCCCTGTTCCTTGGCGAAGTGCAGGAGGCGGTGCATGTCGAAGGTGCTGCCGTGGTCGCGGCCCTCGGTGAGGTAGTCGAGGCCTTCGGATGAGGCGTTCACGCCGAGGTTCCGCTCGGCCTCCTGGGCCTGCTCCTCGCTCATGCCGTACTTCTTGGCGAGCATCGGGATCACGAGCCCGCTGTCGCCCTTGGCGCGCGAGGAGTCGAGCTCGAAGGAGCGGTGCACCACCTCGACGTCGTCGCGGTGCGGGAAGGCGGCGAGTGCCTTCTCGAAGCGGGCCTTGCCCACGTAGCACCAGGGGCAGGCGATGTCGCTCCAGATCTCGACGCGCATGTGACTAGCTCTCTTCAGGTCGAACGGTAGTACGGAGGGTCCCTCCGGTCAGTTGAAGAACGTACGACCTGCCCCGCTCATTCCCCGGCGGGCAGGTCCGTCAGGCACAGCCGCATCCGCAGGTGAGTGCTCGCGCCCTCGCCCGGGTCCTCGGGCCGCCAGCCGTGGCGTACGTAGAAGGCCTGGGCCCGGCGGTTCTCGCGGTGGACGTCCAGGGAGGCCTCCCGGATGCCGTCGGCCCGCCACTCCTCCACGCACGCGGCGTGCAGGTCCGCGCCGACGCCCGCCCTCCAGTGGTCAGGATCGACGTGGAACTGAAACAGCACCACCGTGTCCGCGGCCTCGCCTTCCGGCGTACGGAACGACGCGAGGCCCACGATCAGGCCCTCGCGGACCGCGCACAGCACATGCCCGCCGCGGCGCTCGATGCCCGCCTGCCACATCGCCGTCCCGTCGACGGCTTCGTCCGGCAGCCCCTCGGGGTAGTACGTGGCCCGGGCGCGGGCGTGCAGGGCCGCGAGGGCCGGGGCGTCGGCGGTGACGGCGCTGCGTATGACGGTCGGCATCACGGTCCGCATCGTCGTGGGGAGTGCTGAGTGGATCACGCTGCGATAGACGTGTTCCGGACGCTTTGAGTTCCGAGGCGGCTGAACTGGGCGCGGTAGGCGCTCGGCGTGAGCCCGGTGCGGCGCACCAGGTGGCCGCGGAGCGAGTCGGCGGTGCCGAGCCCGCAGGCCCGCGCCACCTGGTCCATGGAGAGCGAGGTCGTCTCCAGGAGCTCCTTGGCCCGCTCGATGCGCTGGTGGAGCAGCCACTGCAGCGGGCTCACCCCGCTCTCCGCGTGGAAGCGCCGGGTGAGGGTGCGCACGCTGACGCCCGCCTGCCGTGCGAGGTCGGCGAGCGTGAGCGGCTCGTCGAGGTGGCGCATGGCCCAGCCCCGGGTGTCGGCGCAGGCCTCGCCGCGCTCGGGAGGGAGCGGGGTCTGGGTGAACTGGGTCTGGCCGCCGGGCCGTACGGGGGCGACGAGCGCGGCCCTTGCCACCTGGTTGGCGACGGCAGCCCCGTAGTCGGTGCGGATGATGTGCAGGCACAGGTCGATCCCCGCCGCGTACCCGGAGGACGTCATGACCTGCCCGTCCTCCACGTAGAGGACGTCTCCCTTGAGGTCGAGCGCGGGGTAGCGGCTGCGCAGCTCCTCGGCGAGCTGCCAGTACGTGGTGGCGCTGCGCCCGTCGAGCAGTCCCGCCTCCGCGAGCACGAAGGCACCGCTGCAGATGGACGCGATGCGCCGGCCCGCTTCGGCGGCCTCGCGGACGGCGGCGACGGTCCGCGGGTCGGGCTCGTAGCGGTGTCCGGTGCCCGCGACGAGGAGGGTGTCGGCGTCGCGCACTGCGTCGAGCCCGTGCTCCACCTGGAGGCTGAGCCCGCCGGTGGTGGCGATGGTGCCGGGCTGCGGGGTGCAGACGACCACCTCGTACCCGGGTCCACCGTCCACCTCGACCTTCTCGAAGAGCATCTCGGGGATCGCGAGGTTGAACATCGATACGGGCGAGGGCGCGATGACGGCGACGCGGTGGGGCGGCCGCTGGGCGGGCTTCGACCGGTGGGCGGGCTTCGGGCGGCGCATGGCCAGAACCTCCGGAGGTATGGCATTCAGGCCACTACTGTAGTCACGCCGCCGTCCGCAGACTCATGGGCATGGCAACGAACGACCTCACCGAAGGCTCCCGCCCCACAGGGCGGTTGACGCAGCAGGCGCAGCAGGCACCCCACCCCGTGCCCGGCCGCGACGACAAGCGCCGGACGTCCCCCGGCCTCACTCTCACGGCCGCCATGCTCGGCTTCGCCCTGATCACGCTCGACGCCTCCGTGGTGAACGTGGCGCTGCCCGCGATCGGCGACTCGCTGGGCGGCGGCATGTCCGGGCTCCAGTGGGTCGTGGACGCCTACACCCTCGCCTTCGCCGCCCTGATGCTCTCCACCGGCGCGCTCTCCGACCGGATCGGCGCGACCCGGGCGTACGCGATCGGCATCACGGTGTTCACGGCCGCCTCGGTGGCGTGCGGGCTCGCACCGTCGCTGCCCGTCCTGATCGGCGCGCGGGTGGTGCAGGGCGTGGCGGCCGCGGTGGTGCTGCCCGCCTCGCTCTCCCTCGTGCGCCAGGCCTACTCCGACGCGGCCAAGCGGGCGCGCGCGGTGGCCCTCTGGGCGGCGGGCGGTTCGGTCGCGGTGGCCCTCGGCCCGGTCGCGGGCGGTGCGTTGACCACGGCGTGGGACTGGAGCGGCATCTTCTTCATCAACGTACCGCTGGGCGCGGTGGCGCTGGTCCTGCTGCTGCGGGCCCCGCGCTCGGAGCGGCGGCCCGCGCCCCTGGACGTGCCGGGGCAGCTGCTCGCGGTCCTGACGCTGACGGCCCTGACCTTCGCCGTCATCGAGGGCGGTACGACGGGTCTGTTCGCCCTGGTCGTCGCGGTGGCGGCGGGCGTGGCGTTCCTGCGGACGGAGGCGCGGCAGGCGCACCCGGTGGTGCCGCTGGGTCTCTTCCGTGACCGCACGGTCGCTATCACCGTCGCGGCAGGGGCCGCGTGCAGCGTCGCCTTCTACGGTCTCGTCTTCGTCTTCAGCCTCTTCTTCCAGGAGGTGCAGGGGCGTTCGGCGCTGTGGGCCGGACTGATGTTCCTGCCGATGACCGGGCTCATCGCGGTCACGAACGTCGTGGCGGGGAAGCTGGCGGCGCGGGTCGGTCCGCGGACGCCGATGCTGGCGGGGCAGGCGGTCGCCGTACTGGGCCTGCTGGCGCTCTTGTTCGCCGACGCATCGACGCCTGCGCTCGGCCTCGCGTTCCTCATGGTGCCGCTGGCCCTGGGGTGCGCGCTGACCATTCCGCCGCTCACCGCGGCGATGATGGAGGCGGTGCCCGCTGACCGGGCAGGCCTGGCCGCGGGGGTCCTCAACTCGGCCCGCCAGGTGTCGGGCGGCCTGGGAATCGCGGCCTTCGGGGGCTTGGTGGCGGGGGACTTCGTCTCGGGGATGCGGGTGAGTCTGCTGATCGCGGCGGGGCTGCTGGCGGTGACGGGGGTGGCGACGCTGGGCTTGCGGCGCGGACGCTGATTTTCCCCAACCCCGCCCCTTCCCGAAAACCCGCTGGCGCGGGGGCCTTGGTTGCCCTCATCACCGGCTTCGCCGAGTTCGTCCTCAAACGCCGGACGGGCTGGAAGTTTCCGGACCTTACGACCCGTCCCTGAGGCCCTGGGGCCAGTTCGGACGGAACTCGATTCCGTCGTACGTCACCACGCACCCCTCCCCCACCGGCGACTGCGCCATGAACCCCACCAGCGCCGCGCCCGCCGTCTTCTCCTCGCCGAGGGAGAAGATCCTGACGAACGTCCACCGCTTGCCGTCCAGTGACGCGTGGAACGCGAACGCCGAGCCCGTGCGGCTGATGCGGAGCCAGACGCTGCTGCCGTCCACCACGAACGCATTCGCGTCGTCGGAGCGGCCGCGGGTGACGACCGTGCAGACCGTCGCCTCGTCCGGCGACCGCTCCAGGCAGAGCTTGGCCCACTCCCGGTCGCCCACGTGCAGGTACAGCACGCCCGCGTCGAACGCCGCCGCGAAACCGACCGTCACCCGCGCGATCAGCTGGAAGTCGCCCTCGGGCGCGCCGAGGAGGCGAGGCGCGTCCGACGCGGGGTCGAGCGCCTCGCCCGTCGGCGGCACGAAGCGGTCCTGCCGGCAGCCCGCCCAGCCGGTGAGCACACCGTCCTCGTAGGACCAGTTGCCGTCGGGGCCGTACGTGCGCAGGGAGAAGGGCAGTTCGGGGATGTTGACGTCCATGGGCGTCAGTGTTCCAGGCGCCCGTCGTAGCGCCGCGGCAGCCCCAGCGGGTTGTCGTCCCGCAGCTCGGGCGGCAGCAGTGCGGCAGGCGTGTTCTGGTACGCGACAGGGCGCAGCCAGCGCTCGATCGCCGTACCGCCCACGGAGGTTGAGGTGGACGTCGTCGCGGGGTACGGCCCGCCGTGGTGCTGCGCGGGCGCCACCGCGACCCCGGTCGGCCAGCCGTTGACCAGCACGCGCCCGGCCAGCGGCGTCAGTTCGGCGAGCAGCGCGGCCCCACGCCCCTCGCCCGCGGCCTCCTCGGCGGACAGCTGCACCGTGGCCGTGAGGTTGCCGGAGAGCCGGGCGAGGGCGGCGGTGATCTCCGCGTCGTCCTCGTAGCGCGCGACGACCGTCACCGGGCCGAAGCACTCCTCCAGGAGCAGATCGTGCTCGCCCTCGGCGGCGAGCTTCGCCGCGGGGACCGTCAGGAAGCCCGCGCTCACCGTGTGCTCGCTGCCCGCGCCCGGCGTCACCGGCGCGTCCACGTCCGGCAGTTCGCCGCGCTCGCGCACGCCCGCCACGAAGTTGTCCCGCATCCGGTGGTCGAGGAGCACCCCGGCCTCGGTGTCACTGACGGCCTCCGTCAGGGACTTCAGGAGCCGGTCGCCGCCCGCGCCCGCCGGCGCGAAGACCAGGCCGGGCTTGACGCAGAACTGGCCCACGCCGAGCGTCATCGAGCCCGCGAGGCCCGCTCCGATCTCCTCCGCGCGCTCGACCGCGGCGGCCTCGGTCACGACGACCGGGTTGAGGGAGCCGAGCTCACCGTGGAAGGGGATCGGCACGGGGCGCGCCGCCGCCGCGTCGAAGAGGGCGCGGCCGCCGCGGATCGAGCCCGTGAAGCCCGCGCCGGACACGAGCGGGTGCTTGACGAGCTCGACTCCCGCGTCGAAGCCGTGCACGAGGCCGACGACGCCCTCGGGGATGTCGTGCCTGGCCGCGGCCCGCCGCAGCGTCGCGGCCACCAGCTCGGAGGTGGCCGGGTGGTCCGGGTGCGCCTTGACGACCACGGGGCAGCCCGCGGCGAGCGCGCTCGCGGTGTCGCCGCCGGGGACGGAGAAGGCGAAGGGGAAGTTGGACGCGGAGTAGACGGCCACGACGCCCAGCGGGATCTTGTAGCGCCGCAGGTCCGGGATGGGCGGCGTAGCGCTGCTGTCGGGGTGGTCGATGACGACGCCGAGGAACCCGCCCTCGTCGACGACATCGGCGAAGGCCCGCAACTGGAAGCAGGTGCGGGCGAGTTCACCGGTGAGCCGGACGGGACCGAGCGCGGTCTCCGCGTCCGCGGCCTCCACCAGGTGGTCCTTGGCCGCGTCGAGCAGTTCGGCCGCGGAGCGCAGGAAGGCGGCGCGTACGGTGCGGTCGGCGAGGGCGTCCTGGGCGGCGAGGGCGGCGCGTACCGTCTCGTCCACCTCTTGGGCTGTGGCCTCGACCGCAACCTGTTCGCGCTGCTTCCCGGTTCGGGGGTCGACACTCCAGACTGGTGTTGCTGCCACCGCGGGCTCCTCCAGAGGTGATGCCTCAGATGTGCTGCCACCCACCTGGGCTGTTCGATATGCTGAACACTGTCTCCGATGATGAATAGCGGAGGCTTCGGAGACTATTTCTCGTCGAACTAAGGGGTCAAGGGCGATGTCGGCTGGCGAGACTGGCGGGGCACAGGTCAAGTCCGCTGTGCGGACGGTGGAGTTGCTCGAATATTTCGCGGGACGTCCCGGAATGCACTCTTTGGCCGCCGTCCAGGAAGCCGTCGGGTATCCCAAGTCCAGCCTCTACATGCTCCTTCGTACGCTGGTGGAGCTGGGCTGGGTCGAGACGGACGCGACGGGCACGCGGTACGGGATCGGGGTGCGGGCCCTGCTGGTCGGCACCTCGTACATCGACGGTGACGAGGTGGTGGCGGCGGCGCGGCCGACGCTCGACCGCCTCTCGGACGACACCACGGAGACGATCCACCTGGCGCGCCTCGACGGCACGAACGTCGTCTACCTGGCCACGCGCCAGTCGCAGCACTACCTGCGGCCCTTCACTCGGGTGGGCCGCCGCCTTCCCGCCCACTCGACGTCCCTGGGCAAGGCGCTGCTCGCCACCCACACCGACGAGCAGGTCCGCAAGATGCTTCCGGAGACGCTGCCCGCGCTGACCGAGCACACGATCACCGACCGCGAGAAGCTGATCGAGGAGCTGCGCACGGTCCGCGAGCAGGGCTTCGCCGTGGACCGCGAGGAGAACACGCTCGGCCTGCGCTGCTTCGGCGTCGCGATCCCGTACCGCACGCCGGCGCGGGACGCGATCAGCTGCTCCGTACCGGTGGCACGGCTGACGCCCGCGCACGAACAGATGGTGAAGGACGCGTTGTTCGACGCGCGGGACCGACTGACACTGGCAACTCGTAGGCTCTGACCATGGTCAGTATGGATGTCACTCTGCGCCCGGTCCACGACAGCGATCTCCCGGTCTTCTACCGGCAGATGAACGATCCCGAGTCGAACCACGTCGCCGCGTTCACCTCGCCGAAGACGGCGGACTGGACGCTCTTTGAAGCCCACTGGAAGGGGCTTCGGGAGTCGGCCGACGTCGTCGCGCGCACGGTCCTCGCGGACAGTGACGTGGTGGGGAGCGCGGCGGTGTACGGAGAGCCCGGCGAGCGGGAGGTCACGTACTGGATCGACCGCTACTACTGGGGCCGGGGCCTCGCCACGGCCGCCTTGCGTGCGCTCCTTGCGGAGGTGCCGGAGCGTCCGCTGTACGCGCGGGCGGCGGCGGACAATGCGGGGTCCCTGCGGGTGCTTGAGAAGTGCGGCTTCCGGGTCACGGCCCGGGCCAGTGGGTTCGCGCATGCGCGGGGGGCGGAGATCGCCGAGGACGTGCTTGTGCTGGAGGGCTGAATTGCTCTGGCGCGGGGGCCTTGCTTGCCGTCATCACCGGCTCCGCCGAGTTCGTCCTCAATCGCCGGACGGGCTGAATTTCAGCCCGTCCGGCGATTGAGGACATCTTGTCGGGGGTCCAGGGGGCGGAGCCCCATGGTTTCGGGAAGGGGCGGGGGTGGGGGAAAGAACAAACCCCCTCCCCCGCACGGCGGACCCAGATCATCGTCACGCAGGACGCCCCCCGGGCCTCGCCCCGGGAGCGTAGGGACCATGAGCCCGACCCGCCGCACCCTCCGCACCATCGCCATCCTCGCCGCCCTCCCCTACCTCACCCTCAAGATCGCCTGGATCGCAGGAAGCCACATCGGCATCCCCGAGGGCAGCAGCCTCCTCGAGCACCGCACCACCATGATCTTCGCCAACACCCTCACCCTGCTGATGGACGCGAGCGTCATCCTCCTCGCCCTCCTCCTGACCCGCCCCTGGGGCCTGCGCACCCCCGCCTGGCTGCTCGCGTTCCCCATGTGGGCCGCCACCGGTCTCCTCACGCCGATCATGGCCGGCTTCCCCCTCCAGCTCCTGGTCAAGGCACTCGGCGGCAGCGTCTACCGCCCCTCTGCGGACAGCGGCGGCAACCGCGCTTTTCTCGACGAGTGGGTCTTCGGCGTCGTCTACGGCGGCTTCATCCTCCAAGGCCTCACCCTCGGCGCCCTGTTCGTCCTCTACACACGGGATCGCTGGGGCCATGTGTGGCGGGGCCGTGTCCAGGATCTCCCCCGCACCGTCCCGAACGGCACCCGCCGCCTCGCCCTCGCCGCCGCGCTTCTCGCCCTCGCCCCCGCCACCCTCAACATCCTCTGGGCCACCGGCTCCACCTTCGCCCTCAACGAGGCGCGGATCGACGAGCGTACGACCGACTTCTACGTCCTGGAGGGTCTCGACCTCCTCTACCTCTGCGCCGCCGTGAACGGCGGCCTCCTCCTCGCGTTCCGACAAGGGTCCGCACTGACCGTCAAGCTGCCCGTCAAGGTGCCGCTCGCCCTCGCCTGGCTCGGCTCGGGCGCGGTCGCCTGCTGGGGCGGCTGGCTGCTGTTCGCCTCGCTCGGCGGCGTCGACGACATCGCCGAGCAGCCGACGACGCCCATGATCCTGACTTACGCTGTGCGGGTGATCATCGGGACCCTTGTGGTCATTCTCGGCGTGCGGTTCTTCAAGGAGCGGGCGGGCGCGGCCACTTCGGAACCGCGGGTCTCCGCGTGAAGGCTTCCACGGCAGCCCTGACGGCTCTGTCGGTCCTGTTCGGGCGGCGGGCGCGGCGTCGGTGGATCCATCTGATCCTCGGCGGCGCCCTCGCCATGCCGTACGTCTTCGTGGGCTCGGTCATCGTCGGGCCGCTGCTCGGCGACGACATCCTCCTCGGCTCGCTGACCGCTCAACTCGGCGCGTTCGTCGTGGGGTTGCCGCTCGCCGCGATCACCGCGCTGTTCCCGCTCACGCGGCCCATGTCGGTGGCCGCCGTGCGCGCGCTGTGCGACGTGCCGGGTGACGCGCTCGCCGACGGGCCCGCGCGGTCCCGGCAGGCGCGCGGACGCACCGTCGGGTGGTTCACACTGCACCTCGGGTTCGGCGGGATCATCAGCGGAATGTCCCTCGCGCTACCGCCGTTCGCCGCGGTGCTTGTCGCGGTGCCGTTCGCGGCGGTGCTGTGGGACAGCCGGATGGGCATGCCCGAAGTCTTCGGCGAGGGCTGGATGCTGGCGCTCTCCCCGGTCATCGGGATCCTCTCCCTCGTCGCGCTCGCGGGGTGCGCGGCGGCGGCCGGCGGCCTGCTCGCGCGCTGGGCGCCCGAACTCCTCGGGCCGTCGCCCGCCGACCGGCTCGCGGCGGCCGAGCAGCGCGCCGCGGACCTCGCCGTACGCAACCGCCTCGCGCGGGAGCTGCACGACTCGGTGGGCCACGCGTTGAGCGCGGTCACCCTCCAGGCGAGCGCCGCCCGCAGGGTCCTCGACCACGACCCGGAGTTCGTCCGCGATGCCCTTGCCGCCATCGAGGAGACGACCCGGCGCACGGTGGGCGAACTCGACGCGGTCCTCGGGGTGTTGCGGGAGGGCGGCGGCGACCAGGCAGGTCCGACCGCTCCCGCCCCCACCCTCGCCGCCGACCTCGACGGGCTCCTCAAGCGCACCCGCGCGGGCGGCCTGCGGGTGCGGGCCACGGTCGAGCTCGGCCCCGAGGGCCCGGACGCCCTGCCCCCGATGGTGTCCCGCGAGGCCTACCGCATCGTCCAGGAGAGCCTGAGCAACGCGCTGCGGCACGCGGGCCCCGACGCCCCGGTGACCCTGAGGATCGCCGTGGACGACATCGACCTGGAGATCATCGCGGAGAACCCGCTGCCCGACGGCGCCCCCGCGTCCCGCCCCGGCGGCGGCCACGGCCTGCGCGGCATCACCGACCGGGCCAGGCTCCTCGGCGGCACCGTGCGGGCAGGCCCCGCCGACGGGGTGTGGCGCGTGGACGTACGACTCCCCCTGAAGGGGCCCGCATGACGACCGACCTCCCGAAGG
This sequence comes from Streptomyces sp. BA2, assembly GCF_009769735.1. Taxonomy (NCBI): domain Bacteria; kingdom Bacillati; phylum Actinomycetota; class Actinomycetes; order Kitasatosporales; family Streptomycetaceae; genus Streptomyces; species Streptomyces sp. BA2. The sequence goes on from NZ_WSRO01000002.1 coordinate 2,534,568, forward strand.
GACCCCCCGCACACATGACCGGGACAGCCGAGGCCCCCGTCCGCATCGTGCTCGCCGACGACGAGCGCATGGTGCGCACCGCCCTGCGCGTGATCCTCTCCGCCGAGCCCGACCTGGAGGTCGTCGGCGAGGCGGCGAGCGGCGCGGAGGCGGTGTCCGTCGTGCGCGAGACGAAGCCGGACGTGGTGCTCATGGACGTACGCATGCCGGAGATCGACGGCATCCGGGCCACGGAGCAGATCCTGCGGACGCAGGCCGACCCGCCGCGCATCGTGGTCGTGACGACCTTCGAGAACGACTCCTACGTGTACGAGGCGCTGCGCGCCGGGGCCTCCGGGTTCCTGCTCAAGCGGGCCGACGCGGACTCGCTCGTGCAGGCGGTGCGGCTCGTGGCGCGGAGCGACTCGCTGCTCTTCCCCGCGGCGGTGCGCGCCCTGGCCGCCGAGCACGCGCGCGCGAAGCCCGCCCCGCCGGCCTGGGTGGCGAGGCTGACGGGGCGCGAGAGCGAGGTGCTGCGGCTGATGGCGGCGGGCCTGACCAACGCGGAGATCGCGGGCCGGATGGGCGTGGGCCCGGCGACGGTGAAGACGCACGTGGCCGGGGTGCTCGCCAAGACGGGGGCGCGGGACCGCACGCAGGCGGTGATCGCGGCGTACGAGGCGGGCTTCATGAACACCGACTGACCCCACGGTCGCGGCGTCTGTGCAGTCGCTCGCAGTATGAGGAATCTCTAAGAAACCCGGCAGAACGGAACGAATACCTCCGCACCGCTCGTCCTTTTACGGGATGAACAAGACGATCAGGCAAGCCTCGGTCTTCACGCTGCTGCTCGTGGTCGCCCTCCTGGTGCGGGCGACGTGGGTGCAGTTCTACGACTCGAAGGCTCTCGCGGACGACAAGCTGAACCGGCGCAACGCGATCGAGCAGTACGCGAACCCGCTGGGCGACATCATCGTGGGCGGTGACGCCGTCACCGGCTCCGAGCGGACGAAGGGCGGCGACCTCAAGTACAAGCGCACCTACAAGGACGGCGACCTGTACTCGTCCGTCACGGGCTACAGCTCGCAGGTGTACGGAGCCACGCAGCTGGAGGGCATCTACAAGGACGTCCTCGACGGCACCGACAACCGGCTGAAGAACCCGCTGGACACGGTCACCAACAAGCGAGCCGATCCGGGTGACGTGATCACGACGATCGACCCGGCGGTGCAGAAGGCCGCGTACAAGTCGCTCGGCGACAAGAAGGGCGCGGCGGTCGCCGTCGACCCGAAGACGGGCAAGATCCTCGGCATGGTGTCGACTCCTTCGTACGACCCCTCCGACATCAGCGGTTCCACGGACTCCAAGGAGTGGCAGGCGCTCCTGAAGGACAAGGAGAAGCCGATGGTCAACCGCGCGCTGCGGCAGCCGCTGCCGCCGGGTTCGACGTTCAAGCTGGTCGTCGCGGCGGCGGCCCTGGAGGACGGGCTCTACGGCTCGGCGGACACCAGGACCGACAGCCCGAACCCGTACACGCTGCCCGGCACGAGGACGGTCCTGAAGAACGAGAGCGCGAGCGCTCCCTGCGAGGACGCCTCGATCCGTACGGCGCTGCAGTACTCGTGCAACAACGTCTTCGCGAAGCTGGCCGTCGACCTGGGCCAGGACAAGGTCAAGGCGATGGCCGAGAAGATGGGCTTCAACACGGAGAAGCTGGACGTGCCGGTGCGGGCGTCCGAGAGCGTGTACCCGTCGGACATGGACAAGGCCCAGACGGCGCTGACCGGCATCGGCCAGTTCGACGTGACGGCGACGCCGTTGCAGATGTCGATGGTCACCGGGGCGATCGCCAACGGCGGTGAACTGGTCTCGCCGCACATGGTGTCCCAGATCACCGACTCGAACGGCGATGCGCTCGAATCGTTCGACGACGCGGACTCCGAGCGTGTGATGAGCGAGGACACGGCGAGCCAGCTGCAGTCGGCGATGGAGACGGTCGTCGAGAAGGGCACGGGCACGAACGCGCAGATCAGCGGCGCGGACGTGGGCGGAAAGACGGGCACGGCCCAGCACGGCGAGAACAACAGCAAGACGCCGTACGCCTGGTTCACCTCGTACGCCAAGGGCAGCGACGGCAAGGAGGTCGCGGTGGCGGTCATCGTCGAGTCCTCGGACGCGGCGAGGTCGGAGGTGAGCGGCAACGGCCTGGCGGCGCCGATCGCGAAGGCGATGATGTCAGCGGCGCTCACGTCGTGACCGCCGGTGAGCGGTCGCGGGGTGCCGGTGAACGGTACGGCACCCCGCGGAGCTCGGCGCTTGTCTAATCGACGAAGTACGTCGGGTTCGGCAGCTTGTACGTCTTGTCGGCGTACCCGCCCGCGAGGTCGGAGACCTGGTCGCCGAAGCTGCCGACGATGTTGTAACCGGTCGACTCGATGTGCTTGCGGGTGCCTTCCTTGAACTGCACGGTGCTGCACTCCCACTTGGCGGGCGTGGCGCAGTCGCTCAGGTAGGCGGGCGGGGCCGTCTTGTTCTTGGTGAAGACGTGCGTGGTGTCGAGCTGCGTGTCGTATCCGGCCCCGGCGAGGTTGGTGACGGCGCCCTCGCGCTGCGACTCGCTCAGGCCGGTCAGGAAGAAGACCTCGACGCCCTTGCTCTTGGCGTACTTGACGAGTTCGGGCATGCCGAAGACGGCGGGGCGCTCGGCCGCCTTCACGTACGCGTCCCATGTGGCGTTGTCGTACGTGTAGTTGGTGGTCTTCTCGTAGTCGAAGCTGAGCAGCGAGGTGTCGTCCACGTCGAGGACGATCGCGGGCTTCTTGCCGTGGCCGCCCCTCTTCGCACCGTGGCCGCCGCCGTGCGCGGCGGCAGCCTTCCTGATGTCCTTCTTCGCCTTCGCCTGGATGCGTGCCAGATCCTTGGCGTACGGACTGTCGGGCGAGGACCGCCAGACGCCGTCGGCGTCCTGGTACGCGCCGTAGTAGTCGTCGATCTCGCCGACGAGCAGGCCGATGTTCTGGGGTTCGGCGGTGTGCCGCGCCGCTGCGTTGTCGGCGGTGGCGGCGCCGGTGCCGTACAGCGCGGCGCCGGCGACGGTGCAGGCGGTGGCGATGCCCGCCATCCGTAGGGACTTGCGCATGGGTTCGTTCTCTCCGGATCAGAGTCAGGGCAGGTCAATGCTTGTCTACGCGCACTGTCTACGCGCATCACACGCTGCCCCGCGAGACCCTTTACCCGATCAATACCTGATCCGGAGAAAGCCTGGGGACTACGCCCCGGACTACGCCCCGGGCCGCGCCCACCCCGGGTCCCGGCCGCTGAGACCGATCACGCGGTCGAGGAGCGGGGCGGTGTCCGGCACCGGAACCGCGGCCCCGAACAGGCTGTTCCCGGAGTCGTCGCCCTCCTGGGGCGTGAGCAGCCCCTGGGCCACGCGGAGGCTCGCCTCGTCAGGTGCGTAGGCCTGCCCCGTCGCGCGGGCCAAGTCCCAGCCATGGACCACGAGTTCGTCCATGGCCACGGCCCCCGCGACGGCACCCGGCAGATCGATGCCGCCCGCCCGGGTCATGCCCTCGTACGCGGCCGGGTCGCGCCACGCCTCCACCAGCTCGTCGAGCAGCTTCGGCAGGGCGGCACGCCACTCGGGGCCGACGTCCGGCACGGCGCTGCCCGGGTCCTGGTCGAGGTGGGGCCCGAAATCCTTGCGCGCGGCGTCCCGGAACGCACCGGTCAGACCGACCAGATGACCGAGCAGATGGCGAACCTGGTACTCCGGGCAGGGCGTGGGCCCCGCGAGCTGCTCGTCGGTCACGCCTTCCGCGACGGCCGCCACAAGCCGGGCCTGCGGCGCGAAGTCGATCGCCTCTGTCATGAATCCTCCCGATTCCCGGCGGCCCAGCACACAGTGGACCGCGGTCCTGCCCTGTAGACCGGCCCCGCCCCCGGAACTCATCGCCGAAGCCGAGAGGCCGATCTACCGCACCTGCCTTATGCCGAACCGAGGCCCTTAGAACCACGATCGCCTGCCATGACACCTGCCATGACACCTGCCGCGACATCCACGATCACGCGGGTCCTGCGCAACCGCGACGCGAGCCTCTGTCTGGGCGCGGTGGTGGTCTCCGGTTTCGGGAGCTCCGCGATGTGGCTGGTCTCCGGGATCTGGGTGAAGGAGCTGACCGGATCGGACGGCCTTGCCGCGCTCTGCACCTTCGCCCTCTGGGCCCCGGCCCTGATCGGCCCCCTCCTGGGCACGGTCGCCGACCGCACCCGCCGCAGACCCCTGCTCATCGGCACGAACCTGGCCCTGGGCGCCCTGCTGACCTCCCTCCTGTTCGTCGACTCCACGGGCACCCTGTGGATCCTCTACGCGGTGCTCTTCCTGTACGGGGCCTGCGGCGCCGTCACCGACGCGGCGGAGGCGGCCCTGGTGACGGCGGCGGTCGGCAGGGATCTGACGGGTGACTTCAACGGCCTGCGGATGTCCGCGAACGAGGGCGTGAAGCTGATCGCGCCACTCGCGGGAGCGGGCCTCTTCGCGGCCTGCGGAGGCGCCGAGGTGGCACTCCTGGACGCCGCCACCTTCGTCCTCGCGGCCGGAATGTTCACGCTGCTGCGGATACGCGAGCACGCACCCGCCCGCACCGCTCTGCACTGGCGCGCCCAAACAGCGGCAGGCGCAAGCCACTTGTGGAGCACCCCGCAGCTACGCCCCCTCGTCACAGCGGGCGGCCTGACGATGCTGACGTCGGGAATCAGCGGGGCAGCCGTCTACGCGGTCGTGGAGGGCCTCGGCCACTCCCCCGCGTACACAGGCGTGTTGTACGTGGTGCAGGGCGCGGGTTCGGTCGCGATCGGCGTCGCTTCGGGGGCGCTGATGCGGCGCTTCGGAGGGCGCCGTTTCGGCGGGGCCGGCATCGCGCTCACCGCACTCGCCGCGGCCCTGCAGGCGCTGCCGTACAACGCGACGGCCCTGGCGGGCAGCCTCGCCAACGGCCTCGGGCTGCCCTGCGTACTGATCGCGGGCATGACGGCGGTGCAGCGCGAGACACCGCAGGCGCTCATCGGCCGGGCGGCGGCAACCGCGAACACCCTGATGTTCGCACCGACGGCACTGGGCATAGCTCTGGGCGCGGCCCTGGTCGAGACCATCGACTACAGCATCCTGCTGCCGGCACTCGCGGGAGCGCGACTACTGATCGCCGCGCCCCTCCTCAAGTCCCGTTCAACGCGCACTACTTCACATCGGCCCAGCGCTTGACGTGCGCGACGGCCTGCGCCAGCTCGGCGGGCGGCAGCTTCTCGATGGCGTTCACGTGGTTGGCGCCGGGTGCGAGGTACCGGTACGAGTCTCGCTTGCTGGGCATGAACTTCTCGGCGCTCCAGGGGTCGTTCTCCGCGTAGATGAAGAGCATCCGCTCGCCCTTGGTCCTCACCCAGCGATCGACGTCGGCGACGGTCCCGCCATCGTAGGTGCCGCCGCGCATGGCAGGGGGGAGCAAGGAGTCGGGGTGCCGCAGGCCCGGGTAACGGCGGAGGCCGTCGAGGTGGTCGAACTCCAGGTTGGCCCACCCGAGTTGCGTGGCCGCCTGCCGATCATGGGGGCCGCCTCGCACCCCAGCTTGATGATCACCGGTGTACGGATCGTAACCTTGATCACTACTGTCGCGACAAGCACAAGAGCCCCAAATGCCCCTAAATGTGCGTCACTTCACATCCGCCCAGCGCTTGATCGTCGCGATGGCCTCGGCCTGTTCGGCTGCCGGGAGCTTGGCGATGGAAGCGCCGTGGTTGGAGGCAGGGGCCTCGTAGCGGTAGGAGTCGCGGTGGCTCGGGGTAAATTTTTCCGCGCTCCACGGGTCGTTCTCGCCGTAGATGAACATCATCCGCTGACCGCGGGTCTTCACCCAGCGGTCGACGTCGGCGATGGTCCTGTTGTTGTACGAGCCGCGCATGGCCTCGGGCAGCACGGAGTTGGGCTGGTAGATGTCCGGGTAGTGGCGGACGTCCTTGAGGTGGCTGAACTTCAGGTCGGCCCAGCCGAGTTGGGTGGCGGCCTGGCGGTAGTAGGGGCCCGTGCCGTTCGTGCCGAGGGTCTCGTCCTGGTAGACGCTGAGGCCGTGCTTCTTCGACCAGTCGTAGAGCTCGTCGTCGCCTGCCTTCTTGGCGTCGGGCACGGTCGGGCAGTTGTCGACGGTGCCGCTCTGCCAGAAGTTCCACACCTGGTCGAGGACCGCGAACTCGTAGGCGCGGTCGGTGGTACCGAGCGTCTCCTCGAAGGTGTCGCCGTTCGCCTTGGCGTCCGCCTCGAACTTGGGGAGCAGCGCCTCGCGGCGTACGAGCATCTCCCGCTGCACGGCGTTGAGCGCGGTCCGGCATTCGGCCGTGCCGACCGTCCTGAAGAACCGCTCGTAGCCGCTGTCGTCCCTGTTGTTGGCGTCGTTCGGTGCTACGAAGGCGACGACCGCGTCAAGGTCTTCGGGGTAGAAGCGCTCGTGGTACGTCGCCGTCATGCCGCCCTTGCTGGCGCCCGTGCCGAGCCACTTGCCCTTCTCGATGCCGCGCAGCGCCTGCGTGAGGCGGTGCTCGTCGGCGGCCTCCTGCTGGACGGTGAGCTTGGACCAGTCGGAGCCGGCCGCGCCCGAGGGGCGGGACCGCTCGAAGTAGCGGTGCTCGACGCTGACTTGGTTGGCGTCGATCAGCTTGGTGAGGGCTGTGGTGTTGGACGCCAGGGTGTAGCCGCCGGTGTAGAGCACGGTCGGCTTGTCCGTGGCCTTGTGCCAGAGGGTGGCGCGCTGCGTGAACGTGCCGGCGCGCGGGTTGCCGTGGTCGACGGGCTGGGCGTACGTGAGCGTGTAGAAGGGGTAGCCCTCCCTGTCGGCCACGGAGACGACCTTCATGCCGGGGATCTTCTCCAAGCGCTCCCTGATGTCGGGCGCGGCAGCCTGTCTCCCATCCGTCTGCGCGGCGGCGGGCACGGCCCCGCCCAGTACCGCCGCGCCTGCCATGAACCCGGCACAGACCAGCGCCGATATCCCCTTGTTGCGCACCTTGTCTCCTCGTACTGGAGCGAATGGTTGCGCGGATGGTAACCGTCTTCACTTCGCGGGCGACAGAGGCTATTTGAGCTCCGACAGGGCCTTTCGCACCTGCGCGAGATCCGCGTCGGACGCCAATCCCACGTGGTAGAGCCGCAGTTCGTCAGCCCCCAGCTCGGCCGCCTGCTCGGCGTCGGCGGCGAGGGTGGCGGGGCTGCCGCCCATGCCGGAGACGATCGTGAAGTTCGCGGCGAGGGTGGTGCGGTCGGTGCGGTACGGGGCGAACGCCGTCAGGGCGTCCGCACCGCCCGTGCAGGGCACGACCACGCCGTCGGCCACGGAGAGGATGTGCTCCGGGTCGACTCCGGCGTTGGCGCCGCAGTGGTAGGTCACCGGGTCGGCGTGCAGCAGTACTTGGAAGCCGTCGGGGGCGGCGGCGCGCACGGCCGCGATCGCCGCCTCCTGGAGCGTGCGGGCGGTTTCCTCGCGCCACGCGCGCGTGGCGGCGGCCGGCTCGGCACCCAGGAGCTTCTCGACCGTCTCCCACCCACCGGAGGGCTCATCGCCCCGCCACGCGGGCTCCAGGGCACGGCGGACTCCGGCCGCCAACTCATCGGCGGCGAGGCCCTGTCGGGCGTACCCCTCACGGCAGTCCGCGCAGAAGCACAGCGACATCAGGTACTGCCCCGCCTCGCCCAGCGTCACCCCCGCGGTCTTGTCGTGGGCGTGCAGATGCGCGAGGCCGTACCAGCCCAGGGACTCCAGCTCGGTGCCGCGCGCGCCGGGACGCACGGCGGCCTCGGCCGCGAGGTCGGCGAGGTACGCGCGCGTGGCGGGCTGTGCGATGCAGGGCGCCCAGGGGTAGCGGTCTCCGTAGGCGTTGACGACGGAGGTGTCCGGATGGTCGGCGCCCATACGGGAGTTGTGGGCGAGTACCACCCAGGTGTGCACGTCGAGCCCGGCGGCCGCGAGCGCGTCGGCGGCCTCTCCGTAGGCGTCCCCCGGGGCCCAGCTTCCAGCCGCGTACGGCCGCAACTCGCGCCCCTCCCATCGGCCGCCGGGCTCGTACAGGACCGCCGCGTGCTCGGCGGTGACGATGCGGTGGCGCGGGTGGCGGGGGGTCAGCGCGCGCGTGGAGTGGTAGGCGGAGGCGAGGGTGACCTGCTGGACGCCGAGGTCCGCGACGCGGGCGGGGGCGGCGGGGTCGCCGACGACGTCCCAGGGATAGAGGAAAGCGGAGGCCCTCATACGACTCACGCGGCTCACGCGGCTCACGCGCCCTCCTCCCGGAGCAGGGCGCGCCCGCGCTCGGTCAGCTCGGCGAGGCGCTTGATGTGCTCGTCGGCGGGTTCGTGCAGCGGCGTCCGCACCCCGCCGACATCGAGCCCCGCAAGGCGTACGCCCGCCTTGACGAGGGAGACGGCGTATCCGCGGCCCTCGCTGCGCAGCTCCACGAAGGGGCGGTAGAAGCCGTCGATGAGCCGGTTCACGGTGGCGTCGCCCTCGGCGGTCCCGGCATTGAAGGCCCGGTGGAAGGCGAGCGCGATGTCGGGCGCGAAGCAGAACACCGCCGACGAGTAGAGCGTCACACCGATGCCGCGGTAGGCGAGCCCGGTCAGCTCTGCGGTGGGCAGACCGTTGAAGTAGAGGAATTCCTCCGGGACTTCCGCGCGCACGGCACTGACGATGCGCTGCATCAGGTCCATGTCGCCGAGGCCGTCCTTGAAGCCGATGACGCCCTCGGTGCGGGCGAGCTCGACGACCGTCTCCGGGGTGAACACGGCGTTGTCGCGCTGGTAGACGATGACGTCGAGCGAGGTGGCCGCGGCCAGTTCGGCGTAGTGCCGGAGCAGTCCCTCCTGCTCGGCCACGACGAGATAGGGCGGCATGGCGAGCAGCCCGTCGGCGCCCGCATCCTCGGCGAGCTTCGCGTACCGCACGGCGAGCGCGGTGCCGTACCCGGCGCCGGCGACCACCGGCACCCGCCCCGCCGACTCCTCGACGGCGGCGCCGACGCACGCCCGGAACTCCTCGGGCGTCAGGGCGTGGAACTCACCCGTGCCGCAGCAGGCGAACACGGCCGCCGCACCCGCCTCGATCCCCGCGCGCACGTGTGCGCGGAAGACATCGAGGTCGACGGAGCCGTCAGGACCGTAGGCGGTGACCGGGAAGAACAGCGGCCCGCTGGGGATGTCGAGTCGAGCGGCGAGGGGTGCTGACGTCACGGGCTCTCCCTTAGCGTGCATGTTTCTGATCCACGTCCATATTTCTGAACGCACCCACGCTAAGCCGCCCCTCGAGCCCTGGTCAAGCGTCAAGGTCCACACAAGACACTTGACGCGGCGAGGCGTTGATCTCTAGCGTGCCCACAGATATCTACAGATGTGAATGCTGTACGTACACACGAATGCAGCCGCTGAGCAGCCGTTGAGCAGCCACTGATCTGAGGAGACCCCCTCATGCCCGCTCCCCGCACCGTCCTGCTCACCGGCGCCGCAGGCGGCCTCGGCACCTTGATGCGGGGGCTCCTTCCGGCCTACGGATACGAACTGCGGCTGCTCGACGTGCGGCCCATCGAGGGCGAGCCGGACGCGATCACGGCGGACCTCGCCGACAAGAAGGCGCTGCGGGAGGCCGTGCGGGGTGTCGACGCGGTCATCCATCTCGCGGGCATCTCCCTGGAGTCCTCCTTCGACAAGATCCTGCGGGCGAACATCGAGGGGACGTACAACCTCTACGAAGCGGCGCGCGAGGAGGGCGTCGGCCGTGTCGTCTTCGCCTCGTCGAACCACGCGGTGGGGTTCACGCCGCGGCCCGTCGGCGACGATCCCCTGATCGCGGTGGACGCGCCGCGCCGCCCCGACACCTTCTACGGCCTTTCGAAGTCCTTCGGTGAGGATCTCGCCCAGTTCTACTGGGACAAGCACGGGTTGGAGACGGTCTCGGTGCGGATCGGTTCGTGCTTCCTGGAGCCGACGAGTGTGCGGATGCTGTCGGTCTGGATGAGCCCCGGGGACGGGGCCCGTCTCTTCCATGCGGCGCTGACCGCTCCCGCGGTGGGGCATGCGGTGGTGTACGGGTCTTCCGCCAACACGCGGCTGTGGTGGGACCTTTCGTCGGCGCGGGCGCTTGGTTATGAGCCGCGGGATGATTCGGAGCAGTACGCGGAGAAGCTGGTGGCGGAGCAGGGGGAACTGGATCCCGGGGACCCGGACCACGCGAACCTGGGGGGCCACTTCTGCACCAACCCGCCGGTGTGGCCGTACTAAAGGCTTCTTTCCCCAACCCCACCCCTTCCCGAAAACCGTGCCTGCGCCCCGGGCCTACCTGGGGCTCCGCCCCAGACCCCGACAAGATGGCCTCAAACGCCGGCCGGGCTGGAAGTATCCAGCCCGACCGGAAACTTCCAGCCCGTCCGGCGTTTGAGGACGAACTCGGCGGAGCCGGTGATGACGGCAACCAAGGCCCCCGCGCCGAGAGGGTTTTCGGGAAGGGGCGGGGTTGGGGAAAAACAAGCCCCCGAACCCGCACCCGGGCACCGAACGGGCACCCCCCACCCCCGAACGGGCACAGCCCGAGCCCGAACCAGAGGCCCTGGCCCCGCCAAACGGGCAGAGACGGGCACCATCACCCCCGCTCCGAGCCTGTTCACGCGCCGTCCCCCGCTGTAGAACTTTCCCCCAGAGCCCGAACGGGCAGGGCACAGCGAGGGAAGGAGGCGGCTCCCATGACCGCGGAAGAGCGCCAGCGGGAAATCGTCCGGGCGGCACGGACCTCCGGCTCCGTGGACGTCACCGCACTCGCCACCAAGCTGGGCGTCGCCAAGGAAACCGTCCGCCGCGACCTCCGCGCCCTGGAGGACCACGGCCTGGTCCGCCGCACCCACGGCGGCGCCTACCCCGTGGAGAGCGCGGGCTTCGAGACGACCCTCGCCTTCCGCACCACGATGCACGTCCCGGAGAAGCGAAGGATCGCCACCGCCGCCGCCGACCTCCTCGGCGACGCCGAAACCGTCTTCGTCGACGAGGGCTTCACCCCGCAGCTCATCGCCGAGGCTCTCCCCGAAGCCTCCAGAGGCCGCTCCCTGACCGTGGTCACCGCGTCCCTGGCCACCGCCGGCGCCCTCGCCGAGGCCGACAACATGTCCGTACTCCTCCTCGGCGGCCGCGTCCGCCCCGGCACCCTCGCAACCGTCGACCACTGGACGACGCACATGCTGGCCGGGTTCGTGATCGACCTCGCCTACATCGGGGCCAACGGCATCTCCCGCGAGCACGGCCTGACCACCCCCGACCCCGCGGTCAGCGAGGTGAAGACGCAGGCCATCCGCGCTTCACGGCGCACCGTGTTCGCGGGCGTGCACACCAAGTTCGGGGCGACGAGCTTCTGCAGGTTCGCGCACGTCGGCGAGCTGGAGGCGATCGTCACGAGCACGCAGCTGCCCGCCTCCGAGGCGCACCGCTACTCGCTCCAGGGACCGCAGGTCATCCGCGTCTGACGCGCCCGCCCCCGCCCCCGCCCGCTCACCCTCCCTCCCCCGGCACCTTTTGTGATCCCGCACGCCCTCACCCACCTCAACGCATCCCAACCCACCCCATAAGTTCCCATACGTCCAGGAGCATTCATGCGAACCCAGAGCCGACGGAGGCCGCGCGCGCTCGCCGCGGCAGCCGCAGGGACGCTGCTTGCCCCGCTGCTCTCCGGCTGCTGGGCCGGGGCGGGCGGGACCGGTTCAGGCGGCGACTCCATCAACGTACTGATGGTGAACAACCCGCAGATGGTCGAACTGCAGAAGCTCACCGCCGCCCACTTCACCAAGGAAACGGGCATCAAGGTGAACTTCACGGTCCTGCCCGAGAACGACGTCCGCGACAAGATCAGCCAGGACTTCGCCAACCAGGCGGGCCAGTACGACGTCGCCACGCTCAGCAACTACGAGATTCCGATCTACGCCAAGAACGACTGGCTGCACGAGCTCGGCTCGTACACCCGCAAGGACAAGGCGTACGACGAGAAGGACATACTGCCGTCCATGCGCCAGTCCCTCACCGGGGACGACGGCAAGCTCTACGGACAACCCTTCTACGGAGAGTCGTCCTTCCTGATGTACCGGAAGGACGTGTTCAAGAAGGCCGGTCTCACCATGCCGAAGCGCCCCACCTGGCAGCAGGTGGCCAAGCTCGCGGGTGACGTCGAAGGCGCCGGCGCCGAGTCCGGGATGAAGGGCATCTGTCTGCGCGGGCTTCCGGGCTGGGGCGAGTTGATCGCGCCCCTGACGACCGTGGTGAACACCTTCGGAGGGACGTGGTTCGACAAGGGGTGGAAGGCCCGCATCGACTCGCCCGAGTTTGAAAAGGCAACTCGCTTCTACGTAGACCTCGTTCGCAAGCACGGCGAGTCCGGGGCCGCCCAGTCCGGTTATGCCGAGTGCCTGAACAACCTGACTCAAGGCAAGACCGCCATGTGGTATGACGCCACAGCAGCTGCCGGTTCACTCGAATCCGCCAAGTCCCCCGTCAAGGGCAAGATCGGCTACGTACCCGCGCCCGTGGAGAAGACGAAGAGCTCCGGGTGGCTCTACACCTGGGCCTGGGGCCTGCAGAAGGCGTCGCGCAACCCGGACAAGGCCTGGAAGTTCGTCTCCTGGGCGTCGAGCAAGGAGTACGAGCGGCTGGTCGGCGAGAAGATCGGCTGGTCCAACGTCCCCGCGGGCAAGCGCGCCTCCACGTACGCCAACCCCGAGTACCGCGAGGAAGCCGCCGCCTTCCAGGACGTCACCCACGCCGCCATCGAGGGCGCGAGGCCGCGCGACCCGGGCGTGCAGCCCCGGCCCGCGCCCGGCATCCAGTTCGTCGGCATCCCCGAGTTCACCGACCTCGGCACGAAGGTCTCCCAGGAGATCAGCGCGGCCATCGCCGGGCGCCAGTCCGTCGAATCGGCCCTCAAGAAGTCACAGAAGCTCGCCGAGAAGATCGCCGAGGAGTACGAGGGACGATGACCGCCACCGCGAGTACCACCACCGTCGCGCCCAGGACCGTACGCGTGTCCGGAGCCAAGCCCCCCGGAGGACGGCTGCGCGCCTGGGCCACCAGGGCCCCGCTCCTGCCCGCCCTGATCTTCATGGTCGTCGTCACCCAACTGCCGTTCGTGGCCACGCTGGTGATCTCCTTCTTCGACTGGAACGCCCTCTACCCCGACGCCCGCAGCTTCGCCGGATTCGACAACTACTCCGAGGTCCTCACCGACCCCGACCTGCGCAAGTCCGTCCTGACGACCATCGTGCTCACGGCCACCGTCGTGCTCGCGAGCCTCGTCATCGGCCTCGGGCTCGCCCTGCTCCTCGACCGGAAGTTCCGGGGGCGCGGCCTGGTGCGTACGTTGCTCATCGCGCCGTTCCTGCTGGTGCCCGTGGCCGCCGCGCTGCTGTGGAAGCACGTGCTCTACAACCCCGAGTACGGCCTCTTCAACGGCCTGCTCCACTGGGTGGGCGGTGACGGCGCGGCGCAGCCCGACTGGGTGTCCAACACCCCGCTGATCGCCATCGAGGCATCACTGATCTGGCAGTGGACGCCCTTCATGATGCTGATCCTGCTCGCAGGGCTGCAGAGCCGCGACAGTGAACTCATCGAAGCGGCCCGCATGGACGGCGCGGGCAGCTGGCAGGTGTTCCGCTACCTGACGCTGCCGCACCTGCGCCGCTATCTGGAGCTCGGTGCGCTGCTCGGCTCGATCTACATCGTGCAGAACTTCGACGCCGTCTTCACGATCACCTCGGGCGGCCTGGGCACCGCCAACCTGCCTTACACCGTCTACCAGAGCTTCTACCAGGCCCACGAGAACGGCCTGGCGTCCGCCGCCGGTGTCCTCGTCGTCATCGGTTCCATCATCATCGCGACCTTCGCGCTGCGGGTCGTCTCGTCCCTGTTCCGTGAGGAGGCGTCCCGCGCATGAGCACTGCCGTGACGCGAACACGTACCCAGCCCGGGAGCCGGATCCGGATCCGCGGGTCGGCGGGCCTCGGCCTCGCCGCCTGGCTGGCCGGAATCCTGTTCTTCCTGCCCATCGCCTGGATGACGCTGACCTCCTTCCACTCGGAGGAGGACGCCGCGACCAACCCGCCCTCGCTCGCCGCGTCCCTCACCCTGGACGGCTACCGCGAGTTCTTCGGCTCGGGCGGCGGCGCGAGTCCCTGGCCCGCCCTCATCAACTCGACGGTGGCATCGGTCGCCTCGACCCTTCTTGTGCTCGTCCTCGCGCTGCCTGCCGCGTACGCGCTCTCCATCAGGCCGGTGAAGAAGTGGACGGACGTCCTGTTCTTCTTCCTGTCGACGAAGATGCTGCCCGTCGTGGCGGGCCTGCTGCCGATCTATCTGTTCGCCAAGAACGCCGAGATGCTCGACAACATCTGGCTGCTCGTCATCCTCTACACGTCGATGAACCTGCCGATCGCGGTGTGGATGATGCACTCCTTCCTCTCCGAGGTGCCGGTCGCGATCATCGAGGCCGCGCAGATCGACGGGGCTCGGCTGCCCACCATCCTCGCGCGCGTGGTGGCTCCCATCGCGCTGCCGGGGATCGCGGCGACCTCCCTGATCTGCTTCATCTTCAGCTGGAACGAACTCCTCTTCGCGCGGGTGCTCACGGGCGTCGTCGCCCAGACCGCGCCCGTGTTCCTGACCGGCTTCATCACCAGCCAGGGCCTGTTCCTGGCCAAGGTGTGCGCCGCGTCGCTCGTGATCTCCCTGCCGGTGCTCGCCGCGGGGTTCGCCGCCCAGGACAAGCTGGTCCAGGGCCTGTCGTTGGGAGCCGTCAAGTGAAGGCCGCCATCATCGAGTCCGTCGGCAAGGCTGTCGTCGGCGAGGTGCCCGACCCCACTCCGGGGCCGCGGGAGGTCGTCGTCGAGGTCGCCGCGTGCGGTCTGTGCGGGACCGATCTGCACATCCTGCAGGGCGAGTTCGCGCCCACGCTGCCGGTGGTGCCGGGGCACGAGTTCGCCGGGGAGGTCGTGGGGCTCGGCCGCGAGGTCACGGAGCTCGCGGTCGGCGACCGGGTGGCCGTCGACCCCTCGCTCTACTGCTACGAGTGCCGCTACTGCCGCACCGGCCACAACAACCTCTGCGAGCGCTGGGCCGCGATCGGCGTCACCACGGCGGGCGGTGCGGCCCAGTACGCGGTCGCGCCCGTCGCGAACTGTGTCCGGCTCCCCGAGAACGTACGCACCCAGGACGCGGCCCTCATCGAACCACTGTCCTGCGCGGTGCGCGGCTACGACGTGCTCCGTGCCCGGCTGGGCGCCCACGTGCTGATCTACGGCTCCGGAACGATGGGCCTGATGATGCTGGAGCTCGCCAAGCGGACGGGGGCGGCGAGCGTGGACGTCGTGGACCTCAACCCGGACCGCCTCGCCACGGCGCGACAGTTGGGCGTCTCGGGATCGGCCGCGGGCGCTGACGAGCTCGACCGGCCGCAAGGGTGGGACATCGTGGTCGACGCCACGGGGAACGCGAACGCGATCCAGGACGGTCTGGGGCGAGTCGCCAAGGCCGGCACATTCCTGCAGTTCGGGGTGGCCGACTACGCGACACGGGTCAGCATCGACCCGTACCGCATCTACAACCAGGAGATCACCATCACCGGTTCGATGGCGGTGCTGCACAGCTATGAGCGGGCGGCGGAGCTGTTCGCCTGCGGCGTGCTCGACCCGGACGTGTTCATCAGCGACCGGATGCCGCTGGCGGCGTACCCCGAGGCTCTTGACCGGTTCGCCTCCGGTGTGGGCCGGAAGATCGTGGTGGTGCCGTAGGGGCGTTCCCTGCGGGGCTTTCCCCAGTCCCGCCCCTTCCCGAAACTGGGGCTCCGCCCCAGACCCCGCTCCTCAAACGCCGGAGGGGCTGATTTCCCGCCCACCCACCCGATTGCCCCGCGGCTGAATTTTCAGCCCCTCCGGCGTTCTGTGGGCGCGGGAAAGAAACTTCCGCGGGTAAGGGAACGGCAAAGGCGGGACGTTCGTTACCCCATGCATGACAGCTATGACCCCCGGCTCGAACATCCCCCTCTCCGCCCCCCGCGTGGCGGTGGACGTCGCCGCTCCGGTGCGGCTCGACGTATCGGGCCTGCTGCTCACCGCCGACGGCAAGGTGCGCTCCGACGACGACTTCATCTTCTTCAACCAGCCCTCGGGCCCCGGTGTGACCTACCAGTCGGGTGGCGGTACGACCCCCGACAAGATCACGGTGGACACCACCGCCGTGCCCGCCGGCATCGAGAAGATCGTCGTCACCGCCAGCCCGGACGCGGCGGGCCAGACCTTCCAGGGCATCGAGCCCACCGCCACCATCCGCAACGCGGACGACGGTTCCGTCCTCGCCACGTTCACGCCCCCGCAGCTCGGCGGCGAGACCGCCCTGGTGATCGTCGAGGTCTATCTGCGCAACGGCGCGTGGAAGGCGCGCGCCGTCGGTCAGGGGTACTCGAACGGCCTGGCCGGCATCGCGACGGACTTCGGGGTCTCGGTCGAGGAGCCCGCGGCCCCGGCCGCTCCGGCCGCCGCCGCACCCGCACCCGCCGCCCCGATGGCGCCGCCGTCCGGCGCCCCGGTCCAGGGCCCGCCCCCGCCGGTCGCCGACCCCCGCCTCGCGGCACCGGCCGCGCCCGCCGCTCCCCCGGCGCCCGCGGCCCCCGCGCCCGGTGCCGGGAAGATCAACCTGGACAAGGGCCGGGTCAGCCTCCAGAAGAACCAGACCGTGTCCCTGGTCAAGGGCGGCAAGCCGTTCCTCTCGCAGGTCAAGATGGGCCTGGGCTGGGAGCCCGCGTACGGCGGCAAGGACATCGACCTCGACGCCTCCGTCATCGCGTACGGCCCGCAGCGCAACCACGTGGACAGCTGCTACTTCGGCAAGCTGTCGATCGTGAACGGCGCGATCAAGCACTCCGGCGACAACCTCACGGGTGAGGGCGGCGGTGACGACGAGGTGATCGTCGTGGACCTGGGCCGTCTGCCGCAGGACGTGACGGGTCTCGTCTTCACGGTGAACTCGTTCTCGGGTCAGAAGTTCACGCAGGTCGCCAAGGCGTACTGCCGTCTGCTCGACGCGGCGACGGGCGAGGAGCTCGTCCGCTTCGACCTCACGAACGCCGAGGCGCAGACGGGCGTCATGATGGCCAAGCTCATCAAGCAGTTCACGGGCGAGTGGGAAATGACCGCCATGGGTGACTTCGTGAAGTCACGGACCGTGCGCGGAATGGTGAAGCCCGCGGCGCAGGCTCTGTAGCCGGGGCGGGCATGCGCAGGGGCGGCCGCCAGGAGGACTCCTCCCGGCGGCCGCCCCTTTGTCGTACGCAGATCAGGGGATCAGAGCTTGGCCAGCTTGGGGTACGGGCTCAGGAACCTTCCCTGGCGGCCCGCGAAGTCGATGACCACCGCTTCCTCGCCTTCGACTCCGACGATGCGTCCGAGTCCGTACTGGTCGTGCGAGACCCGGTCGCCCACGGCGAACTGCTCGATGGGCGGTGCGGGCGGCGGCGGAACGTTAAAGGGGCTGTTCGGCAGGTGGCGTCGGGTACCGGGGGGCCTCGTCATGTTCTGAGTATGCGCCCTCCGGACCCCGGCGCACCATGCTCCGAGCTCACACGGTCCTCACATCGGCATCAAACCGACACACAATTTCCCATTCCCCGTAGCGTTACGTATTTACTCCGTCGCACCGCGCGCACATGTGTGCCCCAGGCGCCCCGCTCAGAACAAGGCGCTGTAGGCATTCAGGGCGGGCTGCCCGCCGAGGTGGGCGTACAGGACGGTGGCGTCGCGTGCGATCTCTCCCCTGTCCACCAGGTCGATCATCCCGGCCATCGACTTCCCCTCGTAGACCGGGTCGGTCACCATGCCCTCCGTGCGGGCGGCGAGCCGCATCGCGTCGAGGGTCGCCTCGTCCGGGAGCCCGTAGGTGCCCGCGTGGTAGCGCGCGTCCAGCTCGATGTCGGCGTCCTTCACCTCTGCCTGCACTCCGATGAGTTCGGCCGTCCCGCGCGTGATCCTGGCGATCTGCTCGCGGGTGCGGCCGGGATCGGCGGAGGCGTCGATGCCGAGAACGCGACGGGGGCGGCCGCCCTCCTCCGCGAGCGCGGCGAATCCGGCGACCATGCCCGCCTGCGTGGACCCGGTCACCGAGCAGACCACGACGGTGTCGAAGAAGACCCCCAACTCCTCCTCCTGCTCGGCCACTTCGTACGCCCAGCGCGCGAAGCCGAGGCCGCCGAGAGGGTGCTCGGAGCAGCCCGCCGGGATCGCGTAAGGCCTGCCGCCCGCCTCCTCGACCTCGCGCACCGCCCGCTCCCAGCTCTCCTTGATGCCGATGCCGAATCCGGCGCGTACGAGGCGTACGTCGGCGCCCGCGAGCCTGCTGATGAGGATGTTGCCGACCTTGTCGTAGACGGAGTCGGGCCAGTCGACCCAGCTCTCCTGGACCAGCACGCACTTGAGCCCGGCGCGGGCGGCCACGGCCGCGACCTGACGGGTGTGGTTGGACTGGACGCCGCCGATCGACACGAGGGTGTCGCAGCCCTGGGCGAGGGCGTCGGCGACCAGATACTCCAGCTTGCGGGTCTTGTTGCCGCCGTACGCGATGCCGGAGTTGCAGTCCTCCCGCTTGGCCCAGAGCGCGGCGCCGCCGAGGTGGTGGCTGAGCCGGTCGAGGGGGTGGACGGGCGAGGGGCCGAAGAGGAGGGGGTAGCGGGCGTAGGAGTCGAGGGGCGCGAGGGGCACGGACACAGGGCCTCCGGGAGGTTCAGGGGTGGGCGAGTTCTTCCAGGACGCGCCAGATCTCCGTGGTGACGGCCGCCGCCGCTTCCGGGTCGCCGTCCGCGCACGCGTCGATAAGACGCTCGTGCAGTTCGGCGGAGCCGCAGGCCACGCCCTCGCCGAAGCGCTGCCTCTCCAGGCGGCGTATGAGGGGGGTGTAGCGGGCGATGGTGGCCGCCGCCGCCCTGTTGCCGCAGGCCGCGACGAGGACACCGTGCAGGTCGTCGTCGGCCCGCAGGGCCTCCTCCACGTCGCCGGACGCGACGGCCGCCGCG
Source organism: Streptomyces sp. BA2 (assembly GCF_009769735.1). NCBI lineage: Bacteria > Bacillati > Actinomycetota > Actinomycetes > Kitasatosporales > Streptomycetaceae > Streptomyces > Streptomyces sp. BA2. The sequence goes on from NZ_WSRO01000002.1 coordinate 2,553,656, forward strand.
AACCGGCGGTTGGCTTCCCGCATGGCGTAGAGGTGCGCGGGCCCCAGGCGGGGCACCGCGCTGCGGGCGGCCAGTTCGTGCATGGCGCGGACGACGGCCGCCGCGTCCCTGACGCCGGCCGCGTCCAGCGGCGTCACGCGGGTGTGGCTCTGCGGTTTGGTCTCCAGGAGGCCTTCGTCGACGAGCCGCGCGAACGCCTCACGGACGGGCGCGCGGGACAGGCCGAGCGACGCGGCGAGGTCGGCGTCCCGCACGACGCTGCCCGGCGGGATGTCACCGCCGACGATCGCGTCACGGATCGATGCGTACGCCTGGTCCCTGAGGAGGGTGCGGCGCACCGGTTGCATGGCTCCCATGCGCTGAAATGTTAGATGTCAATTTCCTTGGCGGGCAAGGGTGTTGACGGGCCTGCCGCGGAAACCCCCGTCCAAGCCCTAGCCGCGCTGCCGCCGCCACGGCCCGGTGATCGCCAGCAAGATGCCGGGCGACTGGATGCTGGCGTAGAGCGTCTTGCCGTCGGGCGAGAACGTGACGCCGGCGAATTCGCTGTAGGAGGGCTTCTCGGGCGTGCCCGCGTTGAGTTCGTTGCGCGCGATCGGGTACGTACGGCCGCGCTCGGTCGCCCCGAAGAGGTGCTGGATGCCGTTGCCGTCCTCGGCGATGACGAGGCCGCCGTAGGGGGAGACTGTGATGTTGTCCGGGCTGTCGAAGGCGCCGTCCTTGGAGGGGTCGGGGTTGACGCCGAGGAGGACCTTCAGGGTCAGGGTGCGGCGGGCCGGGTGGTAGAACCACACCTGGCCGTCGTGCTGGACCGGGCTCTCGTCGCGGGCGTACGAGGCGACGATGTAGGCGCCGCCGTCGCCCCACCACATGCCTTCGAGCTTGCGGGCGCGCGTGATGTCGCCGTCGTCGAACTGCTCGCGCACCGGGACCGTGCGGGCGTCGCGGTCGGGCACCTCGACCCAGTCCACGCCGTAGACGGTGCCGATCTTGGTGGCGCGGGACAGGTCGTCCACGAAACGGCCGCCGGAGTCGTAGCACTTGGGCGCCTTCAGGACGCCCGCGTCGTCGGCGAGGGCGCGCAGCTTGCCGCGGCCGTGCTCGAAGCCCTGCGGCGGGGTCCAGCGGTAGATCAGGCCGTTGGGCTCGTCGGCGTCCTCGGTGAGGTAGAGGTGGCCGCGTTTGGGGTCGACGACGACGGCCTCGTGGGCGTAGCGGCCAAGAGCCTTGATCGGCTTGGGTGCCCGGTTGGCACGCCGGTCGTAGGGGTCGACCTCGAAGACGTAGCCGTGGTCCTTGGTCATGCCGTTCTGGCCGGCCTTGTCCTCGGTCTCCTCGCAGGTCAGCCAGGTGCCCCAGGGGGTGCTGCCGCCCGCGCAGTTGGTGGCGGTGCCCGCGATGCCGACCCACTCGGCGACGTGTCCGTCGCGGCGGACCTCGACGACGGTGCAGCCGCCGGACGCGGCCGGGTCGTAGACGAGGCCTTCGGTGAGGGGGACCGGGTGCTTCCACTTGGAGCGGGGGCCGCTCAGCTCGTGGTTGTTGACGAGCAGCGTCACGCCGCGCGGGCCCTCGAAGGTGGCGGTGCCGTCGTGGTTGGACGGCGTGAACTCGCCGGTCTCCAGCTTCGTCTTTCCGCTGTGCGTGAGGACGCGGTACGAGAATCCGGCGGGCAGCGCGAGCAGGCCGTCCGGGTCGGGGACGAGGGGGCCGTAGCCGGGGGCGCCGTACGTCGCGTCGGCGCCCTCCGCGTCGACGCCTTCCGTCTCGGTGGCGGCGAGCGCGCCGGGTGCGGTGGCGAGCGCGCCGACGCTGCCGGCAAGGGCGACCCCCGCACCGGTGACCGCGGAGCGTCTGGCGAAGTCCCTGCGAGTGAGCGACATGATGTCTCCTGAGGCGCGTACGAGCGGGCTACGGGCTGACTGTGTACGTGCTGCGACTCCCGGCCTGCATACTTCCAGTTTCGGCCGGGCTGCTGTCGGCGTCACGTTCTCGCTCGCGTATAAACAGCGGTTGAACGCTGTTCGACGTCGAGGGGCTACCTTCCATGAACCTGCCGGCCACCGGTCGCCGTGTCCTGATCAGCGGGGCCTCCCGAGGCCTGGGCAGAGCCCTGGCGCAGGCCTTCGCCACGAGCGGCGACCGCGTCGCGGTGCACTACGGCTCGCGCGAGGACGAGGCACGCGCGACGCTCGCCTCGCTCAAGGGCGAGGGCCATGCGCTGGTGGGCGGGGACCTGTCGGATCCGGCGGGCGCGGCGGACGTCGCGGGACGGGCCGCCGGCGCGCTCGGGGGCCTGGACGTCCTGGTCAACAACGCCGCCGTGAACCTGCCGCACCCCCTCGCCGACACGTCGTACGAGGACTGGGCGGCGCTCTGGCAGCGGCACGTGTCGGTGAACCTCCTGGCCACGGCGAACCTCAGCCACCTGGCTGCCCGCCGGATGATCGACCAGGGCACGGGTGGCCGCATCGTGAACATCGGCTCGCGCGGCGCGTTCCGCGGGGAGCCCGACCACCCGGCGTACGGGGCGACCAAGGCCGCCGTGCACGCGCTCGGCCAGTCCCTCGCGGTGTCGCTCGCGCCGTACGGGATCGCGGTGGCGTCGGTGGCGCCCGGCTTCTTCGAGACGGAGAGGGTCGCGCACCGGCTGAGCGGGGAGGAGGGCGCGGCGATCCGCGCGCAGAGCCCGTTCGGGCGGGCGGGCACGGCGGAGGAGATCGCGGCGGCGGTGCTGTGGCTCGCGTCCCCGGTGGCGGAGTGGGCGTCGGGCACGGTCCTGGACCTCAATGGCGCTTCACATCTGCGTACGTGAAAACGGAATCGGCGCACGTGAGCCACTGGTTGGAAGAGTCTTCGTAAACAAGGTCAACACGCGCGGATCACACGCAAAGCCAAGATTTCGTGCAGAACGCCTTGACCCGCGATCCACACGGCAATAGACATCACCTACGTGCATCACCCGTAGGGGAGGCGAGCCGCGTGGACGCACAGCAGGCACGCAGTCTCCATGAGGACCGGCTGATGAAGCTGGCCAATGTCACCGGTGTCGGCACCGGGAGGGACGAGAACTCGGGTACGGACGTGATCGTCGTCTTCGTCACCCGCAAAGTTCCCCGTGACCGGCTCCGTGACGAAGACGTGGTTCCGGAGGTGCTCGAAGGCGTCCCCGTGCGCGTACTCGCGATCGGCGGCGTCGACGCCCAGGCCCAGGCCTAGGACGAGGCCAAGGACAGAGCACGGACCGGAACTCCGACCCTGCAATGAAGGCGAAGAGGTGGTCTGGCGTGAGCCAGCCCGAATTGATGCGAGGACCCACCGGCGGTCAGCTCAGTGACAGCTCCCGCCAGCAGGCGACATCCGACTTCCTGCGGCCCCAGTCGCCGCTGGCCAACGTCGTCGGCTTCGGCCACGGCGTGAAGTGGACCGAGGGACAGCCCACCGGCGAACCGGCCGTCATCGTGTTCGTCACCCAGAAGGTCCCGGAGTCCATGCTCCCTGAGCGGGACGTCGTCCCGCGCCAGATGGACGACGGTACGCCCACCGACATCGTCGCGGTCGGCCATGTCGCCGCGCAGCGGCAGCAGCGCAAGTCCGGCCGCACCGATGACCGCTCCTCGGGGACGTACGACGCCGACGGCAGCGTGAGCGAGCAGCTCGCGGGCCTGACGCAGCCCCAGCTTCAAGAGCTCGGCGGGCTCGGCGCGTTCGAGCCGCAGCTCCTCAAGCGCCGGATGCGCCCGTGCCCCGCCGGCGCCTCGGTCGGCAACGTACGCGTGACGGCAGGCACGCTCGGCAGCGTGGTCTACGACTTCCTGCCCGGCGCCTCCGTCGACCCGCCGGCCTCCGGCCTCGGCGTACCGGCGAAGTTCTACATCCTCTCCAACAACCACGTGCTCGCCGACTCCAACCGCGCCCAGATGGGCAGCTCGATCGTGCAGCCGGGTGTCTTCGACGGCGGCCAGGACCCGGCCGACCGCATCGCGACCCTGGAGCGCTTCATCACGATCCAGTTCGCCCCGCAGATTCCGCTGGAGCGGCACAACAACGTCGTCGACGCGGCGCTCGGCACCGTCGACTTCCAGGACGCGACCCGCGAGACGTACTTCAGCGGCGCGCCGCGCGCCTGGCGCCGCAAGGCGAACGTCGCGGTCGGCGACCACGTGAAGAAGACCGGCCGTACGACCAACATCTCCTTCGGCCGGATCATCGCCGTCGACGCGACCATCGACGTCAACTACGGCACGGCGGGCACGGCCCGCTTCAAGGACCAGATCCTGACGACGAACATCTCCGCGGGCGGCGACTCGGGGTCCTTGGTGACCTCGCTCGACAACGTCGCGATGGGGCTGCTGTTCGCCGGATCGTCCACCGTGACGGTGCTCAACCACCTCGAGAACGTCCGCGCGCTGCTGCGGGTGGAGATCTCCGAGCAGCTGGCCTGACCGGCCTCACCACGAGAGGAGGGCTTCATGACCACTCAGGCACGCAAGCAGAAGGGCCAGGCCCGCGCGGAGCACCGCTTCCACAACCCGCAGGGCGCCGAGGTCAAGACGCGCGACGAGGCATTCGCCGCGCCCCAGGACGTGTCCGCCGAGGCGGTCTCCACCACCTGCAAGCTGGAGCTGCACAACGGCGCGATCACGTTCGCCATCGAAGTGAAGTACAACCCCAACACCTACCCGCACGTGGTGACCGGCGGCCAGATCACCTCCGGCATCTGCGGCGCACCCTGGGACATCACGGGCGGCCTCATAGGCGACAACATGCGCCTGGACGCCAAGCGGACGGGTCAGGGCTCCTGCGCCAACACGATCACGATCGTCGGCGAGTACCAGAACCCTCCGGCGTACCGGGGGACGTACGGCTTCGACGGCGCGACATCGTCGTTCAAGCACACGACGAAGTACGAGTGCTGAGCTGAACCGGGCACCTGCCGGGCCGCATCGGCGGCCCGGCAGGTGCCCGAACGCGTCACATGCCTTGCTGCGAGCGGGCCTTGAACGCCGCCTTGCGCGCTTCCTTGGCCACCTTCTTGTCGGGGTGCAGCCGCCCCATCGCCTCCAACACGTCCGCGGTGGCGGGGTGTTCGACCCGCCAGGCCGCGGCGAAGAACCCGCTGTGCTGCTCGGAGAGGCCCTCCACGAGACCCTGCAGCTCATCGGAGTTGCCCTCGGCGGCGAGCTGCGCGGCGATCGTGTCGATGGTCAGCCAGAAGACCATCGCCTCGGAGGGCGCGGGCACGTCGGCCGCCCCGTGCTCGGCGAGCCACACCCGGGCGAGCCCACCGAGCTCGGCGTCGTCGAGCACCTCACGCAGCGCGGGCTCCGCCTCGCCGCCCACCAGCGAGAGCGCCTGCTGGCACCGGAGCCGCCTGAGCGGCGCCCCCTCGTCCCCGCCCCGTGCGGCAGCAAGCAACTCCCTTGCCGCGTCCAGCGGTTCGTGCCGGGCGAGCCACTGCTCGATCTCGGCCTGCGCGGCGGCCTGCGGGAAACCGGCCGTCCCTTCCAGCAGCGCGTCGGCGCCCTTGTCCGCGAGGTCGCCGACCGCGGGGGCGTCCACCCCCGCTTCCAGCATCCGCGCCCGGATGCCGTACACCCCGAGGGGCGTCAGCTTGACCATGCCGTACCGGGTGACGTCCTCGTCGTCGTCCGGCAGCGGCGCCTCGGCCTCGTCGATGTCCACCATGAGGGCCTCGTCGACCGGCTGGTACTCGACGAGCCCGAGCGGCTCGAAGAGCCGGAACTGGTCGTCGAGCTTCATCATCGCGTCCGACACCTGCTCCAGGATGTCGTCCGTCGGCTCCCCCATGTCGTCGGGCACGATCATCGACGCGGCGAGCGCGGGCAGCGGCACCGGGCCCTCGCCCGCCCCGGCCTCCCCCGCGGTGAGCAGGTACAGGTTGCCGAGCACGCCGTCCAGGAAGTCGGCCTCCGCCTGCGGGTCCCAGCCGAGCTCCTCGAAGTCGATCTCGCCGTTCTCCTCCAGGACGTCCAGGAGGTTGTCCATGTCGGGCACGGTCGCGTCCGAGTACACCGTGTCCAGGGCGCCGAGCCAGACGCCCAGGATGTCCTGCGGGCTGCCGGAGGTGAGCGCGGCGAGGTCCTCGCCCGCGGTCACCGTGCCCGGCGCGTCCTCTCCGTCAGGGCCCTCCGACTCGTCCGCGTCCGTGACGTCCACCAGGCCCGTGTCGACGGCCACGCGCCAGGCCTCGCTCGCGTACGCGGCGGCGTCCGGGTCGTCCGCTTCGAGGCCCAGCTCGGCCGCGGCGGCCGGCAGCTGCTCCTCGATGAGCTCACCGCCCGCGCCGACGCGCGTCTCGGGACCCGCCCAGCGGGCGAGCCGCGCGGCGCGGGAGAGCAGCGGCGTGGCGAGCGCGGCCCGCGCGAGTTCCGCTTCGGAGTGCAGCAGCACCGGCGGCAGGGTGGCGGGACTTACGGACATGGGCTGGTTCTCCTCCGGGGCAATGCAACGGATCGGCTGGGTCGAAGCCTAGACGGATTTGGACGCATGCCGCCCGGTTCATGTCCCTGTCAGAAGACATACACGGTGAGAACACCCGCCGAACCTTGACAACTCCCCTGGGCACACAAGAGATTGACGCGCGTAGAGCGCCGGGCGCCCACCGGCCCACCCCGCGCGCTCTCACCCGCTTCATACGACCTCACCCTCATCCGGAGTTCCTCGATGCCGCACATATCCCGTGCCACCCGGCCCGCCGTGAGATCCGCCGCCGTCTCCACCGTCGTGGCGACCGCCCTCGCGGCCGGTCTGCTCGCCGTGAGCTCCTCGTCCGCGTCCGCCGCCGACGTGCGCGTCCACGACATCCAGGGCACCACCCGCCTCTCGCCGCTCGTGGGTCAGCAGGTCACGGACGTGACGGGCATCGTGACCGGCGTCCGTACGTACGGTTCGAAGGGCTTCTGGATCCAGGACCCGAAGGCCGACGCCGACCCCGCGACCAGCGAGGGCGTCTTCGTCTACACCGGGTCGGCCGCGCTGACCGTGAAGGCCGGTGACGCGGTCCGCGTCTCCGGGACCGTCGGCGAGTACGTGCCCGGCGGCGAGTCGTCCGGCAACCAGTCCCTGACCCAGGTCACCAAGCCGACGGTCACGGTCGAGTCGTCCGGCAACGCGCTGCCCGCGCCCGTCACGGTGAACGCCAAGTCGGTGCCTTCCGCGTACGCGCCCACCGGCGACCCCGCAGCCGGCGGCAGCATCAACGCACTGCCCCTGAAGCCCCGCTCGTACGCCCTGGACCTGTACGAGTCCCTGGAGGGCATGAACGTACGCGTCGGCACCTCGCGCGTGGTCGGCGCCACGGATCCGTACGCGGAGCTGTGGGTCACCGTGAAGCCGCACGAGAACCCGAACCGGCGCGGCGGCACGGTGTACGAGTCCTACGACGACCAGAACACCGGACGCCTTCAGATCCAGCAGCTGGCCCCGGTCTCCGAGCGGCCCTTCCCGAAGGCGAACGTCGGCGACGCACTGTCCGGTGGCGCCGAAGGGCCCCTGGACTTCAACCGGTTCGGCGGTTACACGCTGGTCGCGCGGACGCTCGGCGAGGTTAAGGACAAGGGCCTGGTGCGGGAGAAGACGCGGCGCCAGGCCAAGGGTGAGCTCGCTGTGGCGACGTACAACGTCGAGAACCTCGACCCCGGTGATCCGCAGACGAAGTTCGACGCGCTTGCCGCGGCCGTCGTCTCGAATCTCGCCTCACCCGACATCCTCACCCTGGAGGAGATCCAGGACGACAACGGCGCGAAGAACGACGGGACCGTCTCGGCGGAGGCGACCCTGAAGAAGTTCGCGGACGCGATCGTCGCCGCGGGCGGGCCGCGGTACGAGTGGCGGTCCATCGCCCCGGAGAACAACAAGGACGGCGGGCAGCCGGGCGGGAACATCCGCAATGTGTTCCTCTTCAACCCCGAGCGTGTCTCCTTCACGGACCGGGGCGACGGGGACGCGACGACGGGCACGGATGTCGTACGTTCCTCCGGCGGACGCGCCGCCCTGACGCTCTCCCCCGGGCGCATCGACCCCGCGAACACCGCGTGGGCGAACAGCCGCAAGCCGCTTGCCGGAGAGTTCACCTTCCGGGGGCGCAGTGTGATCGTGGTCGCCAACCACTTCGGGTCGAAGGGCGGCGACGAGGGCCTCACGTCACGGCACCAGCCGCCGGTGCGGTCGTCGGAGGTGAAGCGGCTCCGGCAGGCGCAGGCGGTGAATTCCTTCGTGCGGGACGTGCGGAAGGTGCAAAAGAGCGCGGACGTGGTGGTCGTGGGGGACGTGAACGACTTTGAGTTCTCGGCGACGACCGCCGCGCTGGAGGAAGGCGGCGCGCTGAAGTCCGCCGTGAAGTCCCTTCCCCGGTCGGAGCGTTACTCGTACGTCTACCAGGGGAACTCCCAGGTCCTCGACCAGATTCTGACGAGTCCGGGAGTGGGCAACGGCTTCGCGTACGACAGCGTGCACATCAACGCCGAGTTCGCCGAGCAGAACAGTGATCACGATCCGCAGGTGCTGCGGTTCAGGCCGTAGGACGCCCTCTGGTCCGGCTCCTCGCGCGCTACGCGTAGAGCCGGAGCAGCCAGTCCCGCCAGGCCATTTCGGTGCCCTTGGCGTCCGCCTGCGGCGCGAAGTCGTGGATGCTGATGCTCACCGGGGCACCGAAGTGGTTGCGGCCGAAGAAGCGGTAGAGCGCGGTGTCCGTGCGCAGGCCGATGAAGTGCCTGCTGCGGAAGTCGACCATCGCGTCGAGGGGTTCGCCGGGGGCGTCCACGCGTACGCGGGCGCCTTCCGCCGCGTCGTCAGGGAGGCCCAGGCGCCGGCCCAGCTGGGTGAAGGCCCCCGGGGCGGTGGAGGGGGCGGGTCCTTCGAGGCTGGTGAAGGTGGCGGGGAGGCCCGTGAAGTACGTCAGGTACTGGCGCAGGGTGTGCAGGTAGAAGTCGGTGTGCTTGGTGGCTCCGTCGTACTGGCTGTCCCAGTCGGCCGTGAGGATTCCGCTGTGCACGTAGCGGACCCAGGAGCGGCGGCCGCCGTCGCGGGGCTCGATGGTGCGGTCGAGCTGGTTGCGGGTCTGGCCCGGCGGGAGGCCTTCGGGGTCGTCGACGCGGTCGGTGAGGCGGTGCGGTGGCTCCCAGCGGGTGACGACACCGCCGAAGGGGGCGGCGCCGCCCTCCCGGGGTTCGTACTCCGCCATGGGCCACAGCCAGCCGCCGGTGCCGGTGGTGAACGCGTCCCAGACCTCGGCGGGCGAGGCGTCGACCTCAAACTCCCGCGCGATCTCGAACTCCTTGCCCGCGGTCATGACGACTCCCCCCTGACGTCCCCCATCGCTTCAACATCCCACCGACGCCCCTTCCCGTCCAGGGCGGTGGTGCGGCCGGGGAAGGGGTGCGTCCCGCCCGATCAGCGCGGTTCGATCGCATAAGCCAAGTGGTACCTGCCCTCCACGGGCAGCCCTTCCCCGCTCTCCCACTCCGCGTAACTGATCACCCGCTCGCCGTCCGTCGTCGCGTGGAAGTGGACGGAGATGAGGCCCGGCGCCGCCTCCGGAACTTCCGCCTCGCCCTCGGTGATCACGATCGCCCCGGCCACCCGGTCGTCGCCGGCCGCCCGCGCCACCCCGTCCCGCAGCCGCGTCTTGTGCAGGCCAAGGCGTTCGATGCCCGGCACGGCCTCGTCGATCTCGGCGTTCCGCTCGTCCCTGCCGTGGGCGAAGAAGTCCTGGTACGCCTCGTCGTCCCGCCAGTGCGAGCGGTGCGCCACCGTCGAGCCGTCCGCACCGGCGTACACGGTGTACGAGAGCAGCCCCTCGTGCGGCCACGGACGGCTCCCCCAGGCCTCGGCGATCGCGTCGACCGTTGCCCGCTGCCGCTCCTGCGTACCCGTGCTCCATGTGCTGAGGAAGACGAGCCCGCCGTCCGCGCGGGCCGGGTCGGGGAGGGTGGTGGCGTCGACGTGTGCCTTCATGACCTGCTCCTTCAGTGTGTACGAGGGGGCGCTGCGCCCTGTCACGTACACACTGCGACCTCAAGTTTGCTTGAGGTCAAGCTCGTTCAGGACTTGTGGTCAAGCCCGTTCAGGAGAGGCCACCGGGACGAGTTCCGGGCGCTTCGCCTCGCACCCGTCGCCCGACGAGCGCCCTCTGACGCGTCGCCACAACCACGGGCCCATGAACCCCCCGAACCACGCCGCCTCCGCCGCCACCGCCCGCAGCGTGGAGACCGGAGGCGGCGGGGGCAGCAGCGGCCGTATCCAGTCCTCGTGGCCGGGGATGCCGAGCGCGTCCGCCATGCCGGCGGCGATCCGGGCGTGCCCCAGCGGACTCGCGTGCAGGCGGTCGGTGCTCCACAGGCGGGGGTCCGTGGTGACCCGGTGCGGGAACGTGTCCAGGACGACGACCCCGTGGCGGTCCGCCGCCGCGCGGATGCGGGCGTTCAGGTCGAGGACGCGGGGCAGCGCCCTGCGCGCGAGAGGCGAGATCCGCCCGATGTCCGGGAACGTCACCGTGGCCACGCGCGCGCCCGCCGCGGTCAGCTCGGTGAACATGTCCTCGATGTCGCGTGCCACTCGGGTCGCGTCGAAGCCGGGGCGCACCAGGTCGTTCATGCCCGCCATGACCGTGACCAGGTCCGGGCGCAGCGCGAGGGCCGGTGCCAGTTGCTCCGCCTTGATGCGGGCGGTCAGCCTGCCCCGTACCGCGAGGTTCGCGTACCCGAACTCCGGGTTCCCCTCGGCCAGGATCTCGGCGAGCCGGTCGGCCCAGCCGCGGTAGCCGTGGGTCTCGTCGCCGTCGCCGACCCCTTCCGTCTGGCTGTCGCCGAGCGCGACATAGCGTGCGTACGAATGCGTCGTCATGGCCAGAGCCTCCCCCCGGAGTCAGGGCACGTCAACGCGGTGGTGACCGCCGTGCCCCTAGCTCCGCTCGTCCCCCGCCAGGCGCGCCAACTCGCCCTGGAACAGGTCGAGCCTGGCCTGCAGCAGCGCCGCCTCCGCGACCAGCTCCGGCACCCCCATGGCCTCGGAAGGCGACCCCGGCACGGACTCGGGGCGCGCCCCCGTGACGGTGAGGCCCTCTCCGGCGAGGCGGGCGAACTCCGCGAGCCGCAGCGACGTACGCCTGCCCGCGCAGGATCCGCACGCCCCCTCGACCACCCGCCACCCGGGCCTGCCCCACCCGGCGTCCATGAGGACCGAGGCCCGCGCCCCGCAGCCGCAGGGCCGCACCGTCACCGCGCGCACCCGCTGCCGCGCGTACCGGAAGCCGCGTTCGAACCGGATGTACGCGCCGAGCACCGTCACCTCCAGGAGCGCGGCCCCGCGGTGCTCGGCCGTGCACAGGAGCGCCTCCGCGGCGGCGCGTTCGTGGACGCAGTGGAAGCCGCAGTCGCAGCGGCGGTGCGGGGCCGCGTGCCGCCGCCCGTAGACGCAGTGGGCCTCGTCGAGCGCGCCGTAGGGCAGGGCCGCGCCCAGGGAGACGCCGGTGAACCCCGCCCTCGCGCCGTCCTGGGACAGCGCGAGGCGGGCGATCTTGTATCCGGTCGGCGGCTCCTTCGGGCGTTCCGCGGGGAGCCGCAGCCTCATCGGGCCGCAGGGACCTCGGCCGCGGGCTCCCCGGCCGTCACCGCCGGTTCGGGCTCGGGCTCCGCGCGCTGCTCAAGGTCTTGTCGCCGCAGCCGCTCCTGCGGGTCTTCCTCGGCCATCCCTGTGGCGAGTGCTTTGCCCAGCCTCATGACGCCTCCTGTGGCCGGCCGCCGCGCGGCCGTCCGTCGACTACCGTCGGCCCATGGTGGCCCATACGGGGGCGAGTTGGCACTAGGTCCCGCCCTGCCCGCGGCCACCTTTCAGCGTTCCTTCCGCGCATCTCGTAGCAGAATTAAGTGGAGCTTCAGCGTCGGCGTCCCGACACTGCCTCTATGACCTCACCCTCATCAGCGCCTCCTCCCCTCGGCCGCGCCCTCTGCGCGATGGTCACGCCCTTCACGGACGACGGTCTGCTCGACCTCGACGGCGCCCAGCTGCTCGCCGAGCGCCTGGTGGCCGACGGCTGCGACGGGCTCGTGCTCTCCGGCACCACCGGCGAGTCCCCCACCACGTCAGACAGCGAGAAGGCCGCGCTCGTGCGCGCCGTCGCCGAGGCCGTCGGCGACCGGGCCTCGATCGTCGCGGGCGTCGGAAGCTACGCCACCCGGCACACCGTCGAGATGGCGCTGCAGGCCGAAAAGGCGGGCGCGGACGCCCTGTTGGTGGTCACGCCCTACTACAGCAAGCCGCCGCAGGACGCCGTCGAGGCGCACTTCCTGGAGGTCGCCGACGCGTCGGGGCTCCCGCTCGCGCTGTACGACATCCCGGGGCGCACCGGGACGCGTATCGAGCCGGAGACGATGCTGCGCCTCGCGGAGCATCCGCGGATCGTCGCCGTGAAGGACTGCGCGTACGACCTGATGGGCACCCAGAAGGTCATGTCACGGACCGACTTGGCGTACTACTCGGGCTGCGACGAGTTCATCCTCGCGCTGTACGCGGTGGGCGGCGCGGGCTACATCAGCACGGTGGCCAACGTCGTGCCGCGGCAACTCCGGTCCATCGTCGACGCGTTCGACGCGGGCGACACGGCGCGGGCACGGCAGCTCCAGCAACAGGCCATGGAGCTCATCGAGTTGATGATGGGAAAGGGCCTTCCGGGCACGGTCACCTCCAAGGCGCTGCTCGGTGCGCTCGGTCTTCCCGGCGGCCCGGTCCGCGCACCGCTGCGGCCCGCCGGCCGCGAGGCGACCGACGGGCTTGTTGCGGCGTACGAGGCGCTCCGGTAGCGCTCAGCGGGCGGCGAACATGGGGCTCCAGCGTCCCGGATAGGCATCGGACGCCTTGCGGAAGTCACTGAGCGGCACGACCTTCTTGCTGCCGACCGTCACCAGCAGGAGCTGGTTGCGGAACTCGCCCTTGCCGCCGCACTTCTCGGGGTCGCAGCCCCAGGCGATGATCCGCTTGTTGTCGGCCCAGGCGAGCAGCTGCTGCCCCGGCACCGTGGTGATCTCCTTGCCGGTCCTCGGGTCGAGGACCGGTGAGCCCTTGGCGTCGCCGTTACTGGCGAGCAGCTTGCCGTCGGGCGACAGGCCCGCCTCGGGCCAGCCCGCGTACCGCTCGGCCGCGGGCGCCTTCGTCTTGTCGCCCTTCAGGGTGTACCAGGCGCGGTTCTCGCCGTCGGCACCCGTCGCCAGCTGTACGTAGAGCAGCTTGCCGTCACGGCTCCAGCGCAGGTCCTCGCGCGGGTTCCCGTCGAAGAAGCCGAAGTCGCCCGCGGTCTTCTGGGGCAGCTCACGGAAGGCACCGACGTCGCCCGACGAGGCGTCGACGACGAAGAACCCGGTGCGACTGCCGTGCGGCTGGGGGTCGTTGTCGGGCAGGTCGTCGGGCAGGTCGATCAGCCGGTCGGGGTTCTTGCTGTACGCGGTGGCGACCAGCTTGCTGCCGTCCGGGGACCAACTGACGCCCGCCACCTGGTGGTTCACCGGGATCCAGCGCTCCACCTTGCCGGTGATCAGGTTGAGGAGGCCGATGCGCCTCGCGGGGAGTTCGCCCTCCAGGACGGCGGCGGTCCGCATGCCGGGCGCGACATCGATCCAGGCCCACTTCTTGGGCGCCTTCTCGTACTTCCCGGTCTTCTGGTCGAGCAGCCCGTAGGTGCGGGTCATGAGCTTGTCGCCGTCCGGCTGATCGGTGGTCCTGGTCGTGTAGAACGCGGCGAGCGCGGTGTTCCCCGCCGCGATCAGGTCGCGGGGCGGTGACTGGTCGGGGTGGGCGACGACATCGCCGGGCTGCCTTTCGCTCGCCGGGCGTACGTCCTCGCCGCCCCCATCGAGCGCGGGAACGCCCACCGCGGCGGCCACCACCGCGGCCGTGGCGACCGCGAGGCCCGCGATGGCCCGGGTCCTGCGGCGCCGCCTCACGGTCAGCACCCGGTCGGCGAAACCGGCCGGGGGCCGTACGCCGTCGTCCGCCTGCTCCCGGAGCGACGCGCGGACCAGCTCTTCGACCTTCACTGTTGTACCTCCACGGACGACACGGGCGAAACGGGCGACACGGGCGAGTGGTCACGGGACGGCTGCCGGCCCGTGCCGGGGTCCGGCCCGTCGAGCGCCGCCAGTTCGGGGGCGAGACCGCGCAGCTTGGCCAGCGAGCGGTGCGTGGTGCTGCGCACGGTGCCGACGGAGCAGCCCAGGAGCCGGGCCACGTCGGCCTCCGGCAGATCCTCGAAGTAGCGCAGGACCAGTACGGTGCGCTGCCGCGTGGTGAGCCGGGCGAGCGCGGCCCGCATCACGATCCGCAGCTCGGCGGCGCCCGCGCCGTCCCGTACGGCGCTCTCCGGCGGCTCGGCGACGGCCAGTTCGCGCCGCGGCCACTTCAGGCGCCAGCGGCTGACCTGCTGCCGGTAGAGGATCTGCCGGACGTACGCCTCCGGGTCGTCGATCCTGTGCCAGCGGCCCGCGGCCTTGACCAGCGCGTTCTGCAGCAGATCCTCGGCCGCGTGCCGGTCGCCGCCGCTGAGCAGGACGGCGGTCTTCAGCAGCGCCGACGTCCGGGTCTCCACGAACTCCCGGAAGCTCTCCTGTGCCTGCGCATCCATCGTCACCTTCGCTCCCTGGCGGGCCTGCTGCCCCCCTCACCCATGAAGACGGTCCCGGATGCCCCCGGCTATGCCTGTGCCCGCGGGATTCGCCCTCACCACGCGACAGAGCGCCCTCCGGAGGATCCGGAGGGCGCTCTGTCGCTTCAGCGGTGCTCAGTTGTGGCTGTGCAGCACGTCGTTCAGGCCGCCCCACACCGCGTTGTTCGGGCGGGCCTCGACGGCGCCGGTGACCGAGTTGCGGCGGAAGAGGATGTTCGAGGCGCCGGAGAGCTCGCGGGCCTTGACGATCTGCCCGTCGGGCATGGTCACGCGGGACCCGGCGGTGACGTAGAGCCCGGCCTCGACGACGCACTCGTCGCCGAGCGCGATGCCGACGCCCGCCTCGGCGCCGATCAGGCAGCGCTCGCCGATGACGATACGGACGTTGCCGCCGCCGGAGAGGGTGCCCATCGTGGAGGCGCCGCCGCCGATGTCGGAGCCGTCACCGACGACGACACCGGCGGAGATGCGGCCCTCGACCATGGAGGTGCCGAGCGTGCCCGCGTTGAAGTTCACGAAGCCCTCGTGCATGACGGTCGTGCCCTCGGCGAGGTGCGCGCCGAGCCGCACGCGGTCGGCGTCGGCGATGCGGACGCCCTTCGGGGCGACGTAGTCCGTCATGCGCGGGAACTTGTCGACGGAGGTCACGGCGAGGTGCAGGCCCTCGGCGCGGGCGTTGAGCCTGACCTTCTCGACGTCGTCGACGGCGACCGGGCCGAGCGAGGTCCAGGCGACGTTGGCCAGGAAGGCGAACTGGCCGTCGAGGTTCACGCCGTGCGGCTTGACCAGGCGGTGCGAGAGCAGGTGCAGGCGCAGGTAGACGTCGTGGGCGTCCACCGGCTTCTCGTCGAGGGACGCGATGACCGTACGTACGGCGATGGTCTCCACGCCACGGCGGGCGTCCTGGCCGATGGCCTTGGCCGCGCCCTCGCCGAGCAGCTGCACGGCGCGCTCGGCGGTGAGCCGCTCGGTGCCTGCGGGGCCCGCTTCGGCGACGAGCTCGGGCGCGGGGAACCAGGTGTCGAGGACGGTGCCGTCGGCGGTGACGGTGGCGAGGCCTGCGGCGACGGCGCCGGTGGTGCGGGAAGCGTTCGTGTCGGTCATGGGGAAAACCTAACCGGCGGCACACCACCCGGGCGAACCGGTCTCAGGGTCCGGGCTCCCGCGCGGTACCGTCCGCCCCCTTCGCCGGCAGGAGCCGGTTGAACACCTCGCGGGCGTACGCCTCGTCGTACCGCGCGCCAGTGAGCAGCACCTGCAGAGAGATGCCGTCCACGAGCGCGACGAGCGCCTGCGCGGTGACGGGGTCGGTGCGCCGCCGCAGTACCTCGGCGAACCCGTCGCCGCACTCGGCGGCGACGGGGCGCAGCGCGGGCTTGCGCAGGGCGGCCAGATAGAGCTCGTACTCCAGCTCAAGCTCGGTGCGGTCGCCCGCGAACCACTCCCCGAGCATGGCGGCAAGATCGTCGGCGAGATCGGCCCGCGGGTCATCGAACGCACCGCGCGCGGCGACGACCTTGGCGAAGCCCTCGTTGGCCTGCCGCAGCGCGGCCACCATCAGCTCGTCGAGTGTCTTGAAGTGGTACGTGGTCGAACCGAGCGGCACATCGGCCTCCGCGGCGACCGAGCGATGGCTGAGCCCGCCTATCCCCTTGTCCGCCACCACCCGGATCGCGGCGTCGATGATCCGCTGGCGCCGCTCGGGGTCGTACCGGCGGGCCATCAGTGCGCACCGCCGAGGTTGAGCACGACGACACCGGCGATCACGAGGCCGATCCCCGCGACCTTGACCAGGCTGGTCGACTCCCCCAGGAACAGCATCCCGATGGCGGCGACCGCGGCGGTCCCGATCCCCGCCCAGATCGCGTAGGCGGTGCCGACGGACAGCGTCTTCAGTGTCTGCGCGAGCAGCGTGAAGGCGATCACATATCCCACGACGGTGATCAGCGAGGGCCAGAGCTTGCTGAACCCTTCGCTGTACTTCATGGCCGTCGTCCCGGCCACCTCCGCCGCGATCGCCGCGGCCAGCAGTCCGTATCCCATGCGTACGAGTGTACATAACGTTGTGTACGGGCGTACGCAACGCCGGAGGGGAAACCGGTTAAGGTGACGCGATCACTGTGGGGGGCCACAGCGAGCACACGCGGAACACCGCACGGAGCTACGGAGCACAAGAGCGATGTCAGACACATCGGGGTGGGGACCACAGGGGCCGTATCCAGGGCCACATCCAGGGCCGCATCCAGGGCCGTATCCGCCGGGTCCGTACGGCGTGCCGCCGGGCTGGGGCTGGGCGCCGCCGCCCCCGCCGCCCAAGCCCGGCGTCGTCCCCCTCGCGCCGCTCGGCGCCAACCACATCATCGGCGGCGCGTTCGCGACGATGCGGCACTACGCCAAGCCGCTTTTCGGCACCGCCGCCGCGGCCTACGGCCTGCTCGCCGTCGGTCTCGTGGCCGGTCTCGGGCTCGCCTACGTCGCGACCCAGGAGCACGTCAGCGCCATGTACGACCCGGGCGCGGACTTCTCCTGGGACGACGGCAGGCCGATCCTCGTCGCGTTCGGCCTGGCGTGGCTGCTGTTCATGCTCGCCACGCTGGTCGTCAACTCGTTCATCCAGGCCTCGTGCGCCGCCACGCTGCACGAGGCGGTCCTCGGCCGCCCGGCGACGTTCGGCGCGGTCTGGCGCAGAGCGTGGTCGCGGACGCCGTCCGTGCTGGCCGTGACCTTGCTGCTCTCGCTCATCCTGATGCTGCCGGTGGCCGCTTTCGCGCTGGTCCTCTTCTCCATCCTCTTCCTGATGATGACCCAGTCGATCATCCCCATCGGCCTGGTCTTCCCGCTGTTCCTGGTGACGATGCCGCTCGCGGCCTGGCTGTACGTCCTGTTCGCCTTCGCCCCGGCGGCCGCGGTCCTCGAAACAGCGGGCCCCTTCACGGCGTTGCGGCGCTCCGTGCGCCTGGTGCGCGGCGCCTGGTGGCGCACCTTCGGCATCTCGCTGCTCGCGGGCCTCATCGTGGTGGGCGTCTCCCTCGCCCTGCGACTCCCCCTGCAGTTCGCCGCGCCGACCCCGCCCCCGGTCGACCCGGACGACTCCGCTTCGGCCTACCTCCTGGACCAGCTGCGCTCCCAGTTCGGCCTGTACGCCGTCCTCGGCCTGGTCGGCAGCTTCCTCACCCAGCTGGCAGCCACGGTGTTCCTCCCCCTGGTGACCGCCCTGCTCTACATAGACCGCCGCATCCGCAAGGAGGGCCTGGCGCACACCCTGACTGAAGCCTCGTCGGCCCCGCAGCCCGTGCCGTAGAAAACAGTTCGGCCCCCCGCGCCGAAGCGCGGGGGGCCGAACCATGGGTACGTGTCTCAGACGTTGAACCCGAGCGCGCGAAGCTGCTCGCGGCCGTCGTCCGTGATCTTGTCCGGGCCCCACGGCGGCATCCAGACCCAGTTGATCCGGAGCTCGTTCACGATGCCGTCGGTGGCGGACTTCGCCTGGTCCTCGATGACGTCCGTCAGCGGGCAGGCCGCCGAGGTGAGCGTCATGTCGATCGTCGCGATGTTCGCGTCGTCGACGTGGATGCCGTAGATCAGGCCGAGGTTGACGACGTCGATGCCCAGCTCGGGGTCGACCACGTCGTACAGCGCCTCGCGGACCTCTTCTTCCGAGGCCGGCTTGGTCAGAGTTTCGTTCTCGCTCATGCGGTCTTCCTCTCAGCGACGTCGTCGGTACCGAGTGCCTGCGCCGTCGCGTCCTTCCACGCCATCCAGCTCAGCAGAGCACATTTCACACGCGCCGGGTACTTCGAGACCCCGGCGAACGCGACGGCGTCCTCCAGGACCTCCTCCATCGCGTCGTCCGGCTCCAGCTTGCCCTTGGACTGCATCAGCTCCAGGAAGACCTCCTGGACCTTCTGCGCCTCGGCGAGCTCCTTGCCGACCAGCAGGTCGTTCAGGACGGACGCGCTGGCCTGGCTGATGGAACAGCCCTGGCCCTCGTACGACACGTCGGCGATCGTCGACCCGTCGTACTTGACGCGCAGCGTGATCTCGTCGCCGCACGTCGGGTTGACGTGGTGCACCTCGGCGTCGCCATCGCGCAGACCGCGCCCGTGAGGGTGCTTGTAGTGGTCCAGGATGACTTCCTGGTACATCGAATCCAGCTTCACGTTCCCGGTCAGCCCCTCAGCCGAAGAAGTTCCGTACGTGCTCCAGGCCGTCTACGAGAGCGTCGATCTCGCCGGGCGTGGAGTACAGATAGAACGACGCTCGCGTGGTCGCAGGAATTCCGTAACGCAGGCAGACCGGGCGGGCGCAGTGGTGACCCACGCGGACCGCGATGCCTTCCTCGTCCAGGACCTGGCCCACGTCGTGCGGGTGGATGTCGCCGAGCGTGAAGGAGATCGCGGCGCCGCGGTCCTCGGCCGATGCCGGGCCGATGATCCGGAGGTCGGGGACCTCCAGGAGGCGCTTGACCGCGTACTCGGTGATCGCGTGCTCATGAGCGGCGATCTTGTCCATGTCGATCGCGGACAGATAGTCCACGGCCGCGCCCAGGCCGACGGCCTGGGAGACCGGGGGCGTGCCCGCCTCGAACTTGTGCGGCGCGGGAGCGTACGTCGACGAGCTCATCGACACGGTCTCGATCATCTCGCCGCCGCCGAGGAACGGCGGCAGGTCCTCGAGCAGCTCCTGCCGTCCCCACAGGACGCCGATGCCCGTCGGGCCGCACATCTTGTGGCCGGTGAAGGCCACGAAGTCGGCCTGCAGCGCCTGCACGTCCAGCGGCATGTGCGGGGCGGCCTGCGAGGCGTCGATGAGGACGAGCGCGCCGACCTCCTGCGCGCGGCGGACGATCGCCTCGACGGGGTTGTGCGTGCCCAGGATGTTCGAGACCAGGACGAAGGAGACGATCTTCGTCTTCTCCGTGATGATCTCGTCGATGTTGGACAGGTCGAGCCGGCCGTCGTCCGTGAGACCGAACCACTTCAGCTTCGCGCCCGTGCGCTGCGAGAGCAGCTGCCACGGCACGATGTTGGAGTGGTGCTCCATCTCCGTGATGACGATCTCGGTCTCGTGGTCCACGCGGTAGGGCTCGTCGGCCCAGCCGAGCATGTTGGCCACGAGGTTGAGCGACTCCGAGGCGTTCTTGGTGAAGATCACCTCGTCGCGGCTCGGCGCGTTGATGAACGCCGCGACCTTGTCACGGGCGCCCTCGTACAGCGCCGTGGCCTCCTCCGCGAGGACGTGCACGCCGCGGTGGACGTTGGCGTTGTGCTTCTCGTAGTACTCGTTGAGTACGTCGAGCACCTGGCGCGGCGTCTGGGACGTCGCCGCGTTGTCCAGGTAGACGAGCTTCTTGCCGTCGTGGATCGTGCGATCCAGGATCGGGAAGTCCTTGCGGATCGCCTCGGTGTCGAGGAGGCCGGAGAGCCCCTGGTGGGCCACTGTCACGCGGATACGCCACCCTTCGTGTAAGCCTCGTAGCCCTCGGCCTCGAGCTTGTCGGCGAGCTCGGCGCCGCCGGACTCGGCGATGCGGCCGTTCGCGAAGACGTGCACGAAGTCGGGCTTGATGTAGCGCAGGATGCGCGTGTAGTGCGTGATCAGCAGGGTGCCGACCTCGCCGGTCTCGCGGACGCGGTTGACGCCGTCCGAGACCTGGCGCAGGGCGTCGACGTCCAGGCCGGAGTCCGTCTCGTCGAGGATCGCGATCTTCGGCTTGAGGAGCTCCATCTGGAGGATCTCGTGGCGCTTCTTCTCACCGCCGGAGAAGCCCTCGTTCACGTTGCGCTCGGCGAAGGCCGGGTCCATCTGGAGCTGCTCCATCGCGGACTTGACCTCCTTCACCCAGGTGCGCAGCTTGGGGGCCTCGCCGCGGATCGCCGTCGCCGACGTACGCAGGAAGTTGGAGACCGAGACGCCGGGGACCTCGACCGGGTACTGCATGGCCAGGAACATGCCGGCGCGGGCGCGCTCGTCGACGGACATCTCCAGGACGTCCTCGCCGTCGAGGGTGACGGTGCCCTGCGTGATCGTGTACTTGGGGTGCCCCGCGATGGAGTAGGCGAGCGTCGACTTGCCGGAGCCGTTCGGGCCCATGATGGCGTGCGTCTCGCCCTGCTTAACGGTCAGGTCGACACCCTTGAGGATTTCCTTGGTGCCGTTCTCGACCTCGACGGTGACGTGCAGGTCGCGGATTTCAAGCGTTGCCATGTGCCTCAGGACTCCTGGGTGAGGGAGACGAGCACATCGTCCCCTTCGATCTTTACGGGGTATACGGGGACGGGGCGCGTCGCGGGGAGGCCGGACGGCTTGCCGGTGCGGAGGTCGAAGCTGGAGCCGTGCAGCCAGCACTCGATCTGACAGTCCTCCACCTCTCCCTCGGAGAGGGAGACGTTCGCGTGCGAGCAGATGTCGTGGATCGCGAACACCTCGCCCTCGGTGTTGACGACCGAGACCGGCGTGCCGTCGAGTTCCACCCGCTTCGGGGTGTCCTCCGACAGCTCGCTCAGGCCACAGGCGCGTACGAATGTCATGCCGCCGACGCCTCCAGCTCCTCTTCGATCTTGGCGAGGAGGCGCTCTTCGACGTCGGGCAGGCCGATCTGCTGGATCAGCTCGGCGAAGAAGCCGCGGACGACCAGGCGGCGTGCCTCGCCCTCCGGGATTCCGCGCGACTGCAGGTAGAAGAGCTGCTCGTCGTCGAAGCGGCCGGTCGCCGACGCGTGTCCGGCGCCGACGATCTCGCCGGTCTCGATCTCGAGGTTCGGCACGGAGTCGACGCGGGCGCCGTCGGTCAGAACCAGGTTGCGGTTCATCTCGTACGTGTCCGTGCCCTCGGCCGCGGCCTCGATGAGGACGTCACCGATCCACACCG
This sequence comes from Streptomyces sp. BA2, assembly GCF_009769735.1. Lineage (NCBI taxonomy): Bacteria > Bacillati > Actinomycetota > Actinomycetes > Kitasatosporales > Streptomycetaceae > Streptomyces > Streptomyces sp. BA2. Next base: position 2,575,202 of record NZ_WSRO01000002.1, read on the forward strand.
CGTGGGCGTCGTCGCCCTGGAGCGCGCCCTTGTAGACGACGTTCGACTTGCAGTGCGGCTGGTTGTGGTCGACCAGGAGGCGGTGCTCCTGGTGCTGGCCGGCGTCGGTGACGTACAGGCCGAGGAGCTCGGCCTCGCCGCCCGGGCCCGCGTACTCGACGCGGGGGTGCAGGCGGACGACGTCGCCGCCGAAGGTCACGACGACCGACTTGAAGGAGGCGTCCCGGCCGATCAGCGCGTTGTGCTGGGCGATGTGGACGGTCTTCTCGTCCCAGTCCTGGACGGAGACGACCGTGAGCTTGGCGCCGTCGCCGACGATGAAGTCGACGTTCGCGGCGAGCACGGCGTCACCGGTGTGGTCGATGACGACGAGGGCCTCGGCGAACGCGCCCAGCTCGATCACCTGGTGCGCGAAGGCGATGCCGCCCTCGCCGTGCACCGCGATGCGGATCGGCTCGGTCAGGACCGTCTCCTTGGGGACGGTCACCACCGAGGCCTTCTCGAAGGAGCTGTAGGCCTGCGCGGCGACGCGGTCGACGGGCTTGCCCGCCTTGCCCACGCGCGCGTCGTCACGGCCGACGGTCTCCTGGGTCACGCCCGCCGGGGCGCTCACCTCGACGCGGATGCCGCCGGTGGCGACCGCCGTGCCGTCGTGCAGCCCGCGAAGGCGCTCGAGCGGCGTGAACCGCCACTCCTCCTCGCGACCGTGGGGGACCGGGAAGTCCGCCACGTCGAAGGACGGGGGAGCGCTCATGCGGGTGGCGACGGTGGACTCGGCGGCCACCGCGATCGATCCGGCGGTGGTGGACCCCACCGGGATGTTCTGAGCCTCAGCCATGGCTGTCGTCGTGCTCTCTCTCTGGGTCAAGAAGTCAGTCGCTGCTACGGGGGACGCGGCCGGTCTTAACCGACCGAACCCTCCATCTGCAGCTCGATCAGCCGGTTCAGCTCCAGGGCGTACTCCATCGGCAGCTCCTTGGCGATCGGCTCGACGAAGCCGCGGACGATCATCGCCATGGCCTCGAACTCCGTCAGACCGCGGCTCATCAGGTAGAAGAGCTGGTCGTCGGAGACCTTGGAGACGGTCGCCTCGTGGCCCATGGACACGTCGTCCTCGCGGACGTCCACGTACGGGTACGTGTCCGAGCGGGAGATCGTGTCGACGAGCAGCGCGTCACACAGGACGTTCGACTTCGATCCGGCCGCGCCCTCGCCGATCTCGACGAGACCGCGGTAGGAGGTGCGGCCACCGCCACGCGCCACGGACTTCGAGACGATGTTGGAGGAGGTGTTGGGCGCCATGTGGACCATCTTGGAACCGGCGTCCTGGTGCTGGCCCTCGCCCGCGAAGGCGATGGACAGCGTCTCGCCCTTGGCGTGCTCGCCCATGAGGTAGACGGCGGGGTACTTCATCGTCACCTTGGAGCCGATGTTGCCGTCGATCCACTCCATGGTCGCGCCCTCGTACGCCACGGCGCGCTTGGTGACCAGGTTGTAGACGTTGTTCGACCAGTTCTGGATCGTCGTGTAGCGGCAGCGGCCGCCCTTCTTCACGATGATCTCGACGACGGCGGAGTGCAGCGAGTCCGACTTGTAGATCGGCGCCGTGCAGCCCTCGACGTAGTGAACGTAGGCGTCCTCGTCCACGATGATCAGGGTCCGCTCGAACTGGCCCATGTTCTCCGTGTTGATGCGGAAGTAGGCCTGGAGGGGGATCTCGACCTGCACGCCCTTGGGGACGTAGATGAAGGATCCACCGGACCACACGGCGGTGTTCAGCGACGCGAACTTGTTGTCGCCGACCGGGATGACCGTGCCGAAGTACTCCTTGAAGAGCTCCGGGTGCTCCTTCAGCGCCGTGTCGGTGTCCATGAAGATGACGCCCTGCTCCTCCAGGTCCTCACGGATCTGGTGGTAGACGACCTCGGACTCGTACTGGGCCGCGACACCGGCGACGAGGCGCTGCTTCTCCGCCTCGGGGATGCCGAGCTTGTCGTACGTGTTCTTGATGTCCTCGGGCAGGTCCTCCCAGGACGCCGCCTGCTTCTCCGTGGACCGCACGAAGTACTTGATGTTGTCGAAGTCGATGCCCGACAGGTCCGAGCCCCAGTTGGGCATGGGCTTCTTGTCGAAGAGCCGCAGGCCCTTGAGGCGCAGCTTCGTCATCCACTCGGGCTCGGACTTCTTCTGCGAGATGTCCTTGACGACGTCCTCGTTGATGCCGCGCTTGGCGGAGGCCCCGGCCACGTCGGAGTCGGCCCAGCCGTATTCGTACGTGCCCAGACCCTCGAGTTCGGGGTGGGCAGTCTCCGTGGGGAGCGTCATGCGGGGTTCCTCCCGGCCGTGCTTGCGGATGCGTTGTCGGTGGTCTGTGAAGACTGTGGGGCGTTGCGGGGGATGAACGTCGTGCAGACGCCGTCGCCGTGGGCGATGGTGGCGAGCCGCTGGACGTGCGTCCCCAGGAGGGCGGAGAAGATCTCCGTCTCCGCCTCGCAAAGTTGTGGGTACTGCTCGGCGACGTGGGCGACCGGGCAGTGATGCTGGCACAGCTGTTCGCCTACCGGCGCGCTGCGAGCCGTAGCAGCGTACCCGTCGGCGGTCAACGCCTTCGCGAGAGCCTCGGTGCGCTGCTCGGGGGGCGCCGCGTCGATCGCCTTGCGGTACGCCACGGCCTGGGCGGCCATCCGGTCGCGGGCGAAGTCGACGACCGCTCCTTCGCCGTGCCGCTCGCTGATCCAGCGCAGGGCGTCGGCGGCGAGCTTGTCGTACGACTGGTCGAAGGCGTCCCGGCCGCAGTCGGTGAGCGCGAAGACCTTGGCGGGGCGGCCGCGGGTGCGGGCGCCGTAGATCCGCTGCTCACGGGGCTCGACGACGTTCTCGTGGGCGAGTGTGTCGAGGTGCCGGCGCACGGCGGCCTGGGTCAGGCCGAGGCGGGCGGCGAGGTCGGCCACCGTGGAGGGGCCGTGGTCCAGGATGGAGCGCGCGACCCGGTTGCGCGTCGATCGCTCCCCGGTCGCGAGTTCCTCCTGCGGAGCCTCGCCAACGTTTTTCACAACGCCATTGTTGCGTAATTCCTCAGAGCCTGACAACCCGCGTCCGGATCACGGTCCGGTGCGCTACATCACTTAGGCATACCTAAGCTGACCTGCGGAAATGATCACTGATCGATCAAATCGGTGGCGCGTGAAGACCTGGGCGAGGAGACTCCCTGACCATGTCGACACCCCCTCCGACCGGGCCTTTGTGTACGCGGGCGTCCCTCGCGGCCGACCTCCGGAAGCTCGGCGTGAGCCCCGGCGAGACCCTCCTCGCGCACTCCTCGCTGAGCTCTCTGGGGTGGGTCAGCGGCGGCCCCGTAGCCGTCGTCCAGGCACTTCTGGACGCACTGGGCCAAAAGGGAACCCTGGTGGTCCCTACACAGTCCAGCGACAACTCCGACCCGGCCGAGTGGGAGAACCCACCCGTGCCCGAGTCCTGGTGGCCCCAGATCCGCGCCTCCATCCCCGCCTACGACCCGCGCACCGCCCCCACCCGAGGCGTCGGCGTGATCCCCGAGGCCGTACGGACCTGGCCCGGAGCCCTGCGCAGCGCCCACCCGCAGACCTCCTTCGCCGCGGTCGGCCCCCGCGCGGCAGCACTCCTGGAGGGCCACGCGCTGGACTGCCGCCTCGGCGAGCGCAGCCCGCTGGCCCGCCTGGAGGAATCGGGCGCCCGGGTGCTGCTGCTCGGCGCGGGCTTCGGCTCCTGCACCGCCTTCCACCTGGCCGAGTACCGGCTCCCCGCCCCCCAGGTCGAGAACTCCTTCGCGGTCATGACCCCGGAAGGACGCCGCTGGACGACGGTGCGCGAGACCTCGATCTCCGAGGAGCGCTTCGACGAACTCGGCTCGGACTTCGAGCGGGACCGCCCCGTGGTGCGCGGCACGGTGGGCGCGGCGACGGCCCGGCTCTTCCCGGTGGCCGACGCGGTGGCGTACGCGGAGAAGTGGCTGGACACCCACCGCTCACGGGCCGAGTGGGCGGGCTGACAGCCCCCTGCCCGCGCCCCCTCCGCCCCTCTCTAGACTTCCCGCCATGGGAAATGAGTCCGTCGTCCAGGTCACAGGACTGGTCAAGCGGTACGGCAAGAAGACCGCGGTGGACGGCCTCGACCTCCGGGTCCGCGCGGGCACCGTCACCGCGGTCCTCGGGCCGAACGGCGCAGGCAAGACCACCACGATCGAGACCTGCGAGGGCTATCGCAGGCCGGACGCGGGCACGGTCCGCGTGCTCGGCCTCGACCCGGTCCGCGAGGCCGGCGCGCTGCGCCCCCGCATCGGCGTGATGCTCCAGTCCGGCGGCGTCTACTCCGGGGCCCGCGCCGACGAGATGCTGTCGCACATGGCGAAGCTGCACGCGCACCCCCTGGACGTGGGCGCGCTGATCGAGCGCCTGGGCCTGGAGAGCTGCGGCCGCACCACCTACCGGCGGCTTTCCGGCGGCCAGCAGCAGCGCCTCGCGCTCGCGATGGCCGTGGTCGGACGGCCCGAACTCGTCTTCCTGGACGAGCCGACCGCGGGCCTGGACCCGCAGGCACGCCGGGCAACCTGGGACCTCGTACGCGATCTGCGCACCGACGGCGTCAGCGTCATCCTCACCACGCACCACATGGACGAGGCCGAGCAGCTCGCCGACGAGGTCGCGATCATCGACGCGGGCAAGGTCATCGCCGAGGGCACCCCGGAAGAGCTGTGCCGCGGCGGCGCCGAGAACACCCTGCGCTTCTCCGGACGCCCCGGCCTCGACGTCGGCTCCCTCCTCAAGGCGCTCCCGCCGGACTCGGCGGCCGCCGAACTCACCCCGGGCGCCTACCGCGTGAGCGGCACGGTCGACCCGCAGCTGCTCGCCACGGTCACCTCCTGGTGCGCGCAGCACGGCGTGATGCCGGAGAAGATCGCCGTCGAACGCCACACCCTGGAAGACGTCTTCCTGGAACTCACGGGCAAGGAGCTGCGCGGATGAGCGCCGCCGGTACGTACACACCGAAGCCGGGCGCCGCCCCGCTCCCCCGCATGATCGCCGCGCAGGCGGCACTTGAGACGAAGATGCTCCTGCGCAACGGCGAACAGCTGCTGCTCACGGTCGTCATCCCCACGCTCCTGCTGGTGCTCTTCAGCGCGGTCGACATTGTCGACACGGGTGACGGCAAGGCCGTCGACTTCCTCGCGCCCGGCATCCTCGCCCTCGCCGTGATGTCGACGGCGTTCACCGGCCAGGCCATCGCCACGGGCTTCGAGCGCCGCTACGGCGTGCTCAAGCGGCTCGGCGCCTCTCCGCTGCCCCGCTGGGCCCTGATGGCGGCGAAGACCCTGTCGGTCCTGGTCACCGAGGTCCTGCAGATCGCGCTCCTCACGGTGATCGCCTTCGCGCTCGGCTGGTCACCGCAGGGCAACCCCTTCGCCGTACTCCTCCTCCTGCTCCTCGGGACCGCGGCCTTCTCCGGCCTGGGCCTGCTGATGGCGGGCACCCTCAAGGCGGAGGCGACGCTCGCCGCCGCGAACCTGGTCTTCCTCCTGCTGCTCGTGGGCGGCGGGGTCGTCGTGCCGCTGGACAAGTTCCCGGACGCGGCCCAGTCGGTGCTCGGCCTGCTGCCGATCTCGGCCCTCTCCGACGGCCTGCGGGACGTGCTCCAGGACGGGGCGGGGATGCCGTGGGGGAACCTCGGGATCCTGGCGGTCTGGGCGGCGCTGGGGCTCGGGGCGGCGGGCAAGTTCTTCCGCTGGGAGTAGGCCAGCGAGCACGGCCGGGCGTAAGCCGCGTCACAGAAGCACCGGATACGTCCCCCTCGTGAAGCCGTGCACAAGCGGCCCCCTACGATGGGCCCGTGCCAAACGTGACCCGAGCCGACGCCGCTCAAGCCGTGCGCAACCCGCTCGCCTTCATCGCCGAACGCTGGACCCCGCAGCAGCGGACCGTCCGGCACGCGGCTCTCATCTCGCTCGCGATGACGGTGTGCATCGTGGTCACCGGCGGCGCCGTCCGCCTGACCGGCTCGGGCCTCGGCTGCCCGACCTGGCCCAAGTGCACCGACGAGTCCCTGACGGCCACCCACGAGATGGGTTTCCACGGATACATCGAGTTCGGCAACCGCATGCTGACGTACGTGCTGTGCGCGGCCGTCGGCTGGGCGATCATCACGGCGCGCTCGCAGAAGCCGATGCGGCGCAGCCTGACGCGGCTCGGCTGGACGCAGTTCTGGCTGGTCATGGGCAACGCCGTGCTCGGCGGCATCGTGGTCCTCGTCGGCCTGAACCCGTGGACGGTCGCGGCGCACTTCCTGCTCTCCACCGCCCTGATCGCGGTCGCCGTCACGATGTGGCAGCGCACCCGCGAGGGCGACGGCGACGTACGCCCGCTGGTCGGCAAGGCCGTGGCGCAGCTCGTGTGGTTCCTGGTCGCGGCGTCCGTGCTGCTCATCGCGGTCGGCACGGTCGTGACGGGCTCCGGGCCGCACGCCGGTGACTCCAGCGAGGTGCCGCGGATGGGCTTCGACTGGGAGACCGTCAGCAAGCTGCACGCCGTGCTCGCCTGGATCGTGGTGACGCTGACGTTCGCCCTGTGGTTCGTCCTCAAGGCCGTCGACGCCCCCAAGGGCCCGCTGCACCGCACCCGCGACCTGTTCCTGATCCTGCTCGCCCAGGGTGCGATCGGCTATGTCCAGTACTTCACGGACCTGCCCGAGGTCCTGGTCGGCCTGCACATGTTCGGCTCGTGCGTGGTGTGGATCGGCGTGATGCGCGTGCTGCTCTCGCTGCGCGAACGGCCGTACACCACCGCCGATGTGCCGGCCCAGACGGGCGACTCCCAGCTGTCGGCCGTCTGAGCCGTCAGCTCTCCGAAAGGCCGTACACGCGCCGGGCGTTGCCCGCCGCGATGAGTCCCGCAACCCGCTGCGCGTCCGGCAGCGACCACGCCCCCTCCGCGACCCACCCGCCGAGCACGCGCCCCAGCGCCTCCCCGAAGAGCCGCGCGCCCACCACATGCAGCTCGGGGAGCCCGTGCGCGCCGCTGGAGAACAGCAGCTTGCCGAAGGGTGCGAGCTCCAGGATCTCGGCGAGCACGGCGGCCGCGCGGGCCCCCGTGCGCACCAGGGCGGGACCCAGATCGGCGTACACGTGCGGGAAGACGCCCGCGAGGTCCGCGGCATTGCGGTGGTACGGATAGCCGTGCAGCAGGACCAGATCGGTGCCGAGCCCCGCCGTCGCCCGCGCGAAGCCGCCGAAGTACGACTCAGGGTCCCCCGCCCCCGCGCGCAGTTGCAGCGGACGCCCCGACGCGACGGCGATCCACAGCAGATGCCTGAGCAGGACGGGGTCCTGGAGCGCCCCGCCCACCTGCCGCCCGGCGAGCCAGCGGCCCGCCGCTCCCCGCACCTCGCCGGGTCCCGGCGGTTCGGGGGCCAGGGCGAGACTGCGCCGGACGCCCGCGACGGAGGTGAAGGCGACGGCGTGCGCGGCGGCGGCGTGCACGGACTCGGCGAGATTGGCGAGGAACGAGTCGACGGTGCCCGAGGTGTCGGCCACCTGTTCGGCCAGTAATTCCAGGCGGACGATCTCGTGGGCGTCGGCGTCGCCGGTGGACGCCATCTCGCCGGGCCCCGTCAGATCGCCGGGCAGCCCCGTGTCCACGAGGTAGGTCGTGATGCCGCTCCCCCGGAGCAGCCGCCGCCCCGACTCCAGGACGCCCAGGTCGCGACGCCGGGCGAGGTAGCGGGCGGGCGGGCAGTGCGGTTCGAGGCCGAGCAGCGGCGGGCACCAGCGGCGTACGGCGAAGCCGGTCTGGGTGTCGAAGAAGGTGGTGCCGGGCGCGGGCGGGCCCTCGCCACGGCCGAGGTGGGCCTCGAAGGTGCCGAGGCCCAGCTCCGTACGCAGCACACCGTGGCAGTACTGGTCCACCAGGGACGGCGTTTCGATCATCCGGGCTCCCAGTAGGCGGACCGTGCTCCTACGGTCCTAACGGGTGACCCGGGCGTCAGGTGTTGCTTTCGGCCAGTCCGTCCCCAGCGGGACGTGCGGGACGCTCAGCCGTTGCTCGGACCGCCGAGCTGAATGCCCGCCATGCGCGACCACTCGTACGGGCCGGTCTTCACCTTGGCCGCGAAGTCACCGTCGAAGTCCTCGTGGACGGCGATCCCGGCCTTCTCGACGGCGCTCTGCGCGATGGCGTAGGTGGGCGCCACCAGGTCGCCCCAGCCGCCGTCCTCGCCGACCAGGACGATGCGGGTGCCCTCGTGCCCGATGTACGCGACCTGCCCCTCGGCACCGCCGTGCGCCTGGGCGAAGGAACCGATCTGCTTGGCCAGCTTGGCCGCCTTCTTCTCCGCGCGGGCGGCCTGCTTGCTGTCCTCAACCTGCTGCGTCTCTGCCGTGTCTGCCATAGCCAGGATGCTACCGACGGGTAGATCAACTGGCGACGGGCGGGGCGCGTGGTGTTCGACACCACGCGCCCCGCCCGTCGGCGAAGTCCTGAGACTCAGCGAAGGAAGGGGTCCACCGCGACCGCCACGAACAGCAGCGAGACGTAGGTGATCGACCAGTGGAAGAGCCGCATCTCCTTGAGCTTGCCGCCCGTGGCCTCCGCCTTGGCGCGGTTCTGCAGACCGTGCGCCTCCCACAGCCACCAGCCACCGGTCACGAAGGCCACCGCGGTGTAGAACCAGCCGGTGTAGCCAAGGGGCTGCAGCAGCAGCGAGACGGCGACCATCACCCAGCTGTAGAGAACGATCTGACGCGCGACCACTTTGTTCGACGCGACGACCGGCAGCATCGGCACGCCCACGCGCGCGTAGTCGTCCTTGACCTTCATGGACAGCGGCCAGTAGTGCGGCGGCGTCCAGAAGAACATGACGAGGAAGAGGATGACCGGCGCCCACGACAGGGAGTTCGTGACCGCGGACCAGCCGATGAGGACGGGCATGCAGCCCGCGATGCCGCCCCAGACGATGTTCTGCGAGGTGCGGCGCTTCAGGATCATCGTGTAGATGACCACGTAGAAGAGCAGGGCCCCCAGGGCGAGCCAGGCGGACAGCCAGTTGACGGCGAGGCCGAACAGCAGCGTGGAGGCGACCGCGAGCGCGATGCCGAACACGAGGCACTCGCGCGGGCTGACCATTCCCGTGACCAGGGGCCGCTGGGACGTACGGTCCATCAGGGCGTCGATGTCACGGTCGATGTACATGTTGAGCGCGTTGGCGCCCCCCGCCGACAGGTAGCCGCCGAGGCAGGTCACGAAGACCAGCCAGAGGTCTGGCACCCCCTGTTCGGCGAGGAACATCACCGGAACGGTGGTGATCAGGAGGAGCTCGATGATTCGCGGCTTGGTCAGCGCCACGAACGCCATGACACGGGCCCCGAGCGGCCGGTGGCTTGGGCTAGAGCTCGTCCCAATTGCTCCCGCTGGACGGGATTCAACGGCCGTCACGCACACCCCTGACAGAGACTTCCCAGCAAGCCGCGTCGGACGTTCAGACATGAAGATCCGGTAAAGGCTCGCGCGTACCACGCCACTGTAGACGTTGCCCATACCTCGCCCTTCGCGGGGGTGGGGTCGTGTTGAGCGGCGTGTTGGGCCGCCCGAAACACGGCCCGACATCCGTTCAGATGAGCGGCGCGGCACTCGTTCTGAGAGTCCAGATGAGCGGCTTCCAGATCACATGGTGAACACCGTGGATCCCTTTCGGGAGGCGGATACCGGCGCACCCCGGCAGTCTGGAATGACTCGAAAAAATGCACGTCTTTACAGCGGTAGGCTCGACATCGGCCGGTGGGATCTACATCGCCGGCATTCGACATGTGGAGAGGAGCCCTGACTCAGGGTGAGCACCAAGCCGACCACCACAGACCTCGAGTGGACCGAACTGGACCAGCGGGCTGTTGATACTGCCCGCGTCCTGGCCATGGACTCCGTACAGAAGGTCGGCAACGGCCATCCGGGTACGGCCATGAGCCTCGCGCCTGCCGCGTACACCCTCTTCCAGAAGGTGATGCGGCACGACCCCGCGGACGCCGACTGGACCGGGCGTGACCGGTTCGTTCTTTCCGCGGGCCACTCGTCCCTGACCCTCTACATCCAGCTCTACCTGGCCGGCTTCGGCCTGGAGCTCGATGACCTGAAGGCCTTCCGCACCTGGGGTTCCAAGACCCCCGGCCACCCGGAGTACGGGCACACCACGGGCGTGGAGACGACGACGGGCCCCCTCGGCCAGGGCGTCGCGAACGCCGTGGGCATGGCGATGGCCGCCCGTTACGAGCGTGGCCTGTTCGACCCGGAGACCGCTGCCGGCGAGTCGCCGTTCGACCACCACATCTTCGCGATCGCCGGTGACGGCTGTCTCCAGGAGGGCATCTCCGGCGAGGCGTCCTCGCTGGCGGGGCACCAGAAGCTCGGCAACCTCGTACTGCTGTGGGACGACAACCACATCTCCATCGAGGGCGACACCGAGACCGCGGTCTCCGAAGACACCATGAAGCGGTACGAGGCCTACGGCTGGCACGTCCAGCGCGTGGAGCCCAAGGAGAACGGCGACCTCGACCCGGCCGCCCTCTACAAGGCGATCCTGGCCGCCAAGGCGGAGACGGAGCGCCCCTCCTTCATCGCGATGCGCTCGATCATCGCCTGGCCCGCGCCGAACGCGCAGAACACCGAGGCCGCGCACGGCTCGGCGCTCGGCGACGAAGAGGTCGCGGCCACCAAGCGTGTCCTCGGCTTCGACCCGGAGCAGAGCTTCGAGGTCGCCGACGAGGTCCTCGCGCACGCCCGCGAGGCGCTCGACCGCGGCCGTGACGCCAAGGCCGAGTGGGAGAAGGGCTTCGCCGCCTGGCGCACCGCCCAGCCCGAGCGCGCCGCCGAGTTCGACCGCGTCGCCGCGGGCGAGCTCCCGCAGGGCTGGGAGGAGAAGCTCCCGGTCTTCGAGGCGGGCAAGGGTGTCGCGACGCGTGCCGCGTCCGGCAAGGTCCTCCAGGCGCTCGGCGCGGTGATCCCCGAGCTGTGGGGCGGCTCCGCCGACCTCGCGGGCTCGAACAACACCACGATCGACAAGACGTCGTCGTTCCTCCCCGTGGGCAACCCGCTGCCGGAGGCCGACCCGTACGGCCGCACGATCCACTTCGGCATCCGCGAGCACTCCATGGCCGCGGAGATGAACGGCATCGCGCTGCACGGCAACACCCGCATCTTCGGCGGCACCTTCCTGGTGTTCTCCGACTACATGCGCAACGCCGTCCGTCTCTCCGCCCTGATGCACCTCCCGGTGACGTACGTGTGGACGCACGACTCCATCGGTCTCGGCGAGGACGGCCCGACGCACCAGCCGGTCGAGCACCTGGCCTCGCTGCGCGCCATCCCGGGCCTGAACGTGGTCCGCCCGGCGGACGCGAACGAGACCGCGGTCGTCTGGCGCGAGATCCTCAAGCGCTACACCAAGGAGTTCGGCAAGGGCGCCCCGCACGGCCTCGCGCTGACCCGTCAGGGCGTGCCGACGTACGACCGCGAGGTCACCGAGGGCGCGGTCAAGGGTGGCTACGTCCTGTTCGAAGCCGAAGGGCCCTCTGGGCAGAGCACAGCTCCCGAGGTCGTCCTCATCGGCACCGGCTCCGAGGTGCAGCTCGCCGTCGAGGCGCGCGAGCAGCTCCAGGCCGCGGGCGTTCCGACGCGCGTCGTCTCGATGCCGTGCGTCGAATGGTTCGAGGCGCAGGACCAGGGGTACCGCGACAGCGTTCTGCCGCCGTCCGTGAAGGCGCGCGTGGCGGTCGAGGCGGGCATCGGCCTGACCTGGCACCGCTTCGTGGGTGACGCGGGACGCATCGTTTCGCTGGAGCACTTCGGTGCTTCCGCGGACGGCAAGGTGCTGTTCCGTGAGTTCGGGTTCACTGCCGACGCGGTGGCCTCCGCCGCGCGGGAATCGATCGACGCCGCCCAGCGCTGACGCCGATATACGACGAAGTAGGAGATGTAATCCCCATGACAGACGCACTCAAGCGCCTCTCCGACGAAGGCGTCGCGATCTGGCTGGACGACCTGTCGCGCAAGCGGATCACGTCCGGCAACCTCGCCGAACTGATCGACCAGAGCCACGTGGTGGGTGTCACCACGAACCCGTCGATCTTCCAGAAGGCGATCAGCAGCGGTGACGGTTACGAGCAGCAGCTCGCCGACCTCGCCGCCCGCAAGGTCACCGTCGAAGAGGCCATCCGCATGATCACGACGGCGGACGTCCGTGACGCCGCCGACATCCTGCGCCCGGTCTTCGACGCGACGGGCGGCCAGGACGGCCGTGTGTCGATCGAGGTCGACCCGCGCCTGGCGCACAACACCGAGGCGACGGTCGCCGAGGCCAAGCAGCTCGCCTGGCTGGTGGACCGCCCGAACACGCTCATCAAGATCCCGGCGACGAAGGCGGGCCTGCCCGCGATCACCGAGGTCATCGGCAAGGGCATCAGCGTGAACGTGACGCTGATCTTCTCCCTCGAGCGCTACCGCGAGGTCATGGACGCGTACCTGGCGGGCCTGGAGAAGGCGAAGGCCGCCGGCCTGGACCTCTCCAAGATCCACTCGGTGGCGTCCTTCTTCGTGTCCCGCGTGGACACCGAGATCGACAAGCGCCTCGACACCCTCGGCACCGACGAGGCCAAGGCCGTCAAGGGCAAGGCCGCGCTCGCCAACGCCCGCCTGGCGTACGAGGCGTACGAAGACGTCTTCTCGTCCGACCGCTGGGCCGCGCTCGACAAGGCGCAGGCCAACAAGCAGCGTCCGCTGTGGGCCTCGACCGGCGTCAAGGACCCGGCGTACAAGGACACCCTGTACGTCGACGACCTGGTCGCGCCGAACACGGTGAACACGATGCCGGAGGCGACCCTGGAGGCCACCGCCGACCACGGTCAGATCACCGGCAACACCGTCGCCGGTACCTACGACACCGCGCGTGGCGAGATCGAGGCCGTCGAGAAGCTCGGCATCAGCTACGACGACGTGGTGCAGCTGCTCGAGGTCGAAGGCGTCGAGAAGTTCGCGGCGTCCTGGAACGACCTGCTCAAGTCCACCGAGGCGGAGCTCAAGCGCCTCACCCCTTCGGAGGGCTGACCATCTTGTCAAGCAGCAATCCGCTGCGTGACGCCGCAGACCGACGGCTCCCGCGTATCGCGGGGCCGTCGGGCCTGGTCATCTTTGGCGTCACGGGCGATTTGTCCCGTAAAAAGCTGATGCCCGCTGTCTATGACCTCGCCAACCGAGGCCTGCTGCCGCCGGGCTTCTCGCTCATCGGCTTCGCGCGCCGCGACTGGGAGGACGAGGACTTCGCCCAGGTCGTCCATGACGCGGTCAAGGAGCACTCGCGTACGCCGTTCCGCGAGGAGGTCTGGCAGCAGCTCATCCAGGGGATGCGCTTCGTCCAGGGCAACTTCGACGACGACGACGCCTTCGAGCAGCTCAAGGCCACCATGCAGGACCTCGACAAGGCGCAGGGCACGGGCGGCAACTTCGCCTTCTACCTGTCGGTGCCCCCGAAGTTCTTCCCGCAGGTCGTCCAGCAGCTCAAGAAGCACGGGCTCGCGGACGCCCCCGAGGGGGCCTGGCGCCGCGGCGTCATCGAGAAGCCCTTCGGGCACGACCTGGCGTCGGCCAAGGAACTCAACTCGATCGTGCACGAGGTGTTCGCCCCGGACCAGGTGTTCCGGATCGACCACTACCTCGGCAAGGAGACCGTCCAGAACATCCTGGCGCTCCGCTTCGCCAACCAGATGTTCGAGCCGATCTGGAACCGGTCGTACGTGGACCACATCCAGATCACGATGGCCGAGGACATCGGCATCGGCGGCCGCGCCGGCTACTACGACGGCATCGGCGCCGCCCGTGACGTCATCCAGAACCACCTGCTCCAGCTGATGGCGCTGACCGCGATGGAGGAGCCCGCCTCCTTCGACGCGAACGCGCTTGTCGCCGAGAAGGCGAAGGTCCTCGGCGCCGTGCGGCTGCCCAAGGACCTCGGCTCCAGCACGGTCCGCGGTCAGTACGCCGCGGGGTGGCAGGGCGGCGAGAAGGCCGTCGGCTACCTCCAGGAAGACGGCATCGACCCCAAGTCGAAGACCGACACCTACGCGGCCATCAAGCTGGAGGTGGACAACCGCCGCTGGGCGGGCGTCCCCTTCTACCTTCGTACGGGCAAGCGCCTGGGCCGCCGCGTCACGGAGATCGCGGTCGTCTTCCAGCGCGCGCCCCACTCCCCCTTCGACCACACGGCGACGGAGGAACTGGGTCAGAACGCGATCGTCATCCGCGTTCAGCCCGACGAGGGCATCACGGTCCGGTTCGGCTCGAAGGTGCCAGGCACCTCGATGGAGATCCGCGACGTGTCGATGGACTTCGCGTACGGCGAGTCCTTCACCGAGTCCAGCCCGGAGGCGTACGAGCGCCTGATCCTGGACGTCCTGCTCGGCGACGCCAACCTCTTCCCGCGCACGGAGGAGGTCGAGCTCTCCTGGAACATCCTCGACCCGATCGAGGAGTACTGGGACAAGCACGGCAAGCCCGCGCAGTATTCGTCCGGGACCTGGGGCCCGTCCGAGGCGGACGAAATGCTCGCACGAGACGGACGGAGCTGGCGTCGCCCATGAGGATCGACCTGACGGACACCACGTCCAGCAAGATCAACAAAGCGCTCGTGAAGGGCCGCAGGGCCATCGGCACCCCAGCCGTCGGCATGGTGCTCACCCTCGTCATCGTCACCGACGAGGAGAACGCCTACGACGCCCTGAAGGCCGCCAACGAAGCGTCCCGCGAACACCCCTCGCGCACCCTGGTCGTCATCAAGCGCGCCGCGCGCTCGCCCCGCGACCGCACCACCTCGCGCCTCGACGCCGAGGTACGGGTCGGCGCGGACGCGGGCACCGGCGAGACGGTGATCCTGAGGCTGTACGGCGAGGTCATCAACCACGCCCAGTCGGTCGTCCTGCCGCTGCTGCTTCCCGACGCCCCCGTGGTCGTGTGGTGGCCGGTCAACGCGCCGCTCAACCCGGCCAAGGACCCCCTTGGCGCGCTCGCCCAGCGCCGCGTCACGGACACGTACGCCGCCGAGCAGCCGATCCACGAGCTGACCGCGCGCGCCGACGCCTACAGCCCCGGTGACACGGACCTGGCCTGGACCCGGATCACCCCGTGGCGCTCGATGCTCGCGGCGGCGCTCGACCAGATCACCTGCAAGGTGACGGCGGTCGAGGTGGAGGGCGAGGAGTTCAACCCGAGCTGCGAGCTGCTCGCCATGTGGCTCGCGGACCGGCTCGACGTCCCCGTGAAGCGCTCGCTCTCCTCGGGCCCCGGCCTGACCGGCGTGCGCATGGACACCGACTGCGGTCCCATCGTGCTCGGCCGCGCCGACGGCTCGCTCGCGACGCTCTCCATGCAGGGGCAGCCCGACCGTGCGGTGGCGCTCAAGCGCCGCGAGACGGCCGAGCTGATCGCCGAGGAGCTGCGGCGTCTCGACCCGGACGACACCTACGCGTCCGCGCTGAGGTTCGGCGTGGACCGCCTGGGCGAGTACGGCGAGGAGACCACCGTTCCGGCGGTGGAGGAGCCCGCGGAGGCGGCGAAGAAGACCGCTCCCGCGAAGAAGGCCCCGGCCAAGAAGGCGGCGACGAAATGAGCGCGGCCCCGCAGCTGGTGGTGCACCGTGACAAGGAGCTGATGGCGCAGGCCGCAGCGGCCCGCCTCATCACGAAGATCGTCGACGCGCAGGCCGCCCGCGGCTACGCGTCGGTGGTCCTCACCGGCGGCCGCAACGGCAACGGCCTTCTGGCGGCGCTCAGTTCCTCCCCGGCGAAGGACGCGATCGACTGGTCGCGCCTGGACCTGTGGTGGGGCGACGAGCGCTTCCTGCCGGACGGCGACCCGGAGCGCAACTACACCCAGGCCAAGGAAGCACTGCTCGACTCGGTGCCGCTCAACCCGGCCCGGGTGCATCCGATGCCCGCGTCGGACGGCGCGTACGAGGTGGACGCGGCGGCCGGGATGTACGCCGCCGAGCTCACCGCGGCCGCGGGGCCCGAGGACCACGGTCCGGTGCCGACGTTCGACGTACTGATGCTGGGCGTCGGCCCGGACACCCATGTCGCGTCGCTCTTCCCGGAGTTGCCCGCGGTCCGCGAGACCGAGCGGACGGTGGTCGGCGTGCACGGCGCGCCCAAGCCCCCGCCCGTCCGCATCACGCTCACGCTCCAGGCGATCCGCTCGGCCCGTGAGGTGTGGCTGCTCGCGGCTGGCGAGGACAAGGCGAACGCCGCGGCGATCGCCCTGTCGGGCGCGGGCGAGATCCAGGCGCCTGCCGCGGGCGCGTACGGCAGGTCGCGGACGCTGTGGCTGCTCGACGCCGCGGCGGCCTCGCAGCTGCCGCGCGATCTGTATCCGCCGGCTTCTCCCTGAGCGGTTCTCTCCACAGCGGTACGGCCCGGCCCGCCTCCTCGGAGGCGGGCCGGGCCGTACCGCTTTCAGCGGCTCAACGCCCGCGCAGGTCCCGGTACTTGGCGACGAGCGCCGTCGTCGAACCATCGAGGTCCGGTACGTCCGCGCCTTCGGTCAGGGCGGGCTCGATGCGCTTGGCGAGTACCTTGCCGAGCTCGACGCCCCACTGGTCGAACGAGTCGATGTTCCACACGGCGCCCTGCACGAACACCTTGTGTTCGTAGAGCGCGATGAGCTGACCGAGAACCGACGGCGTCAGCTCCTTGGCGAGGATCGTCGTCGTCGGGTGGTTGCCCTTGAACGTCTTGTGCGGGACCAGCTCCTCGGGCACGCCCTCGGCACGCACCTCGTCGGGCGTCTTGCCGAAGGCCAACGCCTGCGTCTGCGCGAAGAAGTTGGCCATCAGGAGATCGTGCTGGGCGACAAGACCTGGCAGCAGATCGGCGACGGGCTCGGCGAAGCCGATGAAGTCGGCCGGGATCAACTTCGTGCCCTGGTGGATGAGTTGGTAGTACGCGTGCTGGCCGTTCGTGCCGGGCGTGCCCCAGACGACCGGTCCCGTCTGCCAGTCGACCGGCTCGCCGTCACGGCCCACCGACTTGCCGTTGGACTCCATGTCCAGCTGCTGGAGGTAGGCGGTGAACTTGGAGAGGTAATGCGAGTACGGCAGGACCGCGTGCGACTGGGCGTCGTGGAAGTTTCCGTACCAGATGCCCAACAGGCCGAGCAGCAGCGGCACGTTCGACTCGGCGGGCGCGGTGCGGAAGTGCTCGTCGACGAGGTGGAAGCCGGCCAGCATCTCGCGGAAGGCGTCAGGGCCGATCGCGATCATCAGCGAGAGGCCGATCGCCGAGTCGTACGAGTAGCGGCCGCCGACCCAGTCCCAGAACTCGAACATGTTGGCCGTGTCGATGCCGAAGTCGGAGACCTTCCCGCCGTTCGTCGACAGGGCCACGAAGTGCTTGGCGACGGCGCTCTGGTCGGCGCGCAGGCCGGTCAGGAGCCAGTCGCGGGCGGAGGTCGCGTTCGTGATCGTCTCGATCGTGGTGAACGTCTTCGAGGCGATGATGAACAGCGTCTCGGCCGGGTCCAGGTCCCGCACGGCCTCGTGCAGGTCGGCGCCGTCGACGTTCGACACGAAGCGCACGGTGAGGTCGCGGTCGGTGAAGGAGCGCAGTGCCTCGTACGCCATGGCGGGCCCGAGGTCGGAGCCGCCGATGCCGACGTTCACGATGTTCTTGATGCGCTTGCCGGTGTGGCCGGTCCACTCGCCGGAGCGGACCTTGTCCGCGAAGGCGGCCATCTTGTCGAGCACGGCGTGGACGGCCGGCACGACGTTCTCGCCGTCGACCTCGATCACGGCGTCCCGCGGGGCGCGCAGCGCCGTGTGCAGGACGGCACGGTCCTCGGTGGTGTTGATCTTCTCGCCGCGGAACATGGCGTCCCGCAGGCCGAAGACATCGGTGGCCGCGGCAAGCTCGCGCAGGAGCGTCAGCGTCTCGTCCGTGACGAGGTGCTTGGAGTGGTCGACGTGCAGGTCGCCGACCTGGAGCGTGTACTGCGTGCCGCGCGCCGGGTCCTTGGCGAAAAGATCACGCAGCTGCACCTCCCCCAGCTGCTCCCGGTGCTTGCTGAGCGCCGCCCATTCGGGCGTCTGGTTGAGCCTGGCGCGGCTTTCTGCGTTCATCTCGGACTTCAGCCTTCTCTCGTACCTGTGTACGTACCTTGCCCCGCTGCACGTTCCAACCTAATTGATCAGGGCCCGATATGAGATCTCTGAAGCTGTCTGTCCGCACACGTGCCAGTAAACGCCACATGAAAAACACAGCGGCCGGACATCCACTGATGCCCGGCCCTTCTCACGCTCTAGATCTCGCCCCGCAGTTTTGCCAGCGCCTCCGCGAGAATCGCCTCGCCGTCCGCGTCACTGCGCCGCTCACGTACATACGCCAGGTGCGTTTTGTACGGCTCGGTGCGGGGCGGGTCCGGCGGATTGTCCCGGTCCTGACCTGCTGGGAAGCCGCAGCGGGGGCAGTCCCAAGTATCGGGAACCTGCGCGTCGCTGGCGAAGCTGGGCTGCGTCTCGTGCCCGTTGGAGCACCAGAAGGAGATGCGCAGTCGCGGCGCGGACTCACCGCGCTCGGCCTCGCCCATCGGCCCCGCCCCGACCCGACTTCCTCGGATCGCGTTGCCACTTGCCACGGTCGTAACTCCCTGCGTGATGGTGCTGCTGCGGGCGCCTCAGTCTACGTAAGGCCCAACGCGCGTCCAGTGTTTGGAGTTACACCCCACCCAGAGACGCAAGCCCCATGATAATCCGCGCCGTGCGGCGCGCACCGTACATGGGGCTTTAAGCGAAGCTTTCGCAAGGTAGCAATCAAGCCGCTTTCGCGGTCAGTTGTTCACCTTCATCAACAGGCCGAGCACGACAATGCACGCGAACCAGAGAAGACCGACCACGACAGTGATGCGGTCGAGGTTGCGCTCGGCGACCGACGAGCCGCCGACGGAGGACTGCATGCCGCCACCGAACATGTCGGAGAGACCGCCGCCCTTGCCCTTGTGCATCAGCACAAGGAGCATCATCAGCAGGCTGAACGCGATGAGGGCGATCGAGAACCCCATAACCACGGCTGGACCAACTTCCTCGGATCTGAATCGGCTCTGTATCGACGACGGGGGCCGGATGCCTCGCGATGCGAAGCCGCCCGGCCCCCGCAAGGGTACGACGTATCGGCGCTACCGCATACTCACTGGTCGCGGAAGCGGACGATCTTGACGAACTCGTCCGGGTCGAGCGCCGCGCCGCCCACGAGGGCGCCGTCGACGTCGGGCTGCGCCATGATCGCGGCCACGTTGCCGGACTTCACGGAGCCGCCGTACTGGATGCGCACCTTGTCGGCGAGCTCCTGCGAGTACAGCTCGGCGAGGCGGCCACGGATCGCGCCGCAGACCTCCTGGGCGTCCTCGGGGGTCGCGACCTTGCCGGTGCCGATGGCCCACACCGGCTCGTAGGCGATGACGATGGACTCGGCCTGCTCGGCAGGCAGGTCCTTCAGGCCGCCGTCGAGCTGGGCCAGGGTGTACTGGATCTGCTGGCCGGCCTCACGGATGTCGAGGCCCTCGCCGATGCAGAGGATCGGGGTCAGGCCGTGCCGGTAGGCGGCCTTCACCTTGGCGTTGCAGATCTCGTCGCTCTCGTCGTGGTACTGACGGCGCTCGGAGTGGCCCACGGCCACATACGTGCACTTCAGCTTGGAGAGCATCGGGCCCGAGATCTCGCCGGTGTAGGCACCGGTGTCGTGCGCCGAGATGTCCTGGGCGCCGTACTTGATCTTGAGCTTGTCGCCGTCGACCAGGGTCTGCACCGAGCGCAGGTCGGTGAAGGGGGGCAGGACGGCGACCTCGACGGCCTCGTAGTCCTTGTCGGCCAGGGCGAAGGCGAGCTTCTGGACGTGGGCGATGGCCTCGAGGTGGTTGAGGTTCATCTTCCAGTTGCCCGCCATCAGCGGGGTACGCGTAGTCATCAGGTGTCAGTTCTCCAGTGCGGCGAGGCCGGGGAGCGTCTTGCCCTCGAGGTATTCGAGGGAGGCGCCGCCGCCGGTGGAAATGTGGCCGAATGCGGTCTCGTCGAAGCCCAGGGTCCGGACGGCCGCGGCGGAGTCGCCACCGCCGACGACCGTGAAGGCCGGGGAGTCGAGGAGAGCCTGGGCGACCGCCTTGGTGCCCTCGGCGTAGTCCGGGTGCTCGAAGACGCCCATCGGGCCGTTCCAGAAGACGGTGGCCGCGTCGGCGAGCTTCGAGGCGTAGAGCTTACGGGTCTCGGGTCCGATGTCGAGACCCTCCTGGTCGGCCGGGATGGCGTCCGCGGCGACCGTGGTGGGGTTGGCCGGGGCCTTGGTCTTCAGGTCCGGGAACTCGGTGGAGACCAGCACGTCGACGGGGAGGACCAGCTCGACGCCGTTGTCCTGCGCGCGCTTGATGTACTCCTTGACCTTCGGAACCTGGTCCTCCTGGAGGAGGGAGATGCCGACCTCGTGGCCCTGGGCCTTGAGGAAGGTGTACGCCATGCCGCCGCCGATCAGGAGGCGGTCGGCCTTGCCGAGCAGCTGGTCGATGACGTCCAGCTTGTCGGAGACCTTGGCCCCGCCGAGCGCGACGACGTACGGACGCTTGACGTCCTCGGTGAGCTTCTTCAGGACGCCGACCTCAGTGGCGATGAGGTAGCCCGCGTAGTGCGGCAGGCGCGCCGGAAGGTCGAACACGGAGGCGTGCTTGCGGTGCACGGCCCCGAAACCGTCGCCTACGTAGACATCCGCGAGGGCGGCGAGCTTGTCGGCGAACTCGCCGCGCTCGGTGTCGTCCTTGGACGTCTCGCCCGCGTTGAAGCGGAGGTTCTCGATGACGGCGACCTGGCCGGACTCCAGGCCGTCGACCGCGCCGTGCGCGGCGGGGCCGACGGTGTCCTGGGCGAAGGCCACGGGCTTGCCGAGGAGTTCACCGAGGCGCTCGGCGGCGGGGGACAGCGAGAACTGCGGGTCCGGGGCGCCCTTGGGGCGGCCGAGGTGCGAGGCGACGATCACCTTGGCGCCCGCTTCGGCGAGCTTGGTGACGGTCGGCAGGACGGCGCGGATGCGGCCGTCGTCGGTGATGGTGCCGTCGGCGAGCGGCACATTGAGGTCGGCGCGGACGAAGACCCGCTTGCCTTCGACCCCTTCGGCGAGAAGTTCGTCGATCGTCTTCATGGCTGGACTCAGGACTCCTTTAGAGGGCTGACGTGCAACAAGGCCCGGACCACGCAGTATTGCGCGGTCCGGACCCTGTGCTCACATCGAGGTGCCTGCTCTGATGATCAGAGCTGGCCGCCGACGAAGACCGTGAGGTCGACGAGGCGGTTGGAGTAGCCCCACTCGTTGTCGTACCAGCCGAGGATCTTCACCGTCTTGCCCTCCTGGACCATGGTCAGGGAGGAGTCGAAGGTGCAGGAAGCCGGGTCGCCGACGATGTCGGACGACACGATCGGGTCCTCGGTGTAGGTGAGGAAGCCCTTGAGGGCGCCGTCGTCGGAGGCCTTCTTGAACGCGGCGTTGACCTCGTCCTTGGTGACCTCGCGCTGCAGGTCGACAACGAGGTCGGTGGCGGAACCGGTCGGGACCGGAACGCGCATCGCGATGCCGTCGAGCTTGCCCTTGAGCTGCGGAAGGACCAGAGCGGTCGCCTTGGCGGCACCGGTCGTGGTCGGAATGATGTTCTCGGCTGCGGCGCGGGCGCGGCGCAGGTCCGAGTGCGGGAAGTCCAGGATGCGCTGGTCGTTGGTGTACGCGTGGACCGTCGTCATCAGGCCCTTGACGATGCCGAAGTTCTCGTCGAGAACCTTCGCCATCGGCGCCACACAGTTGGTGGTGCAGGACGCGTTCGAGATGACGTGGTGGTTGGCCGCGTCGTACTTGTCCTGGTTGACGCCCATCACGATGGTGATGTCCTCGTCCTTGGCCGGAGCCGAGATGAGGACCTTCTTGGCGCCACCGGCGATGTGCTTCTCGGCATCGGCCTTCTTGGTGAAGATGCCGGTCGACTCGATCACGATGTCGACGCCGAGCTTGCCCCACGGGATGTCGGCGGGGTTGCGCTCGGACAGCACCTTGATGGTGTGGCCGTCGACCGTGATGGTGTCCTCGGTGTGCGACACCTCGGCCTTGAGGCGGCCCAGGATGGTGTCGTACTTCAGGAGGTGCGCCGTAGTCGCGGTGTCACCCAGGTCGTTGACAGCCACGATCTCGATGTCCGCACCCTGCTCAAGCAGCGCCCGGAAGTAGTTGCGCCCGATGCGGCCGAAGCCGTTGATGCCTACGCGGATCGTCACGAACCGATCTCCTCGTTGGTACGCCGGTTTCAGACGCCGGCGAGTTGTATGGGATGTCCCCGACCGCCTCCGACCCTACCTCTCTGATGGCCTTTGGGTGACATCGACAGGGGGCCCGAGCGGCACGGTGGCCCGTACCCCCCAGTAGGAAGTACGAGCCACCGGAATCACGGTCCTGATTACGCAGCGTCAGCGGCGCAGATGTGCAAGGGATGCGCCCATAAGAGCGGCCCGTTCGGCGTTTCCGGGTACGTGCTCGAACCCGAAGCCGAGCAGCACGCTGTCACGCGCTGTGACGGCCGCGTAGGGCCTGTAGAGCTCTCCCGTACGGGCCCAGTCACCCGTGATGTTGGGGCTTCCGGGAGGCGCCGGAGCGACGCTCCAGGTGCCCAGCGAGGCCTCGAATCCCTCGGTCTGCGTGGCGTTGCCCCCTATCACGAGCTGGGCGTTGTCGGCAAACAGTCCGCGGCCCCCGCTGGAGGGGTCGGTGATGGAGCTGAGCGACACCTCGACCGTCTTGCCCGCGTAGGCGCTCAGGTCGAAGGAGACGGGCTTCCATCCGCTGGAGGACCCGGTGAAGCTGTTCCAGGCCCCACTGGTGCCGGACGCCGTGCAGCCGGTCGCCGACTGCGTCAGGTAGTGGCGCAGGAACGGGTGCCCGTTGAGGAAGAATCCGGCCTCGCACTCGGTCGGCACGGTCTGGGACGAGTTCCCGTTCGTGTCCGGGAGCGTGGTCCAGTCGTCGTTGCCGGTGGTGTGCGCCTCGAGCACGCCGTGGTCGTAGCCGGTCTCCAGGTTCCAGTTGAGGGCGAACCGCAGCTCCGGCTTGTCCGCGGCCGAGACCCCGGTCAGGTCGATGGTGCGGGTCAGCCGCTTCCAGTCCTGGTCGGCGTGGGACGCCGATGCCATGCCCTGGCCCTCGAAGGGGGCGTACGGGTTGGCGAGCCCCGGGTAGCTGCCTGCCGCCGCGCTCTTGAACTGCGGGAACTTGTCGGCGGGCAGGCTGTCGGACGTGACGGTGTAACGGCCCGCCTTGTCCAGGGGGTTGGCTTCGGCGGCTGCGAGTGGCGTCTTCACGCCGTCGAGCGCGCCGCTGCCGGCGAAGCTGGTGGCGCCGGGTGCGGAGAGGCGTTCGTACGCGCCGAGGTAGTACTGCGCGAAGTCGTCGCTCAGCGCGTCCCCGAGGTCCACGTTCGAACCGGTGCGCTCACCGGACTCGATCAGCTTGCCGCCCTCGTTGAGGTAGGCGCGTATGGCGAGTTGGGTGGCCGCGCCCGGCACCGGGTCGCCGGTGTAGTGCACGACCGCGGAGAAGTGCGACAGGACGCCGAGCGGGTGCGGGGCGCCTTGCTTGGCGACGTCCCAGACCACGGCGGAGCGGCCGTTGGCCTTCAGGGCGTCGACGTACTTCTGGGCCTGTGTCGCGGGGGCGCCTTCCTCGGCGACGACGAGGGTGTTCGCCTTGGCCCGTTCGGTGACGGTGTACGTGAAGTGCGGGCTCTCCGAGCGGCCCTTCTTGGTGCGGCCGGTGAACCACACCTCGACCTTGTCGCCCGCGCGCGCGTCCTCGACCTCGGCGCGGTACTGGTCGAAGTGGAGGTTGTCCTCACCGCCGTACGTCTCGCCGCCCTTCCAGGCCTTGAGGTCCTCGTCCTGCGTACGGCCGCCGTTGATCCGGTAGTTGAGCTCCTTGTCGCGCACCGACTTGCGGGCGGTGACGGCGACTTCCTGGTCACCGCCGCGTGCGTACGAGTCCTTGAAGACGTCCGGCGTGAAGTCGGGGGCCTCGATACCGGTGACGGAGACCGGCTGGTCGGGGTGGAGTGCGGTCTCGGCCACGGCGAGCGCGTACGGGACGTTCTTGGCGAACTCGTCCTGGATCAGCTTCTCGTCGTCCGGGAAGGTGAAGATGGAGGCGCAGTCCTCGGGCTTCCAGGGGTCGTTCGGGTCGATGTTGGAGACGGTCTGGCAGGTGGACATCTCCGGGGTGAACATCGACATGCCGTTGATGTTGGCCGCGTGGCCGTCCGACTCGCCGTTGGTGGTGTAGAGCTCCGAGGCGACCTGCGGGTGGTAGCCGGGGATCGCGGGCTTCTCCGGGGTGCCCGCGAGCGCCTTGTAGAGCACGTCGTCGGGGGTGGGCGTGGCGACCTGCCAGCCCACTCCGTAGAGGATCAGTTCGGCCGCCGAGTGGTAGTTGATGCCGTACTCGAAGCCGATGCGCTTTTGGAAGCGGTCGAGTGCCTTGGTCTCGGGCTCGGACAGGGGGCCCGTGCCGCGGTAGGTCTCCGAGGAGGGCGCCGGGGACGAACCCTCGTTGTCGTAGCCCCACTTGTAGGCGAAGTTGCGGTTGAGGTCGACGCCGTCGCCCGCCGCGATCTTGCCGTCGCCGTCGATGTCGCGGAGGTTCTTGCGCCACTGGCGTTCGCCGTCGGCCGCGTGCGTGAAGTCGTAGCCGTCGGGGTTGGCGGAGATCACGAACCACAGCTCCGTGGAGTCCACGAGCTTGGTGATCTGCTTGTCCTTGCCGTAGTTGTCCAGGTAGTGGTGCATCAGGCGGCGGGTCATCTCGGGGGTGATCCACTCGCGCGCGTGCTGGTTGGACAGGTAGAGCGTGGAGGGCTTGGAGCCGTCCTTGGACTTGCTCGCGCCCTTGGAGAGCTTCAGGGCGAGGATGTCCTGGCCCCCGAGCGACTTGCCGATGGAGACGACCTTGGTGAGGCCCGGATGGGCCTGACCGGTCTTGACGATCTCCTCCTTGAGGCCGCCCTTGCCGCTGTACGGCCGGAACACGCCGTCCCCCGCGGCCTTGAGCTTCTGCTGCGTACTGGCCGAGACCTTCTGCTCGGTCAGTTCGACGCCCTCGCTCTCGACGCCCTTGGCCTGCGCCTCGGTCAGGTAGACCTCGACGCGGGCGGTGCCGCGCTCGCGGGTCTGCCCCGCGAACTCGTGGGCGTCCTGGCCGGCCTTGACGAGGATCGGGATCTGCTTCTCGGTGATCTCGGCCTCGTAGACCTTCACGGCCGCCGGGTCATCGGCGGCCGGGGCCTTCGCGCCGCTGTCGGCCTGGGCGTGCGGCACGGCGACGAGGCCGCCGACGAGCAGCGCGCCCGCGGCGACGACGGACCTGAAACCAGCTCTGGATCTTTTGGATCTCGCTCTTCGTCTCATGAGCCCCCCTTGCGGTTGTCCGGCACATTTGTGCGCGAACGCCAGGCTCGTGACACTTCATGATCATGTCAATATGGCGTGAGGGGTGCTGTGCGGGATGGCGTACGGAGGCGCTGAAAAGCCGCCGGTGCCTCACGGCTCCGGCGGCTTACGTCACGTACGGCAGCGGTCAGACCGCCATGTTGTCGGCGAGCTCCTCGCTCAAGTTGGACTCCGTACCCGGAATCCCCAGGTCCTGGGCCCGCTTGTCCGCCATGGCGAGCAGCCGGCGGATACGGCCCGCGACCGCGTCCTTCGTCAGCGCCGGGTCGGCGAGCGCGCCCAGCTCCTCCAGGGAAGCCTGCTTGTGCTCCATGCGCAGCCGTCCGGCCGCCGCGAGGTGTTCGGGGACCTCGTCGCCGAGGATCTCCAGGGCGCGCTGCACACGGGCGCCCGCGGCGACGGCCGCGCGGGCCGAGCGGCGCAGATTGGCGTCGTCGAAGTTGGCCAGGCGGTTGGCGGTGGCGCGCACCTCGCGGCGCATCCGCCGCTCCTCCCAGGCGAGCACCGACTCATGGGCGCCGAGCCGGGTGAGCAGGGCGCCGATCGCGTCACCGTCCCGGACGACGACGCGGTCCACTCCGCGCACCTCACGGGCCTTGGCGGCGATCTGCAGCCTGCGCGCGGCGCCGACCAGGGCGAGCGCGGCCTCCGGGCCCGGGCAGGTGACCTCAAGGGACGAGGAGCGGCCCGGCTCGGTCAGCGAGCCGTGCGCGAGGAACGCCCCGCGCCACGCGGCCTCGGCGTCACAGGTGGCCCCCGAGACCACCTGTGGCGGCAGGCCCCTGATGGGGCGCCCACGGCCGTCCACGAGGCCCGTCTGGCGGGCCAGCTGATCGCCGCCCGCGACCACCCGTACGACGTAACGCGAGCCGCGCCGCAGCCCGCCGGGGGCCATCACGATCAGCTCCGAGCTGTGCCCGAAGATCTCAAGAATGTCCCGCTTCAGCCGCCGCGCGGCCATCGCCGTGTCCAGCTCCGCCTCGATCACGATGCGGCCGCTCACCAGGTGAAGGCCGCCCGCGAACCGCAGGATGGCCGAGACCTCTGCCTTTCTGCAGCAGGTCCGGGTGACGGGAAGCCGGGAGATCTCGTCCTTCACCGCTGCCGTCATCGCCATGGGCCGATCCTTCCATGCATCCGAAAAATACGGTCGTACGCGGTGGCCAGGAGCTCCGGATCGTGCCTCGGAGTGCCATCGTGCCTGGCCACCGGCGCCAGCTCGACCGTGGCGCCGAGCCGCTTGGCGGCATCGGTGAGTGACTCACGGTCGGGCACGGCGGCGTCGTCGGCCAGCACCACGTCCAGGGCGAGTTTAGGGGCGTGTCGGGCCAAAACCTCCAAATGACGCTGCGGAGAGAACCCATCGGTTTCACCGGGTTGCGGCGCGAGGTTGAGCGAGAGCACCCTGCGGGCCTTCGTCTCGATGAGCGCGTCGAGCAGCTCGGGCACCAGCAGATGGGGGATCACCGAGGAGAACCAGGAGCCGGGGCCGAGCACCACCCAGTCCGCGTCGAGCACGGCGGCGACCGCTTCGGGGACGGCCGGCGGGTCGTGCGGGACGAGGTGCACGGACTGCACCTCACCCGGGGTGAGCGCCACCGTGGCCTGCCCGCGCACCGTGTCGACCTCGTCCGGGCGCTGCGGGTCGTGCCCCTTGACCAGGGCCTGGAGCTCAAGCGGTACCGCGGACATGGGCAGCACGCGGCCGTGCGCGCCGAGCAGCTTCCCGACCAGGTCCAGAGCCTGGACGTGGTCGCCGAGCTGCTCCCACAGGGCGACGATCAGCAGATTGCCGACCGCGTGCTCGTGCAGTTCGCCCTTGGACTGGAAGCGGTGCTGGATGACGCGGGCCCAGGTCTGACCCCAGTCGTCGTCCCCGCACAGCGCGGCGAGCGCCTTGCGCAGGTCGCCCGGCGGCAGGACGCCCAGTTCGTCGCGGAGCCGCCCGCTGGAGCCGCCGTCGTCGGCGACGGTGACCACGGCGGTGAGGTCACCGGTGATGCGGCGCAGCCCGGCGAGCGAGGCGGACAGGCCCATCCCGCCGCCGAGCGCCACCACCTTGGGCTGAGCGCTCCGCTTGCGGCCCAGACGGTTCAGCCGCAGGGAAGACTTCACTCTCGCCCCATGTCCCGATGGACGAGGACGGTCTCGACGCCCTCGGACACGAGGCGCGCTGCGAGCTTCTCCGACATGGCCACGGAGCGGTGCTTGCCGCCCGTACAGCCGACCGCGATCGTCACGTAACGCTTGCCCTCGCGGCGGTATCCCGCGGCGATCAGCTGAAGCAGCTCGGCATACCGGTCGAGGAACTCCTTGGCGCCCGGCTGGTTGAAGACGTAACCGGAGACCTCCTCATTGAGCCCCGTGAAGGGCCGCAGCTCCGGCACCCAGTGCGGATTGGGCAGGAAGCGGCAGTCCACGACGAGGTCGGCGTCGACCGGCAGGCCGTACTTGTAGCCGAACGACATGACCGTGGCCCGCAGCTCGGGCTCCTCGTCGCCCGCGAACTGGGCGTCCATCTTGGCCCGCAGCTCGTGCACGTTCAGGCTGGAGGTGTCGATCACCAGGTCGGCGTCGCCGCGCAGCTCGCGCAGGAGCTCGCGCTCGGCCGCGATGCCGTCGACGATGCGGCCGTCGCCCTGCAGCGGGTGCGGACGGCGGACCGACTCGAAGCGGCGCACCAGGGCGTCGTCCGAGGACTCCAGGAAGACGATGCGCCGGGTGACGTTCTTGGCCTCCAGGTCCGCGAGGGACTGGCGCAGATTGTCGAAGAAGCGGCGGCCTCGTACGTCGACGACGACCGCGATGCGGGCGACGTTCCCCTGCGAGCGGGCGCCGAGCTCCACCATGGTGGGGATCAGCGCGGGCGGGAGGTTGTCGACGACGAACCAGCCGAGGTCCTCAAGACACTTCGCCGCGGTGCTGCGTCCGGCTCCCGACATGCCGGAGATGATCACCAGCTCGGGGACCACCTCAGCGGCCTCACCTGGGGTGATGGTCGTGCCCGTACTCACTTGCTCGCCGCCTTCATCGTGCTCGGTCATGTCTCCTGCCCCCGTCGTTCTTCTTCTGATTCTGAGGCGCCCGCGGACACGGGCTCCTCGCCATCGTCCGAGGCTCCCGCGCTCGCGGGCTCCTCTTCTTCAATGATCTCTCCGGTCGCCGTATTCACGGCAGGCCCCGCGGGAGTCGCTCCGGCCAGGGCCGCGACGATCACCTCGGCCGTCTTGCGACCTATGCCCGGAACCTCGCAGATCTGATCAATTGTCGCGGATCGCAGCCTTTTCACCGAACCGAAGTGCTTGATCAGCGTCTGCTTGCGTGTGTCGCCGAGGCCCGGCACGGCGTCCAGCGGTCCGGCTTTGAAGCGCTTGGCCCGCTTGGCGCGCTGATAGGTGATCGCGAAGCGGTGCGCCTCGTCGCGTACCCGCTGGAGAAGGTACAGCCCTTCGCTGGTGCGCGGCAGGATCACCGGGTCGTCGTCGCCCGGAACCCAGACCTCTTCCAGGCGCTTGGCGAGGCCGCACACCGCGATGTCGTCGATGCCGAGCTCGTCCAGAGCCCGCTGGGCGGCCGCGACCTGCGGCTGGCCTCCGTCGACGACGACGAGCTGGGGCGGGTAGGCGAAGCGCTTGGGGCGGCCGTCCTCCTCGGTCAGGCTCTCCTGCTCGCCGTCGGCGTCCCACTCCCCCGTCTTCTCCTTGTCGGCGAGGTAGCGCTTGAAGCGGCGCGAGAGCACCTCGTGCATGGAGCGGACGTCGTCCTGGCCCTCGAAGCTTTTGATCTGGAAGCGCCTGTACTCGCTCTTGCGGGCGAGGCCGTCCTCGAAGACGACCATCGACGCCACGACGTCGTCACCCTGCAGATGCGAGATGTCGTAGCACTCGATGCGCAGCGGGGCGCTGTCCAGTTCGAGCGCCTCGGCGATCTCCTCCAGGGCGCGGGAGCGGGTGGTCAGGTCGGAGGCGCGCTTGGTCTTGTGCAGCATGAGCGACTGCTGTGCGTTGCGCGCCACGGTCTCCATCAGCGCCTTCTTGTCGCCGCGCTGCGGGATGCGCAGCGAGACGTTCGAACCGCGGCGCTCGGTGAGCCACTGCTGGACGGGCTCTATGGGGTCGGGCAGCGCGGGAACGAGGACTTCCTTCGGTACGGAATCACCGCTCTCCTCCCCGTACAGCTGCTGGAGGGCGTGCTCGACGAGGTCGCCGCTGGTGACCGCCTCGACCTTGTCGGTGACCCAGCCGCGCTGACCGCGCACGCGGCCACCGCGTACGTGGAAGATCTGGACGGCCGCCTCCAGCTCGTCCTCCGCGAGGGCGATGAGGTCGGCGTCCGTGGCGTCGGCGAGGACGACGGCGCTCTTCTCCATGGCCTTCTTGAGGGCCCCGATGTCGTCGCGGAGGCGGGCCGCCTTCTCGTACTCCATGTCCTCGGCGGCCTCCGCCATCTGCCGCTCGATCCGGCGGATGTACGCCCCCGTACGCCCGGTCATGAACTCGCAGAAGTCCTCGGCGAGTTCGCGGTGCTCCTCCGGGGAGACCCGCTCCACGCAGGGCGCGGCGCACTTGCCGATGTAGCCGAGGAGGCAGGGGCGGCCCGTGCGCTCGGCGTTCTTGAAGACTCCGGCCGAGCAGGTGCGGACGGGGAAGACGCGCAGGAGGAGGTCGACGGTGTCGCGGATCGCCCACGCGTGGCCGTAGGGCCCGAAGTAGCGGACGCCTTTCTTCTTGTGGCCGCGCATCACCTGAACCCGCGGGAATTCCTCGTTCATCGTCACCGCGAGGTACGGATAGCTCTTGTCGTCGCGGTACTTGACGTTGAACCGGGGGTCGAACTCCTTGATCCAGGAGTACTCCAGCTGCAGCGCCTCGACCTCGGTGGAGACCACGGTCCACTCGACGGAGGCGGCCGTCGTCACCATCGTGGCGGTGCGCGGGTGCAGGTTCGTCAGGTCCTGGAAGTAGCTGGCCAGGCGCTGGCGCAGGCTTTTCGCCTTGCCCACGTAGATCACCCGGCGGTGCTCGTCACGGAACCGATAGACCCCCGGCGAGTCGGGGATCTGTCCCGGCTTGGGGCGGTAGCTGGAGGGGTCTGCCATGCTCCACACCCTACTGGCGGGGGCTGACAGTCAGGGCTTGGAGGGGGTATCCGCGCCCCGCCCGGACCCCGCCCGCCTGAGCCGCCGCTTCCCGGTCGGAGGGGACGTCCGCGCCACGCCCGGACCCCGCCGCCCCGGACCTCCGCCGTCCCAGCCGACAGCCCGCCGCCTTCCCCAACCCTTGAGCCCACCCGCCCTGAAGGGCGGGTGGGTGGGGGGAGCTCCCGGCCGGAGGCCGGGGGCCGGTCAGCCGTGCTGCCGGGTGCGACGGCGCAGGACGGCCGCCACGGAGAGGCCGAGGGCGGCCAGGGCTCCCGCTCCGGCCACGGAGAAGGCCACCGTGACGGGTCCCTCAGCCGAAGCCGCGGCCCGAGCCGGAGCCGGAGCCGGAGCCGCCGGGGGCTTCGCGGTCCGCTCCTTCGGGGCGAAGCCCCCCGCCTCGCCGGACTTCGCGTACGCAGACCCCGGCAGCTTGTCGGCGTACGCAGCGTGCACGCGCTTCTGATAGGCGGCGACCGAGACCCCGCCCGCGCCCACGGCACGCACCGCGTCCGCGTCCAGCGGCAGCACCCGCCCCGGCCCCTGCACGTACCAGGCATTGATCTGCGGCTCGTGGAAAACGGTGCCTCCGGGGAGCTTGTCGGCGCCCACGCGCGCGTAGTGCGTCTCGTCGTCCCCGGTGGCGATGTTCACGACCTGCCAGGAGCTGCCCTGCTTCACCGTCCACAGGGAGGCTTCCTGCCCGTCGGACGAGACCGCCTTGCTGGCCAGGAACTCCACGCGGGCGACCGGCGCCCCCTTCTTCCCGGCGACGAACTCCGGGGAGAGATAGCGCACGGGCACGGCGTCGCCGCCCTGCACGCGCGGATCCGCCGCGGCCGTGCTGACGGCCCCTTCCCGCGCGAAGAAGCGGGAGAGCGTCTCGAGGGTCTTGGGCGCGCTCGCGGCGTCGTGGGCCGCCTCACGGGAGGAGGTGGAGACGTCCGAAGGACCGGAGTCCGCGGTGGCCTGCGGCGCCGCGAGGCCGAGCAGCAGGGTGGCCGCCGAGCCGGCGAGCGTGGCCCTCAGCAGGTGACGTGGAAGGTGACGGCTCATCGCGCTCACGCCCCGATCCGGTACAGCGAGTGGGTCCAGGAGAAGGTGTTGTTGTTGACGTACCAGCTGTGCGAGGCCCAGTTGTAGCGGTTGCTCGAGGGCCACGGGTCGCCCCAGTAGACCCAGCTGCTCGCGTCGTCGTACCCGTAGAGGACGTGCATGTGACCGCCGCCGTTCGACCACAGGATGCGGGTCTCGACCGGCCGGCCCGCGTTGATCTCGGCCTGCACGGTCGGGTAGCGCAGCCAGCCGTTGACGTACGAACCGGGGTTGATGCCCGCCCACTCCAGACCGTTCTGCACGTTGCCCAGCGTGGCCTGGTTGTTGGGGCACTCGGTGTTCTGGCTGCGCCCGAAGGCGGCGTTGCAGAACTGGTTCTGGCTGTACTTCTTGCCGTAGAAGGCGGCGATCGTGTTCCCGGCCGCGGCCCAGCACCAGTTGGTCTTCTGCTGGGCCTGCATCGTGATGTTCAGGCGCTTGGCGGCGAGAACGGACGGGTCGTCGGGGGCGGCGGTGGCCGTGGCCGCCGGCGCGGCGACCAGGGCCGCCGCCACGAGGACGAGCGCGGACAACCGTCTGCGTCCGCTGTACCTGCTGGTTCTATGGCGCATCGCGTTCCTCCCGAGCGGGGGGTGGGGTGGTGGAGGAGCGCGTCCGGACGCTGCGATTGAGCATCGAGTGTTGTCGGGTGCAGGTCAACACGGTTCAATGCGGGATTACTTGGGCCGTGAACGTCGGCGTACGTATGTGAACACCCCTCGTACGCCCACCTGGTGGCCCGCTCCGACCGGCGCGTACGCCCGGCCGGCCGATGTGAATGTTCACAGAAGGGTCTTGCGATGCGGCACGGCACACAGCTCGCGGACGGCGCGCCTGCGGACCTGGAGGCCGCCCTGCGCACCGGCCCTTTCCACGTGGCGCTGCGGGCCGCGATCGCCGCACGGCGCCTTCCCCTGCAACGCGTACGGCATCATCTCGCGCGGCAAGGCGTCAACGTCGGGGTGACGAGCCTGAGTTACTGGCAACAGGGCGCCCGGCGCCCCCAGCGCACCGAGTCGCTCCGTGCCGTGCGCGCCCTGGAGGAGATCCTCGAACTCCCCGAGGAGTCACTGATCCGGCTCCTCGCCAAGCGCTCCGACCACCCCGACTGCGAACGCCCCGCCGCCCGCTCCTACCGCTCCCTGCTCGACGCCTCCGACGTGCTCCAGGAGCTGATCGCCGAGCTCGGGTCGCCGCTCGACGGCGGTCTGCACACCATCGGCCACTACGAGCGGGTGCGGATAGGCGGTCGCCGCGAGCTGCTCGGCCGCGACTCGCAGCACGTGGTGCGCGCCCACCGGGACGCCGTGGACCGCTACCTCGCGATCTACCACGGCGACCCCGGCTGCGTACCGGAACGCGTCGGCGTCCACGCCCTGGAGAACTGCCGCACGGGACGGGTTCGGTGGCACCACGAGACGGGGGTGCTCGTCGCCGAGCTGCTCTTCGACGCGCGTCTGCGCGCGGGCGACACGCATCTGTTCCGCTACGGCTTCGAGGACGGCACGGCGGGGACGGCCACCGAGTACTTCCGTGGCTTCAGCTTCGCGGGCGGGCAGTACGCGCTCCAGGTGCGCTTCGACGAGGGGGCCCTTCCCGTGCGCTGTCACCGCTTCAGCCAGCGTTCGGCCGCCGCGCCGCGCGGAGGACGCCAGGAGCTGACGCTGAGCGGCAGCCATCGGTCGGTGCACCTCGTGGAGCCGCAGGTGCGGGCCGGGATCCTGGGGATCGCGTGGGACTGGGAGTGAACGCGGCCGGCGGCTGAACGGCCGCACCGTCCCTCAGCCCGCGACGATCTTGCCGTCCTCCACCTTCACCGGCAGCTCCTCCAGCGGCCTGACGGCGGGGGCGTGCAGCACCTTGCCGTTCGTCGCGTCGAACTGGCTGCCGTGGCACTGGCAGGTGAGCTTGTGCCCCTCGAGCTTGTTGATGGGGCATTTCTCGTGCGTGCAGATCGAGCTGAACGCCTTGTACTCGTCGTCCGAGATGCGGCTCACGACGACGTTCTCGCCCGTGTAGAGCTTCGACGCGCCGACCTCCACGTCGTCGGACTTCCCGAGGTCCACGGGCGCGGTCGGCGCCGAACGGTTGCCGCCGCCGTCACCACCTCCGGAGGAGCAGGCCGTGAGCCCCAGGCCGGCGGCCGGGACGAGGGCGGCGGCGCGCAGCACGGTACGGCGGGCGGGGGGCGGCGTGCCGGGCATGGAATCTCCACAGGTCGGTCGCTTCAGTGACGGATCAGACCATACCGGTGGGGCGCCCCTTGCCCGCGTTGGGCGCGGCCGTGCCCGAGTGCCGCCCGTGTCGGGCCGGGTCCGCCGGGAAGGCCTAGCCTGTGGCGGAAACCGGGGAGACACACCACCGCAGAACCGAGAGGAACCACCCGTGATAGTCGTCGCCGGAGAGGCCCTGATCGACCTGGTCCCGCAGGAGACCGCCGGTGCCTTTGGCAGTGGTGATGCCGGGCTGCCCGCGCTCGCCCCGCGGCTCGGCGGCGGTCCGTACAACACCGCGGTGGCCCTCGGCCGTCTCGGCTCCCCCGTGGCCTTCTGTTCGCGGATCTCGGCTGACGCGTTCGGCGAGGCGCTGGTCGACGGGTTGCGGGCCGCGGGTGTCGAGGTGGCGTACGTCCAGCGGGGTCCCGAGCCGACGACGCTCGCGGTCGCCTCGATCGGCGCGGACGGCTCCGCCGGTTACTCCTTCTACGTCGAGGGCACGGCGGACCGGCTCTTCACGGCCCCGGAGAGGCTGCCCGACGACGTACGCGCGGTGTCGTTCGGCACGTGCTCGCTCGTCCTCGAACCGGGCGCGAGCGCGTACGAGGAGCTGATGCGCCGGGAGGCGGCGCGGGGCGTCTTCACGGCGCTCGACCCCAACATCCGGGCGGGCCTGATCCCGGACGCGGACGCCTACCGGGCCCGGTTCAAGAGCTGGCTGCCGTCGGTCTCCCTGCTCAAGTTGTCGCAGGAAGACGCGAGTTGGCTCGGCGGCACGCCGCGCGAGTGGCTCGCGTCCGGGCCCGGCGCGGTGGTGGTGACGCGGGGCGGCGAGGGTCTCACCGTCTTCACGCGCGACGGCGGGGAGTGGTCCGTGCCGGGCGAGCGGGTCGACGTGGTGGACACCATCGGAGCGGGCGACACGGTCAACGCGGCACTGCTGCACGGACTTTCCGCCCGGGACGCGCTGTCCGCGGAGTCTCTGTCCGGCCTCGGAGCTGACAGCTGGGGCGAGGTCCTGCGCTTCGCGGCACGCGCGGCCGCCGTCACCGTGTCCCGCGCGGGCGCTGAGCCTCCGTACGCGAAGGAGCTGGGGTGAGACGGGCCCGCATGCGGACTTGGCGGTCAGCCCGTCACCGCGCGCAACCCGCCCGGCCTGCGGCCGTTGAGGCGGTCGAGCGCGGCCGTTGAGGCCTCGTCGGCCGGCAGGTGGACGACCAGGCGCTGGCCATCGGTGTCGGGCAGCGTCAGCGTCTCGTACGACAGCCGCACCGCCCCGGCCTCCGGATGCGTCAGGCTCGCGACGCCGCTGTGCCGGGGCAGCCGCGGCACGACCGACATCCGGTCGGCGAAGGGCGCACCGGCCATGACGGTCAACTCGTCGGCGAATCCCACGGCATGGGGGTCGGCGAGCATGGACTCGGCGCGGAGCGAGGCGACCAGTTCGTCGGCGACCTGGTCCCACTCGGGGTAGGCGGCGCGGGCCCGCTCGTCGGTGAACAGGAACCGGATGAGATTGGGCCGCTCGTCATCGAGGAGCCCGATGGGCCGCATGATCCGCTCATAGCCCGAGGTGTACGCGAGGACATCGCTGAGCCGGTTGAACAGGACGGCGGGGGTGGGCTCCAGGCGTTCGATGAGCGTCCGCACGGTGGGGCGCACCGACCGGGACGGCACGCTCGGTGTCGGGCAGCAGGGGTCGCCGGTCGTCGCCTTCTCCAGGCGGCGCAGGTGGAGGCGTTCCTCCATGGAGAGCCGCAGCGCGTCGGCGAGCGCGCCCATCACCTGCGGGGACGGGTGGCGGTCGCGGCCCTGTTCGAGGCGGGCGAGGTACTCGACGCTGACGCCGGCGAGCGTGGCGACCTCGGAGCGGCGCAGGCCGGGCGTGCGGCGCCGGGGGCCGGTGGGGAGCCCCACCTCGGCGGGCGTGACCGCTTCGCGGCAGGTGCGCAGGAAGGTGCCGAGCTCGTTGTCGCTCACCGGCCGAACGTACCAGCCGTCGTGGGGCCGGATCGTGGCCCTGTCACTACCCGTCTCGGCTCGGCCTTCCTCGGGTGCGGGCGGCCTCGCATCGTGGACGGCATGACTTCCGACACGAGTACTGTTCACGCCGCGACCGCGCTTCCCCTCCCCACCGGGAGCTGGGAGATCGACCCGTTCCACTCCGCCGTCAACTTCACCATCCGCCATCTCGGGATCTCGAAGGTGCGGGGGCGGTTCACGGAGGTGACGGCCGGACTGGTCGTGGGCGAGAGCGCCGAGACCTCATCGGTGACGGCGACCATCGCCCTGGCCTCGATCGACACCGGCAACAAGGACCGCGACGCCCACGTCCGCGCGCCGGACCTCCTCGACGTGGAGCGCCGCCCCACGATGACGTTCCGCTCGACGCGGGTCATCGGCAAGGAGGACGAGTGGACCCTGGAGGGCGAACTGACCATCGGGGACGTCACGAAACCCATCACCCTCGCCGTCGAGTTCGGCGGGCTCCAAGCCTTCCCGGGCGACGCCCAGCGCCATGCGGGCTTCGAGGCGACAGGCGAGATCAAGCGCAGCGACTACGGCCTCGACTTCGGCGCCGGGATGCTCGGCGACGTGGTGAAGATCCAGCTGGACATGCAGTTCCTGGAGCCTGCCGGGTCCGCCGCACCGCAGGAGTGAGGCGGCGTCTCAGTCGTCCGTGAACGCCCCGTGCCGTCCCGCCCCGGCGGCGAACCGGGCCGCGCCGTCCGCCGCATCGGCGAGGGACCGCAGGCCGTGGCGCAGTTCGCCCGCCATCGCCTCCTCCTCGGTCAGGCCGCCCTGTTCCTGGACGGACAGCCGGTCGTTGCGGAGGCAGGTCTGGGGGAACGCGGCGATCTCCGCGGCGAGGCGTTCGGCCGCGGCGCGGGAGGTGCCCGGCGGTACGGTCCGGTTGACCAGTCCCATCGCGAGCGCCTCCGCCGCGGGGACGGGGCGGCCGGTGAGCACCAGGTCCATGGCCCGGCTCTCACCGATGAGCCGTGGCAGCCGCACGGTCCCGCCGTCGATGAGCGGAACGCCCCAACGGCGGCAGAAGACTCCCAGTACGGCGTCATCGTCGGCGACCCGCAGATCGCACCAGAGCGCGAGTTCCAGGCCTCCGGCGACGGCATGTCCGGAGATCGCCGCGATGACCGGCTTGGAAAGACGCATGCGGGTCGGACCCATGGGCCCGTCGCCCTTCTCGGTCACCTCGTTCCCGGCCGGTGTCCCGATGGCCTTGAGGTCGGCACCGGCACAGAAGGTGCCGCCTTCGCCCCACAACACGGCGACGGACGCGTCAGGATCCGCGTCGAA
This sequence comes from Streptomyces sp. BA2, assembly GCF_009769735.1. Taxonomy (NCBI): domain Bacteria; kingdom Bacillati; phylum Actinomycetota; class Actinomycetes; order Kitasatosporales; family Streptomycetaceae; genus Streptomyces; species Streptomyces sp. BA2. Next base: position 2,612,528 of record NZ_WSRO01000002.1, read on the forward strand.
GGCACGGAACGCGTCGGCGAGGGCGTGGGCGGTGGGCCCGTCGACGGCGTTGCGTACGTCGGGACGCGACAACACGATGGTGGTGACGGGGCCTTGGCGTTCAGAACGTACGGTCATGCGGCCAAGGCGAGCATGAGAACGGACCGCCGGGCAAGAGGCGCCCCTTAAGGGGCGCGGGGAACTGCGCGACCGGCCGCGACGCACCCGCAGGCGCACGCGTCCGGTCGCGCATTCACATCAGGCCTTGCGAGCCTTGGTCGCCTTCTTCGCAGCGGCCTTCTTCGGAGCGGCCTTCTTCGCAGCAGCCTTCGTCGGAGCAGCCTTCTTGGCGACAGCCTTCTTGGCAGGGGCCGACTTGGCCGCAGCGGTCTTCGCCGTGGTCTTGGCAGAGGCCGTCTTCTTCACCGCCGAGGCCGAGGCAACGGTCCGCTTACGCCCCTGCGAGGACCCGTCACTGATCCGGTCCGCCACCAGGATGTCCCGCAGGAACTTGCCCGTGTGGCTCGTCGGGACCCCGGCGACCTCCTCGGGCGTGCCCTCGGCGACGACGAGACCGCCGCCGTTGCCGCCCTCGGGGCCCATGTCGACGACCCAGTCCGCGGTCTTGATGACGTCGAGGTTGTGCTCGATGACGATGACCGTGTTGCCCTTGTCGACCAGGCCGGACAGGACAGTGATCAGCTTGCTGATGTCCTCGAAGTGCAGACCGGTGGTCGGCTCGTCCAGGACGTAGACGGTCCGGCCCGTCGAGCGCTTCTGGAGCTCGGAGGCCAGCTTCACGCGCTGGGCCTCGCCACCGGAGAGGGTCGGCGCGGACTGACCGAGCCGGACGTACCCCAGACCCACGTCGTTGAGCGTGCGCAGGTGGCGGGAGATGGCCGGCACCGCCTCGAAGAAGTCGAGCGCTTCCTCGATCGGCATGTCCAGGACCTCGGCGATGGACTTGCCCTTGTAGTGGACGTCCAGCGTCTCGCGGTTGTAGCGCGCCCCGTGGCAGACCTCGCAGGGGACGTACACATCCGGGAGGAAGTTCATCTCGATCTTGATCGTGCCGTCACCGGAGCAGTTCTCGCAGCGGCCGCCCTTGACGTTGAAGGAGAAGCGGCCGGGGAGATAGCCCCGGACCTTCGCCTCCATCGTCTCCGCGAACAGCCTGCGGACGTGGTCGAAGACTCCGGTGTACGTCGCGGGGTTCGACCGCGGTGTGCGGCCGATGGGCGACTGGTCGACGTGCACGACCTTGTCGACGAGGTCGTCGCCGTCCACGCGCGTGTGCCGTCCGGGGACGGACCGGGCGCCGTTCAGCTCGCGCGCCAGGTGCGTGTAGAGGATGTCGTTCACGAGCGTCGACTTGCCGGAGCCCGAGACACCCGTGACGGCGGTGAGGACGCCGAGCGGGAAGGAGACGTCGATGTCCTGGAGGTTGTTCTCCCGGGCGCCGTGCACGGTCAGCTGACGGGAGGGGTCCGCCGGGCGGCGAATGTCCGGCACCGGGATGGACTTCTTGCCCGACAGATACTGTCCGGTCACCGAGTCCGGGTTGGCGAGCAGCTCCTTCATGGAGCCGCTGTGCACGACCTTGCCGCCGTGCTCGCCCGCGCCGGGGCCGATGTCGACGACCCAGTCGGCGACCTTGATGGTGTCCTCGTCGTGCTCGACGACGATGAGCGTGTTGCCCATGTCGCGCAGGCGCACGAGGGTCTCGATCAGGCGGTGGTTGTCGCGCTGGTGCAGACCGATGGACGGCTCGTCCAGTACGTAGAGGACGCCGACGAGGCCCGAGCCGATCTGCGTGGCCAGACGGATGCGCTGGGCCTCGCCTCCGGAGAGGGTGCCCGCCGCGCGGTTCAGGGAGAGATAGTCCAGGCCGACGTCGACCAGGAACCGCAGCCGTTCGTTGACCTCCTTCAGGACGCGCTCGGCGATCTTCTTGTCGCGGGCGCCCAGCTTCAGCTCGGCGAGGAAGTCCGCGCAGTCGCTGATGGACATCGCCGAGACCTCGGCGATGGACTTCCCCATGACCGAGACGGCCAGGACGATCGGCTTGAGGCGCGTGCCCTCACAGGTGGGGCAGGGCACCTCGCGCATGTAGCCCTCGAAGCGCTCGCGGCTGGCGTCGCTCTCGGCCTCGCTGTGGCGGCGCTTGACGAAGGGGACGGCGCCTTCGAAGGCGGTGGTGTAGACCCGCTCGCGGCCGTACCGGTTGCGGTAGCGCACCTCGATCTGCGTCTTGTGGCCGTTCAGGAGGGCCTTCTTGGCGCGCTGCGGGAGGCCCGCCCAGGGCATGTCCGTGGAGAAGCCGAGGGCGTCGGCGAGCGCGCCGACGAGCCGTCCGAAGTACTCCTTGGTGTGACCGTGCGACCAGGGGTGGATCGCGCCCTCGTCGAGCGACTTCTCCTCGTCCGGGACGATCAGCTCGGGGTCGACCTCCATGCGCGTGCCGATGCCCGTGCAGTCCGGGCAGGCGCCGAAGGGCGAGTTGAAGGAGAAGGAGCGGGGCTCGAGCTCCTCGAAGGACAGGTCGTCGTACGGGCAGTACAGGTGCTCCGAGTACATGCGCTCGCGCTCCGGGTCGTCCTCGGGGAGGTCGACGAAGTCGAGCACGACCATGCCTCCGGCGAGGCCGAGCGCGGTCTCCACGGAGTCGGTCAGGCGGCGCTTGGCGGAGTCCTTCACCGTGAGGCGGTCGATGACCACCTCGATGGTGTGCTTCTCCTGCTTCTTCAGCGTGGGCGGCTCGGAGAGCTGGATCGTCTCGCCGTCGACCCGCGCGCGGCTGTAGCCCTTGGTCTGGAGGTCGGCGAAGAGGTCGACGAACTCGCCCTTGCGCTCGCGCACCAGCGGCGAGAGGACCTGGAAGCGGCTGCCCTCCGGCAGCTCCAGGACCTTGTCGACGATGGCCTGCGGCGACTGCCGGGAGATGGGGCGGCCGCACTCGGGACAGTGCGGCTTGCCGATGCGCGCGAAGAGCAGGCGGAGGTAGTCGTAGACCTCGGTGATGGTGCCGACCGTGGAGCGCGGGTTGCGCGAGGTCGACTTCTGGTCGATGGAGACCGCGGGCGAGAGGCCCTCGATGAAGTCGACGTCCGGCTTGTCCATCTGGCCGAGGAACTGCCGGGCGTACGAGGAAAGCGACTCCACGTACCGCCGCTGGCCCTCGGCGAAGATCGTGTCGAACGCGAGCGAGGACTTGCCCGACCCGGAGAGCCCGGTGAAGACGATGAGGGAGTCGCGCGGGAGGTCGAGCGAGACGTTCTTGAGATTGTGCTCGCGCGCGCCACGGACGATGAGACGGTCGGCCACGCCGGTCCGCACCTTTCTTGAGAGAAGTGACAGGGGCGGGACCCCCGTCATTCACAGACTAGGGCGAGCCACTGACAACGCCGGGACGGATGCCCTGGGTGATAACAAACCCGGACTACCAAGAATGCCCGATGCCGCGTCCGACCATATAGCACGTGCATTCGATTTGCGGCCCCGCTCTGACACCTTCACCCGAACGTGTGGCGCGACTATCGTCGGGCGCATGATTGATCATGTGCGCGACCTGGCGTCTGTACGTGACGCGACCGACCGGCTGCTCACCGCAGCCGCGAAATTGAACAACGATTCGACTGCCGAGCCGTCACGGCTGCCGGGCTGGACCCGCGGTCACGTCCTCGCCCACCTCGCCCGGAACGCGGACGCGCTCGTCAACGTCCTCGCCGGGCGGCCCATGTACATCAGCGGCGACGCACGGGACAGCGACATCGAGCGGGACGCGCCCCGGCCGCTGACCGAGCAGCTCGTCGACGTACGCGAGTCCGCGAACCGCTTCGAGGCCCAGGCCGAGATCCCCGCGGACTGGTCCCGCACCATCACGATGCGCAACGGCGTCACGGACTCGGCGTCGAACGTGCCCTTCCGGCGATGGATCGAGGTCGAGCTGCACCACGTGGACCTGGGTATCGGGTACGAGCTCGAAGACCTGCCGGAGGAATTCGTGCAGCGGGAGATCGCGTTCCTGACGGCTCGCTTCTCCGGGAACCCCGATGTGCCGCCGACGCGGGTGACGGACGGCACGCACGCGTGGAGCACCGGCCGGGACGGCGAACCCGAGGTCACTGTTTCCGGTCCCGCGTCCGACCTGCTCGGCTGGCTCTCCGGCCGTCGTGACGGCTCCGCGTTGACGGCCGAAGGCGGTCTCCTGCCCTCCCTGCCGCCGCTATAGGCTGAGGAACATGACGTACAGCGGAGCAGTGAAGGTCGGCGGCGGTGCGGATGTGCACGAGCTGCAGGATCTGATGATCTCGAAGGTCGCGGTCGGCCCGATGGACAACAACGCCTATCTGCTGCGCTGCCGGGCCACGGACGAGCAACTCCTGATCGACGCGGCGAACGACTCCTCGACGCTGCTCACGCTGATCGGTGACGACGGCATCGCGTCCGTCGTCACCACCCATCAGCACGGCGACCACTGGCAGGCACTGGCCGAGGTCGTCGCGGCGACCGGCGCCCGGACCTTCGCGGGCCGCGAGGACGCCGTGGGCATCCCGGTGCCCACGGACGTCCCGCTCGTGGACGGCGACACCGTCCAGGTCGGCCGGGTCTCGCTCACCGCGCGCCATCTGGTGGGCCACACGCCGGGCTCGATCGCCCTCGTGTACGACGACCCGCACGGCCACCCGCACGTCTTCACCGGCGACTGCCTCTTCCCGGGCGGCATCGGCAACACGCACCAGGACCCACAGGCCTTCGCGAGCCTGCTGCACGACGTCGAGACGAAGATCTTCGGGACGCTGCCCGACGAGACCTGGGTCTACCCCGGCCACGGGAACGACACGACGCTGGGCACCGAGCGCCCGCACCTGCCGGAATGGCGTCAGCGGGGCTGGTGAGCCGCGTACGGCGAAACGGGCTAGGCCCCGCCGACCAGCGCCGCCACCCGCTCCACCGCGAACACGTACCCCTGCACACCGCACCCCGCGATGACGCCGTCGGCGCGCTGGGAGACGTACGAATGGTGCCGGAACGCCTCCCGCTGATGGATGTTGGAGATGTGGACCTCCAACACCGGCATTCCGTCACAGGTGTTGAGCGCGTCCAGAATCGCGACTGACGTGTGCGAGTAGGCGGCCGGGTTGATGACGATGCCCGCGTGGTGCTCGCGTGCCTCGTGGATCCAGTCCACCAACTGACCCTCGTGGTTGCTCTGCCGGAGATCCACCGTGCCGCCGTGCGCTGCCGCCGCCTTGGCGCACAGCGCCTCGACGTCGGCGAGGGTGTCGGAGCCGTAGATCTCGGGCTGGCGCTGACCGAGCAGGTTCAGATTGGGGCCGTTCAAGATCATGATCGGGGCGTTGGCAAGAGTGCGCGTCATGCCGTCAGCGTACTGAGGGATCTCTCCGCGCCTCCGCACGCCCCCGTAACCGGCCGTCACAGTGGGTAGTTGACGCGGCATGCGCAAGATCCACTCTCCTGCCAGGACTCCCTCTCTGCCACGGCTCGCGGCCGCCTCGCTCGCCGGGACCGCCATCGAGTTCTACGACTTCTTCATCTACGGGACGGCCGCGGCCCTCGTCCTCGGCCCCCTGTTCTTCCCCACTTTCTCCCCGCTGGCGGGAACTCTCGCCGCCTTCGCGACATTCGGAGTGGGCTTTGTGGCGCGGCCCCTCGGGTCCGTCCTCTTCGGGCACATCGGTGACCGGCGCGGGCGGCGGCCCGTGCTCGTCGGCTCGCTGCTCCTGACGGGCCTCGCCACGGTCGCCGTCGGCTGTGTGCCCACGTACGACTCGATCGGGACCGCCGCTCCGGTGCTGCTCCTTGTGCTGCGGTTCCTCCAAGGGCTCGGGCTCGGCGGGGAGTGGGGCGGGGCGGTGCTCCTGACCGCCGAGCACGCGCCGGCCGAGCGGCGGGGGCTGTGGTCGAGCTTTCCGCAGATGGGGCCGCCGCTCGGGTTTCTGCTCGCCAACGGGATCATGCTGGCGCTCTCGGCGACCCTCACCGATGCGCAGTTCGCCTCCTGGGGATGGCGCGTGCCGTTCTGGGCCGCGGGCGTGCTCGCGGCGGCCGGGCTCGCGCTGCGTACGTCCCTCGCGGAGAGCCCGAGCTTCCTGGAACTGCGGGAGCACGCGCGCGTGCCGCTCGCCGAAGTGGTGCGCGACCACTGGCGGCTCGTACTGCTCACGGCGGGCGCGCTCGCCGTCGGGTACGCCGTGTTCTACGCCGTGACGACATGGTCCCTCGCCTACGCGGTGGAGCGGCTCGACGTGAGCCGTACGGTCATGCTCGCCTGCATCATGGCGGCGGTCGTGGTGAAGGGCGCGCTGACGCCCGTGGCCGCGATGCTCGGTGACCGGTACGGACGGAAGCCCCTGTGTCTGCTGGGATGCGCGCTCACCGCGCTCTGGATGTTCCCGATGATCGCGCTGCTCGCGACCGGCGAGCCACTGCTGATGTTCCTCGGCTTCCTGGTGGCGATGCTCGCGTTCATCACGATGTTCGCCGTGATCGCCGCGTACCTGCCCGAGCTGTACGAGCCGCGGGTGCGCTGCACGGGCGCCGCGGTGGGCTACAACCTGGGCGGGGTCCTCGGGGGCGCGCTCACCCCGATCGTGGCGACGGCGGTGGCGCACGGCGAGGGCACGCCCTGGGGCGTCGCGGCGTATCTGACGGCCGTCGCCCTGCTGAGCCTCGGCTGCTTCGCCCTGCTGCCCGAGACGCGCCCTGTCCCGGAACCCGCCCCCGCCACGGCGTGAACGTACGTCGTCACCGCACTCGTCACGGCGTGACCGCGAGCTCCAAGTACGCCGCGAACAGCACCAGATGGACGCCGCCTTGCAGCAGCGTCGCGCGCCCAGGCACCACCGTGAGCGTGCCGACGATCACGGTGAGCGCCAGCAGCACCATGTGGGTCGGGCCGAGTCCGAGCACCAGCGGCCCGGAGAGCCAGACGGAGGCGACCGCGACGGCCGGGATGGTCAGGCCGATGCTGGCCATCGCGGACCCGAGGGCGAGGTTGAGGCTGGTCTGCACCCGGTCGCGGCGGGTGGCGCGCACGGCCGCGATGGTCTCCGGGAGCAGCACGAGCAACGCGATGATCACGCCGACCACGGCGTGCGGCATGCCGGCGCTCTCCACACCGGACTCGATGGTCGGCGAGACCCCCTTGGCGAGGCCGACCACGCCGATCAGGGCGAGCGCGAGCAGGGCCAGGCTGATCACGGCGGTGCGGCTGGAGGGCCCGCCTGCGTCCTCGGAGTCGATCACCTCGCCCTTGCGGGTGATCGGCAGGAAGTACTCGCGGTGGCGCACGGTCTGCGTGGTCACGAACAGGCCGTACAGGACGAGCGAGGCGAGGGCGGCGAAGACGAGCTGCGCCGTGGAGAACTCCGGGCCCTGCTTGGTCGTGGTGAAGGTCGGCAGGACCAGGCTGAGGGTGGCGAGCGTGGCGACGGTCGCGAGGGCGGCGCCGGTGCCCTCGGACTGGAAGACGACGACGCGGTGGCGGAGGGCGCCCACCAGCAGACACAGGCCGATGATGCCGTTGCAGGTGATCATCACGGCGGCGAACACGGTGTCGCGGGCCAGCGTGGAACTCTTGTCGCCGCCGTCGGCCATGAGTGTGACGATCAGCGCGACCTCGATGATCGTCACGGCGACCGCGAGGACGAGCGAGCCGAAGGGTTCACCGACCCGGTGCGCGATCACCTCGGCGTGGTGCACGGCGGCGAGTACGGCACCGGAGAGCACGAGCGTCACCACCACCACGCCCACGCCCGGCAGATCGCGTCCCCAGGTGAAGGCGAGCAGGACGACGGCGAGGACCGGCACGGCCGCGGTCCACTGGGTGACGAGTGCCCGGAGCCGAGTGATCATGCCTTCGATGCTGCCTCGCGCTCACCGGGCACGCGACTGGGAGTGGCCCGCGGCGATCCGCCGCGGGCCACTCCCAGTGGTGTGACTCCTACATCCGACGCCGTCAGGCCTCGATGCTGTCCTTCTCGTCGGCCGTGCCCTCGGCCGCGTCCTTCTCCGCCTGCTTCTTGGAGGCGATGAGGCTGGTGATCGTCGTGATGACCAGGACACCGCAGATGACGCCGAGCGAGACCGGGATGGAGATCTCGGGGACGTGCACGCCGTTCTCGTGCAGGGCGTGCAGGACCAGCTTGACGCCGATGAAGCCCAGGATGACCGAGAGGCCGTAGCTGAGGTGGACCAGCTTCTTGAGCAGTCCGCCGATGAGGAAGTACAGCTGGCGCAGACCCATCAAGGCGAAGGCGTTCGCCGTGAAGACGATGTACGGGTCCTGGGTGAGGCCGAAGATCGCGGGGATCGAGTCCATCGCGAAGAGCAGGTCGGTGGTACCGATGGCGAGCATGACGATCATGAGGGGCGTCATGATCTTCTTGCCGTTCTTCTGGATGAAGAGCTTGGTGCCGTGGTACTGGTCGGCGACGCCGAACTTCTTCTCGGCGGCCTTCAGGAGGCGGTTCTCCTCCCATTCCTCTTCGTCATCGCCGGAGCGTGCCTCCTGGATGAGCTTCCAGGCGGTGTAGATCAGGAACGCGCCGAAGATGTAGAAGACCCAGGAGAAGTTGGCGATGACCGCTGCGCCGGCGGCGATGAAGATCGCTCGCAGGACGAGCGCTATCAGCACACCGAACAGCAGCACTCGCTGCTGGAGATGACTGGGCACCGAGAACTTCGCCATGATCAGGATGAAGACGAAGAGGTTGTCGACACTGAGTGACTTCTCGGTGATGAATCCCGCGAAGAACTCGCCGCCCGCCTGGCCGCCGCCCCAGATCAGCAGACCCACTCCGAAGAGCGCGGCCAGCACGATCCAGACGACCGTCCAGATTCCGGCTTCCTTGATCGATACGTCGTGCGGCTTGCGGCCGATGAAGAAGTCGACCGCGATCAGGGCAACCAGACCAAGAATGGTCAGCACCCAAAGGGTCATTGAAACGTCCACTGCGCCTCCGGCGTCGTACGGCTACTGATCAGCGTCGTCGCTGCCGGAGGTCTCTTCCACCCGAGGCGGCTCACCGCCCCGCGGGCCGACGCCCCGGGACCGATGGCGGTCCGTATTGACGGGCACGTCGCGTTCGGGAGTACTCCCCTCCGCTGCAAGAAGAGTACGCGAAACACCAAGACTTAGTAAAGGGGATGGCAAACAAGAGCCAAAAGTGCAGGTCGGGAGGGGTCAGCGGCCGCCCGTGCGGCGGGCGTGCGCGACCTGGTTCAGGACCTGCTCAAGCACCCGGCTGCCGGGCGGCGCCATCGGCGGCTCGTACGTCCACGCATGACCGACCCAGGGGTCGGCGAGGTGGTCGTCGGCCACCGGGGTCAGGCGCAGGAGCGCGCGCCAGAGCGGGTCGAGCAACGGGCCGTACTCGGCGGCGTCCTCGCGGTCGGCGACCATCATCAGGTGCACACCGACCGCGGGGCCCTCGTCCGCGAGGTAGCGGAGCTGGGTCACGGCGCGGTCGTCGAAGCCGTGCGGGAAGTCGTTGACGATCAGGAGCTGCTCGGCGGTGTCCAGGTCCGGCGGCAGCGCGTCGGCGGCGCCCGCGCGGATCGCCATCTGCACCAGGTCCACACGCTGGGTCAGCTTGGCGAGTACGGCGGAGACTCCTGCCGCGCCGGTGGCCGGTGGCTCGGCGAGCACTCCGGCCGCCGTGAGCGGGGTGAGCGCGCCGGCCGCGGAGCCCGCCGCGTCGATGACGTGCACCGTGAACTCGCCCACGGGGTAGACCGCGAGCAGCCGTGCGGCGTGTGCGACCGCGCTGTCCATGGCGAGGCGGCGCAGCTGGTCCGTGTCGACCACGGAGTCCGTGCCCGACGAGCGGCCGCTGTCGATCCACAGACCGCGCTCCAGGGGCAGCCTGACCAGCATCGGGATGTGCAGGTCGGGGCGCTCGGGAAGATGGAGATCGCCCAGGCGCAGCGCCATGGGGATCTCCATCGGGGCGCGGTAGGCGTGCCAGACCGGGCTGTCCCAGCCGGCGTACGCCAGGGGCAGGGCGGGCTCGACGACCTCGGACTCGGCGGCGAGCTGGCCCAGGTCGCGGTCGAGGGCGGCCCTTGCCTGGTCGACGAGGAGGCCGTGCTTGGCGCGGGCGGCCTCACGCGCGACGTCCCCGGTGTTGCCGATGCGGCTGCGCGGGTCGGAGAGGACCTTGTCGAGCTCCTGGTCCATGCGCGACTCGGCGAAGTCGACGGCGCTTCGGTACGCGGCTGCCGTGCGGGCCAGGTCCTCGAACATGCCCCACACCTGGTTGTAGAGGCGCTCCTCCATGGACCAGCCGGTGGCGTCGCCTGCCACGGGCTGGGCGGTCCTGCCCGGTTCTGCCGGGGCCGCGGCCGGCGGGGGCGGCGGCGGCGCGCTGGTCTGGCGGCTGGGGTGGGTGTAGTTGACGGGGCCGCCCGTGCCGGGGCTCGCGTCTCCCGGCTGGTGCGTCGCCGGGGCGGGCTGGGGGGCGGCGGTGCTGTCCGGGCCCGGTGCTCCCTGGCCGGGGGCCGCGGTCTGTCCCGTCGTCCGCACGCGGGCCTCGTCCGAGGGGCGGGGCGGTGGCACGGCCACCGAGCGGGCCAGGCCCTGGGCCACCGCTTCGTTGATCGAGCCCGCGAGGTCGTGCGCCTGCGGCAGGCCCTGGTCGGTGAGCATGTCGGCGAGGCCGCCCGCGTACCCCTGGCCGACCGCGCGCACCTTCCAGGCGTCCTGCCTGCGGTAGAGCTCCAGGGCGACGACGGCGGACTCGGCGTCCAGGTCGGTGATGGTGTAGCTGGCGACCTCGGAGCCGTCGAGCGCGGTGACGGCGACGAAGGGGGCGGCGAGGGAACCGAAGCTGACCGGTCCCCCGACGCCGACGGGCAGCGCGAGGAGGACGTTGACCCGGTGGACCGCTTCCGGCACGGCGCCGAGGTCCACCGCGAGGCGGTGGTCGGCAGCCGCCTGCCGGGGCACTTCGAGACCCGGCAGCGTGGGCGACCCGGGATGGGCCACCCAGTCCGTGCCGCGGACCTTGCCCTGGTCGTCGCTGAGCGTGACCCCCGCAACGATCGGCTTGCCGACCGAGACCCGGATCTCCAGACGGGTCCCGGGAAGCGGGTGGTTCTGCCCCCGGACCAGCTCGGCCGTCATCGCCTTCGTCCCCCTCGTGCCCTCTGTACTTATGGGTGCCGCGTGTCACTCATGGGTGCCGCGCGCCGTGCCGCGTGTGGTGTCGCCCGTCGTGCCGCGTGCTTACAGGTGCGGCAGGATCGACGGCATCAGGTCCTGGAACGTGCGGCCGTTGGCGGGATTGCCGATGGCCGTCATCTGCCAGCCCGTGCCCGCGCGGTGGACCTTCGCCATGATCTGCGCGGTGTACTGGCCGCCGCCGTCGAGTGTGTACCGGGCGAGCTCCTGGCCGTTGGTCTCGTCGACAAGCCTGCAGAACGCGTTCTGCACTTCCTGGAACGTCTGGCCCGTGAAGGAGTTCACCGTGAAGACGATCTGGTCGATGTGGACCGGGATCCGCTGCAGGTCGACGAGGATCGCCTCGTCGTCCCCGCCCTGGCCGACACCGCCGACGAGGTTGTCACCGGTGTGGCGCACGGAACCGTCGTCACTGACGAGGTGGCGGAAGAACACGACGTCCACCGGCTGCTTGTCGGCGAACAGGACCGCCGACGCGTCCAGGTCGACCTCACGCGTGCGCGTGCCGAACAGACCCCGCCTCGGGGCCGCTTGCCAGCCGAGCCCCATGCGCACGGCGGACAGGGCGCCCCCGTCGTCCTTCTGCAGGTTGATGGCCTGACCCTTGGTCATGTTGACCGTCACGCGCTGTCCCCTCTCGAACTGCTTGGGCAACCGCCGGTCTGTGCGGTTGCCCAGCACCCTATGCAGAGGCACTGACAGTGCCGCACTGCGGGCAGCACTTTGTGTCGGTGTTGCAACACACCAGGCAGTACGCCTACGCCTGCCCCGCCTCCCGCATCTGCCTGAGCTCCTTCTTCATCTCTGACACCTCGTCACGCAGCCGTGCGGCGATCTCGAACTGGAGGTCCGCGGCGGCCGCACGCATCCGCGCGGTCATCTCCTCGATCTGCTCGGCCAGTTCGGCAGCGGGACGGTCGGTGGGCACCTTCTCGGCAGCCTTGCCCTTGGCGCCCTTGGCCGCCTTGCCCGCCTTCTCCGCCTTCCCGCCGAGCGCGGGCACCGGAGCCTTGGCTTCCTTCGCCTTGCGGTAGTCCGTGCCGAGCAGCTGCTCCGTGTCGACCTCCTCGCGCGCGATCGCCGACACGATGTCGTTGATCTTCTTGCGCAGCGGCTGCGGGTCGATCCCCTTCTCCTTGTTGTACGCGATCTGCTTCTCGCGGCGGCGGTTCGTCTCGTCGATGGCCTGCTCCATCGCGGGGGTGACCTTGTCCGCGTACATATGGACCTGACCGGAGACGTTTCGCGCCGCGCGGCCGATGGTCTGGATCAGGGAGGTGCCGGAGCGCAGGAAGCCCTGCTTGTCGGCGTCGAGGATCGACACCAGGGAGACCTCGGGCAGGTCGAGTCCTTCCCGCAGGAGGTTGATGCCGACCAGGACGTCGTACTCACCGGCGCGCAGCTCGCGCAGGAGCTCGACGCGGCGCAGGGTGTCGACGTCGCTGTGCAGATAGCGGACCTGGATGCCCAGCTCGAGGAAGTAGTCGGTGAGGTCCTCGGCCATCTTCTTGGTGAGCGTGGTGACCAGGACGCGCTCGTCCTTCTCGGTGCGCGTGCGGATCTCGTGCACCAGGTCGTCGATCTGCCCTTCGGTGGGCTTGACCACGACCTCGGGGTCGATGAGGCCGGTGGGGCGGATGATCTGCTCGACGAAGCCGTCGCCTCGCGAGAGTTCGTACTTCCCCGGGGTCGCCGAGAGGTAGACGGTCTGGCCGATGCGGCCGAGGAACTCCTCCCACTTCAGCGGGCGGTTGTCCAGGGCGGACGGCAGCCGGAAGCCGTGGTCCACCAGGGTGCGCTTGCGGGAGGCGTCCCCCTCGTACATCGCGCCGATCTGCGGGACCGTGACGTGCGACTCGTCGATGACGAGGAGGAAGTCCTCGGGGAAGTAGTCGAGGAGGGTGTTCGGGGCGGTGCCGGGCTCGCGGTCGTCGAAGTGCATCGAGTAGTTCTCGACGCCGGAGCAGGAGCCGATCTGGCGGAGCATCTCCAGGTCGTACGTCGTGCGCATGCGAAGGCGCTGGGCCTCCAGCATCTTGCCCTGCTTCTCCAGCTCGGTGAGGCGCTCGGCGAGCTCCTTCTCGATGCCGGTGACGGCCTTCTCCAGGCGCTCGGGTCCTGCCACGTAGTGCGAGGCCGGGAAGACGTACAGGTGGTCGTCGTCGCTGATGACCTCGCCGGTGAGGGGGTGCAGCGTGGAGAGCGCCTCGATCTCGTCGCCGAACATCTCGATGCGGACGGCCAGCTCTTCATAGACCGGGAAGATCTCGATGGTGTCGCCGCGGACCCGGAAGGTGCCGCGGGCGAAGGCCACGTCGTTCCGTGTGTACTGGATTTCGACGAAGCGGCGCAGGAGCTGGTCGCGGTCGATCTCGTCGCCGACCTTGAGCGGCACCATCCGGTCGACGTACTCCTGCGGGGTGCCGAGGCCGTAGATGCAGGAGACGGAGGCGACCACGATCGTGTCACGCCGGGTGAGCAGCGAGTTCGTCGCGGAGTGGCGCAGGCGCTCGACTTCCTCGTTGATCGAGGAGTCCTTTTCGATGTACGTGTCCGACTGCGGGACGTACGCCTCGGGCTGGTAGTAGTCGTAGTACGAGACGAAGTACTCCACCGCGTTGTTCGGGAGGAGCTCTCGGAATTCGTTGGCCAGCTGGGCGGCCAGCGTCTTGTTCGGCGCCATCACGAGGGTGGGGCGCTGGAGCTTCTCGATCATCCACGCGGTGGTGGCCGACTTGCCGGTGCCGGTCGCGCCGAGCAGGACGACGTCCTTCTCACCTGCATTGATGCGCCGCTCCAGGTCGGCGATGGCCGCCGGCTGGTCGCCGCTTGGCGTGTAGTTACTGACGACCTCGAAAGGTGCCACCGTGCGTTCGATCTTGGATACGGGCCGCATGGAACCCACCGTACGACCCCCCACTGACAACGGGGTCGGATCACCAGCTCTGCGGGGTCCTCGGGCCGGGTCGCTGCGGGGGCCTGCGGCCGGCCCGCGGGTCGTGCCGGTCGCCCGAGCGAGGCACGGGGTAAGGGGCGCGCTGCCTCTGTGCGGCGCTCTGGAGGTCGGCCTTGCCCATCACCATCAGCGGGTCGAACATCACGATCACGCCCGCGAGGAGCAGGAAGGCGAGCGGGCCGATCATCATGGGCGCGAGCAGCTCGGCGGGCGACTCTCCTCCGGTCGGCGTTCCGGTCGAGCCGTGCAGATGGACCCTGAGGGCGGCCATCCCGGTGTAGTGCATCCCGCTGACGGCGAGCCCCATGACGAGGCTCGCGCCCAGGCTCCAGAGGAAGCCCCTGACCTGTGCGGCCGCCCATAGGGCAGCGGTGGCGGCGACGACGGCGATCACGACGGACGCGGAGACGGTGAGGGTGTTGTACTCCAGCGTCCCGCGCAGACGCATACCGGCCATTCCCAGATAGTGCATCGAGGCGACGCCCAGACCGGTGATCGTTCCCCCGGTGAACAGCGCCGTCCCCGTAGCGCCGCGGTATCCCACGATGAAGATCCCGATGCCGACCATGACGATGGCGACGGCGAGGCTCGCGAAGGTCAGCGCCTTGTCGTAGTGGATCGGGGCTTCCTCGACGGTGAAGCCCATCATCGCGATGAAGTGCATGGTCCATATGCCGGACCCGATCGCCGCCGACCCGAGTGCGAGCCAGCCGGGCCGCCAGGAGTGCGCGACGAGGAGCGACCTGGTGGTGCAGCGCAGGCCGAGCGCTCCGCCGAGACACGCCATGAGGTACGCCGCTACCGGCGTGACAAGTCCATAGCTGAAACCGTCGACAGTCCCCTGCATGCGCGGTAGCCCTTCCGCCTGTTGTGTCCAAATGCCCGGGATTGCCCCCAAGTGGCCCCAGCCGACCGTCCACTGACAGGCCATGAGCTGACGCAGAGAGTAAAGCTCACTCCGGAACTTGCGAACGATTCTCCGGGAAAGAAACCCGGCTGTCTCCGTTCAGCCTGTGGCCATCCTGCACCTGTCTCGCGTTGGCCGTGGACTGTCACTCTCATCCGGTCCGTGCCCGCACATCGCGAGGAGTCACCGTTGTACGCACGCGTTGCCGCTGCCACCACCGCCGCTCTTCTTGGAGCCGGTGCACTAGTTCTCCCCTCCGCCACCGCTCACGCCGCCGACCAGAAGTCGGCGCCGACGTCCACGCGCACGTCCACGCAGACGTCCGCCTCGCACGACAGACCGCTCGTCGTCGCGCACCGGGGCGCTTCCGCCTACGCGCCCGAGAACACTTTCGCAGCCATCGACAAGGCTGCTGACATGGGGTTCCGCTGGGTCGAGAACGACGTCCAGCGCACCAAGGACGGCGAGCTCGTGATCATGCACGACGACACCCTGAAGCGGACGACGAACGTCGAGCAGCTCTTCCCCGACCGCGCGCCGTGGAAGGTCAAGGACTTCACCGCGGCGGAGATCGCCAAGCTGGACGCGGGCAGCTGGTTCAGCCCCAAGTACGCGGGACAGCGGGTGCCGACGCTGAAGCAGTACATGAACCGGGTCTCCCGCAACCACCAGAAGCTCGTCTTCGAGTTCAAGAAGCCCGAGCTGTACCCGGGCATCGAGAAGCAGGGCCTCGACATCCTGCGCAAGACGGGCTGGCTGGACAAGCACCACGTCAAGAGCAAGCTCGTCATCCAGAGCTTCAGCGCGGACAGCGTGAAGACGGTCCACAAGCTGCGGCCCGACATCAAGACCGGCTTCCTCGGCACGCCCGCGGTCGCGGATCTGCCCAAGTACGCGCAGTTCTCCGACCAGATCAACTCGACGCACGGTTCCATCTCCCGTGAGTACGTCGCCGCGATCCACGCGCTCAAGGGGCCGCACCGCAAGCACCTGGAGATCTTCACCTGGACCGTGAACGACGCGGCGGCCGCGCAGCGCGTGGCGGGCTTCGGGGTGGACGGCATCATCACGAACACGCCCGATGTCGTGCGCAAGGCCATCTCCGGCTGACGCCGCTCTGCCTGTGGGCGGCGTTGTCAGTGCCCGGTCGTACGGTGGTCCACATGAACGCCAACGGGCAGCACGAGCAGGACCGGCCGGGTCTGAACGACTCGCGGCAGGTGGTGTGGGCCGTCGTCGCGAGCGACATCGGTCCACTGCTGCTCGCCGCGACCGACGAGGGTCTGGTCAGCGTCGTCTTCCACGCCACGGATGCCGTGCGCGACAAGGCGCTCGAGCGGCTCGGCTCCCGGTTGGGGGCCGAGCCGGTCGAGGCGCCCGGATCCCCGCTCCTCGCCGAGTCCATACGCCAGCTCACGGCCTACTTCGCGGGCGAGCGGCACGACTTCGAGCTGCCGCTCGACTGGTCGCTGATCTCCGGGTTCAACCGTCAGGTCCTGCACGAGCTGACCACCGTTCCGTACGGCGCTGTCGTGGGGTACGGAGACCTGGCCCGCCGAGTCGGCCAGCCGGGCGCGGCTCAGGCGGTCGGCATGGCGATGGGTGCCAATCCGCTGCCGGTCGTGGTGCCCTGCCACCGGGTGGTCGAGAGCGACGGCGGCATCGGCGGTTTCGGCGGCGGTGTCGAGACCAAGCGGCAGCTCCTCGCCCTGGAAGGGGTGCTGCCGGAGCCGCTGTTCTGACACCCCTCCCCCGGCGAGCTGTGAAATCTGCGTTTCCCGGGCACGAACGTCCTGGCACACTGCGTCAGTGACTTCGACCCTCGACGCTCCTGACATACCCGCGCCAGAAGCACTGCCCGCGCTGCGCCGCCGTACTACGGCGGTGCTGGTCTCCAGTCAGATACTGGGCGGGCTCGGGGTACCGATCGGCATCGCCCTGGCCCCGATGCTCGCGACCGAGGTGAGCGGGACGGAGGCGCTGTCCGGCCTCGCGCCCACCGCGTCCGTCGCCGGCACGGCTCTGCTCTCGCTGCCGCTCGCCGCCCTGATGACCTCGCGGGGACGGCGGCCAGGCCTCGTCCTCGCGTATCTGATCGGCGCGCTGGGAGCAGGGCTCGTGGTCCTCGCCGCCGTCATCGAGAGCTTCCCCCTGCTGCTGCTCGGCATGGCCGGCTTCGGGGCGGGGTCGTCGGCCAATCTGCAGGCCCGCTTCGCGGCGGCCGACCTCGCCGAGCCCGACCGGCGCGGCCGCGCCATCTCCCTCGTCATCTGGGCCACCACGATCGGCTCGGTCCTCGGCCCGAACATCGCCGCGCCCACGAGCCGCGCCTTCTCCGGCACCTCCATACCCGAGTCGGCGGGCCCCTTCCTCTTCGCCGCCGGGATCTTCGCCGTCGCCGGCCTGGTGGTGGCGGTGCTGCTGAGACCCGACCCGCTCCTCACCGCCCGCGCGCTCGCCCCGCAGGAGAACCAGTCCGCGCAGAGCCGCTCGCTGCGGGCCGGTGTCGCCGCGGTGGCCGCGTCGCCGATGGCCAGGCTCGCTCTGGTGACGGTGGCCGCTTCGCACACGGTGATGGTCTCGATCATGGTCATGACCCCGGTCGACCTGGGGCACCACGGGGCGAGTCTGCAACTGGTCGGCCTGGTCATCAGCGGCCACATCGCGGGCATGTACGCGCTCTCGCCGCTGATGGGCTGGCTCTCCGACCGGTTCGGGCGGCTCTCCGTGATCGGCCTCGCGGTCGGGCTGCTGTGCTGCGCCGCGCTCCTTGCCGGCACGGCGGGCCCCAGCCACGGCCAGACCGCCGCCGGTCTCTTCGTCCTCGGGCTCGGCTGGTCCGCGGGCCTGGTCTCGGGCTCCGCGCTGCTCACCGACTCGGTGCCGCAGCCCGCCCGGGCCGCCGTGCAGGGCCTCTCGGACCTGACCATGAACACGGCGGCGGGCATCGGCGGCGCGGCGGCCGGCCTGATCGTCGCGCAGGCGAGCTACGGCTGGCTCAACCTCATCGGCGTCTGCGTACTGCTGCCGATGGCGGCGCTCGCGCTGCGCCGGGCGGTCAAGAAGGCGTGACTTCGGGCCCGGCGGTCCGTGGGCCCGGTGGTCAGGGCAGCGTGATGTGGTACGCCTTGCGCAGCGTCTCGTGCACGGTCCACGTCGTACGGTCGCCCTCGCGCAGGACGGCCGCGTCGCCGGGGCCGATCTCGATCACGTCGCCGCCCTCGACCTCGATGGTGGCGCGGCCACTGACGACCACGAAGAGCTCGTTCGCCTCGGTGTCGGTGACCACGCCGGGCGTGATCTGCCAGATGCCGCGCAGCTGCTTGCCGTCGGCCGACTCCCACAGGACCTTGCCGGTGACCTCCGGGGTGCCGGAGACGATCTGCTCGGGGTCGAGGGGCTCTGCCTCCAGGTCGACATCCGGAATGTGCACGGCAAAGGACGCAACGGCTTGATCATTCGTGGTCATGGCCGGTCACCTTAGCGGGGCCCTTCGGACGGGTCGGGAACGGGTCAGCCCTCTCCGTACTAGCCCTCTCCGTACTATCCGTCCTCTCCGTAGTGCCGCGCTTCGAAGATGTTCCCGTCCGGGTCGCGGAAGTAGAAGCCGCGGCGGGCCATGCCACGGGCACCGAAGGCGTTGTGCGAGATGTCCGACACAGGCGTCCCGTGTTCCTCCAGACGGGCACGCAGCGCCTCGAAATCGGTCTCCGCCAGGGCGAGACAGACGTGGTTGACCGGGTGGCCCGCGCTCTTGTCGGCGCCGGGCACGACGCTCATGCGCTCGGCGAGCGTGAGCGGGGCGAGGTCGAAGATGGTCTCTTCGTTGAGCCGGACGGAGGGGAACGCGGCCTTGCCCTCCGAGAACTCGGCGACGCGCAGGGGTTCGAGACCCAGCACTTTCTTGTAGAAGTCGACTGCCGCCGCGGGGTCGCGCACCCACAGGACGACGTGGTCGAGACGTGTCGTGTTGTCCGTCATGCCCTCAGGCTGCTGTTCCGTCCCCGGAGCCGCAAGGGTTTGACGGGGCGCGCCGACCGCCAGGGATGAGGGGAGACCCGACGGCAGGAGGCAGGCCCGTGTTGGTGGTGTCCGACTTGGTGTCCGATTTGGTGGTGTCCGACGAGGTACGGGCGGCTGTGGCGAACCGGCGGCCCGTCGTCGCCCTGGAGTCCACGATCATCGCGCACGGGCTGCCGCGCCCCCGCAATCTCCAGGTCGCGCGCGAACTCGAAGAGGTCGTACGTGAGGAGGGTGCTGTCCCCGCGACGGTCGCCGTCCTGGACGGGCACCCTCATATCGGCCTGGACAAGCAGCAGTTGGAACGGGTTGCGAACGAGGACGGCATCCGCAAGCTGGGCCACCGCGACCTGGCGCTCGCGGTCGCGGCGGGCGCGAGCGGGGCGACGACGGTGTCCGCGACGGCGCTGCTCGCCGCGCGGGCGGGCGTACGGGTGTTCGCCACGGGCGGGCTCGGTGGGGTGCACCGGGAGTGGGCGGTGACCCAGGACGAGTCCGCCGACCTGGGGCTTCTCGCCCGGACGCGCATCACGGTGGTCTGCGCGGGGGTGAAGTCGATCCTGGACGTGGCGGCGACGCTGCAGCGCCTGGAGACGCTGGGCGTGGCGGTGGCGGGGTACGGGACGGATCGCTTCCCCGGCTTCTACCTCACCGACTCCGGGCATCCGGTGGACTGGACCCTGCGTACGCCTGCGGAGGTCGCGGCGGTGATGCGGGCCCAGGACACTGTCGGCGGCCCGGAGTCCGCGCTGCTCGTGGCGAACCCCGTGCCGGAGTCCGAGCAACTCGATCCCGCGCTCCACGCGCGCGTGCTCGCCGAGGCGTTGGAGGAGTGCGCCGAGCGTGGCATCACCGGGCAGGCGGTCACGCCGTTCCTCCTGGACCAGTTGGTGCGGCGCACCGACGGCGCATCACTGAGCGCCAATCTCGCGGCGGTGCGGGGCAATGTACGGCTCGCGGGGCGGATCGCGGCGGCCTGGGTGGGGCGGTGACGTCGGGGCGGGGCGGGGCGCTGCTGGTCGTCGGTGACGTCGTCACGGACATAGTCGCGCGGCACGGTGCGCCGCTCGCTTCGGGCACGGACACGGCGGCGGCGATCCGTACGGTTCCGGGTGGTGCGGGCGCCAACGTGGCGTGCTGGGCGGCTTCTTGGGGCTGCCGCGATGTGCGGTTCCTGGGGCGGGTCGGCGCGGAATCGGCGGCGTGGCACGAGGAGGCGCTCACGCGTGCGGGGGTGCGACCCCGACTTGTCGTCGACTCCGAGGTGCCTACGGGGACCGTGATCTGCCTGGTCGACGGGGGTGCCGGGGCCGGTGCCGAACGGACGTTCCTGACGGACAGCGGAGCGTCCCTGCGTCTGTCGGGCGCGGACTGGTCGCCGACGCTTCTGGACGGGGTGGGGTGGCTGCACCTGTCGGGGTACTTGTTCTTCGCGAGGCAGAGCAGGGCGGTGGCCGAGAAGGCACTGGCGGCGGCACGCGCGCGTGGAGTGCCGGTGAGTGTGGACCCGGCGTCGGCGGGCTTCCTGGCGGTGCTGGGTGTCGAGCGGTTCTTGGCGGCGGTGGAGGGGGTGGATGTGTTGTTGCCGAGTGAGGGGGAGGTGCGGTTGCTGGCGGGGGCGCCTTGGGGGGACGGTGAGGTGGGGGATGCGGGTGGCTTGGCGGAGGCTGCCGCGAAGTTGAGCCGGCGGTTCCCGGTGGTGGTGGTCAAGCGGGGCGCTGCGGGGGCGTTGGTCGCGCATGACGGTGAGGTACGGGGCGAGGTCCCCGCGCTGCCTGCCGCTGCGCGGGACTCTACGGGGGCGGGCGACGCGTTCACGGGGGCGTTCCTTGCGTCACGCCTGTCCGGAGCGGGGCTCTGCGAGGCTTCGGCGGAGGGGTGCCGGGCGGGGGCCAGGGCGGTCGAACGGGTGGGAGGGAGGCCGGGTTAGGGGTGGGGCGGAGTGGGGCGGGGCGTGCTGCGGGGGCGGTCCGTGTGTGGGTGCGGGGCCGCGGCGGTCCGCCGCCGGGCGGGACATGCGGATACGTTCCCTCGCGTCTCGCTGCCGACTGCGGGTGCGTGTGCGGTGCGGGGCCGTCCGTGTGTGGGTGCGGGGCCGCGCCGGTATGTCCGTCCTCGCTATCGTCCGGTGGCCGTTGGGTTGCTTCGGCGCCGGAGCCTTCGGGAGCCGTGCTCCGGGCAGACATACCGGCACGTCCCCTCGCGTCTCGCTGCCGACTGCAGATGATCGATGGTCGCTGCCGGGTAATCGGGTGGGTGGGTGGGAAAGCTTGTTCGTTTGGGGGCGGATGCGGGGGGGTGTGTTGCTAGGCCTTGCGGCCCCAGGCTGAGATCAAAGGGGGCGTTGCGAGGTCCATTGGCTCGGAGGCGATGTTCGACAGGTGGTCGGCGATGTCCGCGTCCGTGACCAGGCCCGCGGACGTCAGAGCCGCACGGGACTGCTGGATCGTGGCCGTTTCCAGGGCCGCGCAGGCGGGCGAGGTCAGAGGGAAGTACGCGTCGGCCTCCACCTGCCGCAGTCCCGCCGCGCGAAGCAGGCGGGGCAGCCCGCGGCCGTACGCGAGGTCGGCCCCGCGCTGGGTGAGCAGCGCGTGCCGAAGACGGTTCGCCAGCTGCTGCGCCGGCCCGTGCTCGTCCGGACACGCCAGCGGCTGAAGGGCCGGGTCCGCCTCCTCGATCAGCAGACGGCCTCCGGGCCGCAGGGCCCGGATCATCGAGCGCAGAGCCAGCTCCCGGTCCGGCACCCGGGCGAGGACGAGCCGCGCGTGGACAAGGTCGAAGCCCCCGCCGGGCGGCCCCTCCGACCCCACGTCGTGGATCCGTACCTCGACCGGCGTCCGAGCGGCCGACGTATGCCAGGAGATGTCCGCGTCGGTCGCGAGGACCCGCCCCGTGGGGCCGACGCGCTTCGCGAGCCAGGAGACGACGGACGTGCCGCCCGCACCGACCTCCCAGCAGCGCCACCCCGGCCCGATGCCGAGCCGCTCGATGTGCCGGAAGGTCGTGGGGTCGAAGAGCGCGGAGAAGGCTTCGGAGCGCTGACCCGCACCCGCCCCCTCGGCGTGCCGATTCCGATTGCCGGTCAGATAGCCGTCGATGAGCGTCATGCGTTGATTATCGCGATTGTCCGGCTCGCTCTCGGGAGGCGGCTCCGAATGCTCGGAGCGGAGTATTCCGTTCCCCCAGGCTCCGGCCGCACGGTCGGGACGTACTGGCACACTGGCACGTCAAGTCACCAGAACGAGGAGCCACGCATGTCGATGGCAGGCAACCTGCGAAAGGTAGGGAACCTCCGCAAGGTAGGCGGCCTGCGGAAAGTCGCGCGGGTCGCCCGGTTCGTGCGCAAGCACAAGCGCGTCGACCTGAGCCACCCCGCCCGCTCCCCCCTGGGCTCGGCGGTGGTGAAGTGCGTGACGTACCGGAACGGCGTGCGCCAGGAGGACGGCCGCGACCTCGTCGAGGAGGTCGAGCGCGTCCGCAAGAGCGGTGACGGGTTCGTCTGGCTCGGGTTGCATGAGCCCACGGAGGAGGAGTTCGCGGGCATCGCCGAGCTCTTCGACCTGCACCCGCTCGCCGTGGAGGACGCGGTCCACGCCCACCAGCGGCCGAAGGTGGAGCGGTACGACGAGACGCTGTTCGCCGTGTTCAAGACCGTTTGCTACGTGGAGCATGCCGAACTCACCGCGACCAGCGAGGTCGTGGACACCGGCGAGCTCATGGTCTTCGTCGGCAAGGAGTTCGTGATCACCGTGCGGCACGGCCGCCACGGTTCGCTCGGTCCGCTGCGCGAGGAGCTCGAATCGGCGCCCGAGCAGCTCGCGCAGGGCCCCGCGGCGGTCCTGCACGCACTGGCCGACCACGTCGTGGACGACTATCTCGTCGTGACGGACGCGGTGCAGGCCGACATAGACCAGGTGGAGATGGACGTGTTCTCCAAGGAGGGAGAGCGCGCCGACCCCGGCCGGATCTACCAGCTCAAGCGCGAACTCCTCGAACTGAAGCGGGCCGTGGTGCCGCTCGGCCGCCCCCTGCAGACCCTCTCCACCCAGCCCATGCGGGTGATCGCCCCGGAGATACAGGCCTATTTCCGGGACGTCGACGACCACCTCAAGCGGGTCACGGAGCAGATCGCCGCCTTCGACGAGCTCCTGAACTCCATCCTCCAGGCCCATCTCGCCCAGGTGACGGTCGCGCAGAACGAGGACATGCGGAAGATCACCGCCTGGGCCGCAGTGATCGCCGTACCGACGATGGTCTGCGGTTTGTACGGGATGAACTTCGACCACATGCCCGAACTGCACTGGAAGTACGGCTATGGACTGGTGGTCGGCGTGATCGTCACCACCTGTTTCGCCCTCTACCGCGGCTTCCGGCGCAACGGCTGGCTCTAGGCTCCAGGATCAGCTCTTCGCGTAGACACTCTCGACCCAGCTCGCGAGCTGGCTGTCGTCGAGGTGCGTGGCGAGGTCGGCCTCGCTGATCATGCCGACGAGGCGCTTGTTCTCGATGACCGGGAGCCTGCGGATCTGGCTCCCCTTCATCTCCTGGAGCACCTCGTCGAGCTCCGCGCCCGAGTCGATCCAGCGCGGCGTGCCCTTGGCCATGTCGCCCGCGGTCACCCGGGACGGGTCGTGCCCCATCGCCACGCAGCCGACCACGATGTCGCGGTCTGTGAGGATGCCGCAGAGCCGCTCGTTCTCGTCGCTGATGGGCAACGCTCCCACGTCGAGCTGACGCATCAGTTGTGCTGCGCGGTCCAGGGTCTCGTGTGCGGGGATCCACTGGGCGCCGCGGTGCATGATGTCTCCGGCGGTGGTCATGAGGTACCTCCCGGTGCCGGACGGCCGGCGCGGCGCGGAGGCACCGCTAGTCCCGGCGCCCCTCATTCTCGCCGGGCCCCCGGAGGTCCGCATTCCGAAGGCGTGCGCCCCTGACGGGACAGGGCCTCGACCTCGGGCGCCGTCCGGCGCTGCCCGGCGGCTTCCGGCCCTCAGGCGGAGAAGCCGACGATCTTCTCCGGGACCACCCTGATGATCACCCGGACCTCCTCGTCCTTCTCGCCGGGCGGGTCGATGCCCAGGTACTTGTGCGAGAGCTCGTGCGGAAGGCTCTTCTCCGGGTCCGGGAGGATCTCGGCGACACCGCGGATCTCGGTCGACGTGTACGGGTTGGCCAGGTCGAAGACCGAGATGCTGATGCGCGGGTCGCGTTCGAGGTTGCGGACCTTCTGCCGACGCGCCGTGGAGGAGAACAGCACGGTGTCGCCGTCCCGTTTGATCCACACCACCGAGTTCTGCGGTGCCCCGCCGGGGCCGAGGGTCGCGACGCTGGCGAAGTTCTTGCCGTCGAGGAGGGTGCGGACCGATTCGCTGAAGTGGAGCGCTGTCGTTGCCATGCCCCAGACTCTAACTACATGCACGTGCATATAAAAGGGGTTTGGTTCAGCATTGCTTCACCATCCTCTTCGGGTCTTCGTCGGGTCTTCGTCGCGCGAGGCGCCTCGGCCGTCAGCCGCTCCACGCCGGGTGCCGCGGGTCGTCCGCGCGTACGACTACGTCCGCCACCGCACCGGGGTCCGTCTCCGCCTCGTACCGCTCGAAGGCGGGCAGGGTCCACCGCTCGCTCTCCGCCGTACGCCGCCGCAGGGCGCCCGGCGAGAGGCTCGTGTGGACCGTCAGATCGAAGGGGAACCAGTGGCCGAGCAGCAGCGGTCCGTGCAGCAATAGCATTGCTCCGGGCTGTAGTTGGACGTACGGGCTGCGCGTCGCGCGGTCCGCTTGCGGGTCCCACAGGTCGGGCAGCACCCGTCCCGTGCCGCCCGGATCCAACGGCCCGAAAACCTCGCGCCAGAGCGCGCCGGTGTCGAACCAGCCGCTGTAGTACGACTCCACGTCCTCGCGCCCGTACTCGAGGCGCAGCGAGGCGGGGCGCAGGAAGCCTTCCGTGCCGACGACGAGCGCGGAACGCCCGCGCACCCGCAGCGCGTCGGCCACGCTCCGGGCCAGCTCGCCGGGCCTGCCCGCCGGGGCCCCGTCGAAGGCGATGCGAGGCCAGAGGCTCGCGTCGGCCGGTTTCAGGTCGAGCAGCCGGTCGGCGAGGGTGTCCGTGAGCCGGTCCCAGGTGATCGCTTCGAGTCGCACCCGTCCCATGATGCCGGGCTCCTCCCGCCACGGTGCCGGGTTCTCCACCCGCCGTATCGCCGGGCGCTCCTGCCCCCCTCCCCCTCCCGCGCGGCGGTACGCGCCCGCCGCCCGGGGGAATGAATTCCTCATGGCACCAAGTCCCCTCGCCCGGAAAGCACTTCTCGCCATCCAGCCCCTCAAACGCCGCCACTGCGCGGAGTGCCGCGGCGGACCGCTCACCCTCCTGGTCGTCGAGGACGCCGAGCCGCGCTGCCTGGACTGCGCCGACCTGGGGCATCTCGTCTTCCTGCCACGCGGCGACACCGCGCTGACGCGTCGGGCCCGCGAGGGGAGCGGGCTCTCGGCAGTGGTCGTCCGCCTCAACCGGCGCCAGGGCCGGTACGAACGACAGGGCGTCCTCGTCGAGGAGGCGGCGCTGGCACGGGCCGAGGAGCAGTGCCTCGCGGACGCGGAGGCGCGGGCGCGCCGCAGGGCGCGGGACGCGGTGCGCCGGGCCATGGAGGACGTCCGCTTCACCGCGGCCTTCGCGGACGAGATACGGCGGCTCTTCCCGGGGTGCCCCGAGGAGCGGTCCCGGGCGATCGCCGCGCACGCGTCCGTGCGGGGCAGTGGGCGGGTGGGCCGGAGCTCGGCGGGGCGGGCGCTGTCCTCCTCCGCGGTGACGGCTGCGGTGGTGGCGGCCGTCCGGCACACGGAGACGCCGTACGACCGTCTCCTCATGAGCGGCGTCCCCCGGGGCGAGGCGCGCCGCCGGATCGCCCCGGCGGTGGAGGCGGTGCTTCAGGCCTGGCAGGGCCCCGGCCGGGGGGAGGTTCTGGCGGTCTGAGCCTCACCGCCCGGGCCCCGCCTGGCCTGCGGCCTGCGGAATCGGCTTGCTCGCCTTGCGTTGCGTTGCTCCTGTCCCGCCGCTTCGCGGCGGATTTTTCCCGCCCACCCACCCGATTACCCCGCAGCGCAATCGGGTGAGTGGGCGGGGACGATCCGCCGCGAAGCGGCGGGACAGGAGCAACCAGCGACGGCAGGCAGCGAACACCCCACCCCAGACGGACACAGCACGCCAGACGCCCGCGTATGCCCCCGCGCGCCCCACGCATGGCGCCCCACCCGGCAAGGGCAATTCACTTGTGGTGTGGGGCCGCGCCATGGAGGATCACAGCGGCTCGCTCACCTGACGGCTGCCTTACCCAATGCGGGAGTTGCCATGATCGAGGGACCGTACTTCGTGCTCGTCGTCCTTGCCACACTCGCCTGCGGCATGGTCGCCGGAGCGTTCGTCGCGTTCTCGACGTTCGTGATGCAGGGCCTTGCCGCGCTGCCCCCCGCGCAAGGCATCGCAGCCATGCAGTCGATCAACGTCAAGGCGGTCACCGCCGGGTTCATGACCGTGTTCATGGGCGCCGCCGGCCTCAGCGCGGTCGTCGCCGTCGTCACCTTCGTGCTCTGGCCCGACGACGGCACCGTAGAGCTGCTCCTTGGCAGCGCGCTGTATCTGTTCGGCTCGTTCGGGGTGACCATCGCCGCGAACGTCCCCCGCAACGACGCCCTCGCCAAGCTCGACGCGCAGGCACCGGAGAACGCGGACCGCTGGCGCACGTACGTCCGCGAATGGACCATGTGGAACCACATCCGCGTCGGAGCCTCACTGGCCGCCTCGGCGTCCTTCATCCTCGCCCTGACGTAGCCATGACGTAGTCCTGATCCAGCCCTGGCCCAGCCCCCCGGCCCACGAGCGTGCCTCGTCCGCCCACCCGTCGTACAGTGGCCGAAAGCCTGCGAAACCACGCGAGAACGCACGCGAGAAGGCACGCGAGGGAGACGGCCATGGCCGACCCCAGAGGCTTCCTCACCACCACCCGCCAGGAATGGCCGCGCCGACCCGTCGGCGAGCGGGTCAAGGACTGGGACGAGGTGTACGTCCCCGGCGCGCTGCTGCCCATCGTCGAGCGGCAGGCCGACCGCTGCATGGACTGCGGCATCCCCTTCTGCCACGACGCCTGCCCGCTGGGCAATCTGATCCCGGAGTGGAACGACCTCGTGTCGCGCGCCGACTGGCGTGCCGCGGCGGACCGGCTGCACGCCACGAACAACTTCCCCGAGTTCACGGGCCGCCTCTGCCCCGCACCCTGTGAGGCGGGCTGCGTTCTCGCGATCAACCAGCCCGCGGTGACCATCAAGAACGTCGAGGCGGCCATCGCCGACCGCTCCTGGGCGGACGGTCTCAACCCGCCGCGCGCCCCGGACCGGCACTCCGGCAGGACGGTCGCCGTCGTCGGGTCAGGGCCTGCCGGACTCGCCGCCGCACAGCAGCTGACCCGCGCGGGGCACACCGTCGTCGTGTACGAGCGCGACGACCGCGCGGGCGGGCTCCTGCGGTACGGAATCCCCGCGTTCAAGATGGAGAAGCACCACGTGGAGCGGCGGCTCGCGCAGATGCGGGACGAGGGCACGGTCTTCCGTACGTCCGTCGCGATCGGGCGGGACATCGGCGCCGCGGAGCTGCGGAACAGGCACGACGCGGTGGTACTCGCCACCGGCGCCACCGCCTGGCGTGAACTTGACGTACCGGGGCGGGAGTTGAGCGGAATCCATCAAGCCATGGAGTACCTCCCGCTCGCCAACCGCGCATGCGAGGGGGACTTCGACACCTCCCCTCTCTCCGCCGCCGCCAAGCACGTCGTGATCGTCGGCGGCGGGGACACCGGTGCGGACTGCCTGGGCACGGCGGTGCGTGAAGGGACCGCGTCCGTCACGCAGTTGGACATCTACGAGCGGCCCGGTGACGTACGCGACGAACTGGCCGAGCCCTGGCCGACGTACCCGAAGGTCTATCGCGTCTCCGTCGCGCACGAAGAGGCGGGCGAGCTGCGCACCGCCCCCGCGGCGGACGCCGACGCGCGGCTGTTCGCCGCGTCCACTCTCCGCTTCACGGGCGACGCGGCGGGCCGGGTACGCGCCCTGCACCTGACCGAGGTCGACGCGGACCGCCGCCCACGCCCCGGCACCACCCGTGAACTACCCGCCGATCTGGTGCTGCTCGCGCTCGGCTTCACCGGGCCCGAGCGGACCGAGGGCGGCCTGATCGACCAGCTCGGCCTGGACGTCGAGGACCGCGGCACCCTCGCCCGCGACGCGGACTTCGCGACCAACGTGCCAGGGGTCTTCGTGACCGGCGACGCGGCACGCGGCCAGTCGCTGGTCGTATGGGCCATCGCTGAGGGCCGCGCGACCGCCGCCGCGGTGGACCGGTGGCTGACCGGCGCGACGCAACTGACGGCACCGATCGGCCCGTACGACCGGCCGATGGCCGTGTGAGCCCGCCAACGGAGGCCTCCGCTCGCACGGCCACGGCCACGGCGGCGGGAGCGGCACTGTCCGCGCTCGCCGAGGCACACGGGGCGTGTGTGGCGGGGCGCCGCGCCCTCGCCCGAGGGGTACCGCAGCCTGGTCCGTCTCGGCTTCGCCACCGTCTTCGATCTGCGTGCCGAGCGTCTGAGCGCAGCAGCCGCCGCTGCCCGTCGTCGCGGTCAGCCGTCTGGTGGGCGCCCCGCGCAGGATGTGGTCGTGGCTGTGAGCCGCCCCCGGACGCGGGCGACGGCTCACGGCAGGCTCACGAGGAGCCCGAGAAGGCTCACGACAGGAGGAAGTCGGCCTCCCCCGCCTTCGCCCCCTGGATGAACGCGTCGATCTCGCCGTGCGTGTAGATCAGGGCCGGGCCGTCCGGATCTGCCGACTGGCGGACCGCCACCCTGCCGTCGGCCAGCTTCATGGCCTCCAGGCAGTTGCCGCCGTTGCCGCCGCTCCACGGCTTGTGCCAGCCCTCGCTGCCGAGCTCACGGGCGGGCATGCCGTTGTAGATCCGGGAGTCGTCCCGGGACTCGGGGCGGGACCCGGCTCCGGGCTTGGACCCGGGTCGCGTTCCGGCTCGGTGTCGATCCATTCACAGCTCCTTGCGGAGATCCCGCAGGATCTCCTTTGTGCGATGTGCCGTCGCGGCCTGCGCCGCCATGCGGTCCATGACCTCGAGGTGGGTCGCCACCTCGGTGCGCGCGTCCAGATAGACGGCGCCGGTCAGGTACTCGCTGTAGACCATGTCCGGCAACTCCGCCATGGCGAAGCGGAAGAGCACGAACGGTCCGTACGTGCCCGGGTGCGGACCCGCCGCGAACGGCGCGATCTGCAGCGTCACATGAGGAAGTTCGACGGCTTCGAGCAGCTTGTCGATCTGCTCGCGCATCACATCGGAGCCGCCCACCGGCCTGCGCAGGGCGGTCTCGTCCATCACGATCCAGACCCGTGGCGCGTCCTCGCGGTCGAGCAGTGACTGGCGCTCCATGCGCAGCGCCACGTACCGCTCGATGTCCTCGGGGCGGGTCTGGCCGATCGCCCCCGAGCGCATCACACCTCGCGCGTACTCCTCGGTCTGCAGCAGACCTGGCACGAAGTGCGGTTCGTAGGACCTGATGAGGCTGGCTGCCCCCTCCAGGCTGACGTACATGCTGAACCAGCCCGGCAGGATGTCGTGGAACCGCTGCCACCAGCCCGGCTTGTTCGCCTCCTCGGCGAGCGTCACGAAGGCGTCGGCCTCGTCGTCGGCGACGCCGTAGGACTTCAGGAGGAGCTGGAGATACGGGATCTTGAGCGCGACCTCGGCCATCTCCATGCGGCGGACCGTGGCGGGGGCCACGCGGAGAATCCGCGCGGCCTCCTCCCGCTTGAGGCCTGCGCGCTCACGCAGGTCCTGCAAGCGACGGCCTAGGACGACCTGGCCGACGGTCGGCGCGGACCGCGGTTCGCTCACGTCCTACCTCCACGTACTCCATGTCATGCCAATTCACTCCGCACCTGGAGCCGTTGCGAGCAGTGTGCCATGTGCCGTCTCGAAGGAACACGCCACTGTGCACTTTTCAGAGTGGGTCTTGCCAAGGTGTTCCCGGCGGGGCGATAGTGGATGGCGTGACTCCGCCCGCGCCGTTACACACAGCTGCCGCCGAGGCCCCTGTTGGCATTACTGCCGACGCGTGGGCCGATGGCGGCTCCGAGCTCTGCGTCAGCTTCGCGCTGGTGCCACGGCCGGGCTCCGCCTCACAGGCCAGACGGCTTGCGAACGCCCAGCTCCTGGGCTGGGACATAGGCGAGGAAGCCCGCGACGCCGCGGCCCTCGTGGTGTCCGAGCTGGTCACGAACGCGATCGTGCACACCGCGAGCCACCGGATCGTCTGCGAGCTCTGTACGAAGCCCGGGACCCTGCGCATAGCTGTGCGTGACGACGGATACGGATCGGGTGTCCCGCGCCCGGCACAGGAAGGGCCCGACGCCGATGAGGAGCACGGGAGGGGATTGCTTCTCGTCGGGGCGGTGAGCAGCGCGTGGGGTGTGCGGGACGAGGGCCTCGGGGCCGGCCTCACCGTGTGGGCGGAACTGCGGGCATGACGTGACTGCGGGCGTGACGTGACTGAGGGTGCGTGACTGAGGGTGCGGGCGTGAGGACGACGTGGACAGGGGGCGTGTGAGCGCGGTGACGGTGCGGCGGCGGTTGGATCTGGACACGCTGGTCCGCCTCGAACGGAGGCGGACCGCCGCTGCCTCCCCACCGCCGCCGACGCGGCTCGCCGTCCCGGCCGGGATGTCGCAGCCTCTGGGGTGCGACGCGGTCTCGGTGCCCGCGCGGTTCGGGCCCCGGCTGATGGCGCGGCTGCCTCGGGTGGGGTGTGTGTACGAGGACGTGGATGCGGGGCGGTGGTGGTGGATCGTGCCGGCCGACTCCGATGTGGCGCTCGAGTGGCCGTCCCCCGCGTATTACGCCGCGGGGGCCGTGGTGCCGGGGGCTCGGCGCGCGCCCTCGCTGATCCACAGCCCATCGGGGGGCGAGGTCCCCTATACGCCGCCGATTCCTCTGTACCTGGCTTGGTGCAGGGCCACCGGCGCCACGCCTGCGTGGTCTCGGGCCGTGCGGGCGTAGCCTCCGGCGGTTCTGTCCTCAAACGCCGGACGGGCTGATGCTCACCCCGCCACCGCCGCCTCCACCGCCGCGACCACCTCGCCCGGCGCCTCCATCTGCGCCATGTGGCCCACCCCCTCGATGACGCGGACGGTGGCCCTCCCCTCCAGGGACGCCGCGTTGGTCGCCGGGATCACCTGATCCGCCCCGCCCCACACTGCGACCGTCCGCACGCCCGCCGGCAGCAGGGAACTCACGTCGAGCGGCGTCCCGGCGTCCGGAGCCACGAGCGTCGGCAGGATCGTGCGGAGCGCCGCGTCCACGCCGTCCAGGCGCTTGTACTTCAGGAGGTCGTCCACCAGCTGCCGCGTCACGAGGCCCTCGTCGGCGAACAACTTGCCCAGGTGCGGGCGGAGTTCGCGCCGCGTCCCCGCCTCCGCGAAACCGCGCAGGTAGGAGGCGTCCACATCGGGTCCGTATCCGGCGGGCGCGATCAGCGTCAGGGAGCGGACCCGGCCCGGTGCCCCCGCCGCCACCGCCGTGACCACCGCACCGCCCAGCGAGTGCCCCACCAGATGCGCCCGTTCGATGCCGAGCGCGTCGAGGAAGTCCGTGACGACCGCGGCCAGCGAGGCCAGGCTGCCGTCCCCCACGTCCTTGGTGGACTCCCCGTGGCCCGGCAGGTCGAGCGCGTACACCGTATGGCGTGCCGCGAGCGGCTCCTGCACGAAGAGCCAGGAGTTCTTGTCGCCGCCGTACCCGTGGACCAGCACGATCTCCTCCGCGCCGCCGCCCGACGTCGCGTACGCCACCGCCCTGCCCTCCACCTCCGCGACACCGCTCACCAGGCTGCCCTCGTCCTCGGCCGGTACCCCGCGCGCCAGTTGCTCGCGTGCCTCGGCGGACACCCGCTCGATCTCGTCCTCCGGTACGTCATGGCCCGCGATGACCGCGATGACGCAGCCGACGGGTGCCTCACCGCCCGCGTCCGCCACGATCCGCCGCAGGACGCCGCCGCGTGGCGCCTCCAGCGTGCCCGCGATCTTGTCGGTGTCGATCTCGGCCAGATCGTCGCCCTCCTCGACCTCGTCGCCCTCCCGCGCGATCCACTCGGTGATCTTTCCGGTCTTCATGGACAGGCCCCACTTGGGCATGGTGACCCGCTCGATGAAAGGCATCCTCGGCGTCCTCACGGCTTCCAGTTGACGACTGCCTTGACCGCGGCGGCGACCCGCGCGGCGTCCGGCACATAGAGGTCTTCGAGCGTCGGGCTGAACGGCACTGGTGTGTGCGGCGCGGTCACCGTCTCGATCGGTGCGCGCAGCGCCCCGAACGCCTCGCGCGCCACGAGCGCCGAGATGTCTGCCGCCATCCCGCAGCGCGGTCCGGCCTCGTCGACCACGACGAGGCGTCCGGTGGCCGTGACGCTCTCGATGATCGTGTCGGCGTCCAGCGGGCTCGTGGTGCGGGGGTCGATGACCTCGCAGCTCATCCCGGTCGTTGCCAGGTCGTCGGCCGCTTCGGAGGCGACGCGCACCATGCGGCCGAGGGCCACGATCGTCACGTCCTCGCCCTCGCGCACGATGTCCGCCTCGCCGAAGGGGATCGTGTAGCTCTCGGCGGGGACGTCGCCCACCACGTCGTACATCGCCTTGTGCTCGCAGAAGATCACCGGGTCGTCGTCCCTGATCGCCTGGATCATCAGCCCTTTCGCGTCGTACGGGGATGAGGGCAGGACGACCTTCAGGCCCGGCACGGCCGTGAACGCCGGGTACATGGCCTGCGAGTGCTGCGCAGCCGCCCGAAGGCCGGCCCCGTACATGGTGCGGATGACGACGGGAGTGACGGCCTTGCCGCCGAACATGTACCGGAACTTCGCCGCCTGGTTGAAGATCTGGTCGAAGCACACGCCCATGAAGTCGATGAACATGAGCTCGGCGACGGGCCGCAGGCCGCGCGTCGCGGCGCCGATCGCCGCGCCGATGAACGCCGACTCCGAGATCGGGGTGTCGAGGACCCGCCCGGGGAAGCGCGGATACAGCCCCTTCGTCACGCCCAACACCCCGCCCCAGGCGTCGGATTCGCCGGGTGCTCCCGCACCGCCCGCGTTGTCCTCGCCCATGACGATGACCGAGGGGTCGCGCTCCATCTCCTGCGCCAGTGCTTCGCCCAGCGCCTCGCGATAACTGATGCTGCGTGTCACGGCCCGCTCCCCTCAGAGGTACGAGATGTAGACGTCGGTCTCCAGATCCGCGCCGGTGGGCAGGGGCGCAGCCCGCGCCTCCGAGACGGCCTCGTCGATCAACTGGGCGACCTCGGTGTCGATCGCGTCGAGCTGGGCCTCCGTGAGTACGCCGGAGACCCGCTTCCGGAAGCGGGTGATGCAGTCGAGTTCGGCGCGGGCGTGGCGCACCTCGTCCGCCCGGTACTTCTGCTGGTCGCCCTCGAAGTGGCCGTAGTAGCGGGTGAGTTGGACCTCGATGAGGGTGGGGCCGCCACCGGAGCGTGCCCGCTCGACCGCCTCGCCCGCCGCGTCGTGCACCGCGAAGAAGTCGAAGCCGTCGACGGTGACGCCGGGCATGCCGAAGGCCGCCGCGCGGGCCGCGATGGAGCCGCCGCCCACGGACCACTCGGCCGATGTGGCCTCCGCGTAGCCGTTGTTCTCGGCGACGAAGACGGCGGGCAGCTGCCAGACGGACGCGAGGTTCAGGGATTCGAGGGTGGTTCCCTGGTTGCTGCCGCCGTCACCGAAGAAGGCCACGCCGACACCGCCGTCCCCGCGCACCTTCGCGGCGAGTGCGGCGCCGCAGATGAGTGGCGGCCCGCCGCCGACGATGCCGTTGGCGCCGAGCATGCCCTTGGAGAGGTCGGCGATGTGCATGGAGCCGCCCTTGCCGTGGCACGCCCCGGTCGTGCGCCCGTAGATCTCGGCCATCATCGACTTCACGTCGACGTGCTTGGCGATGCAGTGACCGTGGCCCCGGTGCGTGGACGCGATGACGTCGCGGTCGTCGTCGAGATGCGCGCACACCCCGGCGGCGGATGCCTCCTCACCTGCGTACAGGTGGACGAAGCCGGGGATGTCGCCGGTCGCGAACTCCTCGTGGAGGCGCTCCTCGAAGTCGCGGATCGTACGCATCGTGCGGTACGCGTCCAGGAGTGCGGTGTCGGTCACGGAAGAACTCCTTTGCCTGCGCGGTTGCGGAGTTGCCTGCATGGGGTATGGCACTGCGGCCTGGATGAACCGGCAACAGTTGCCCGGGGTTGCAACCCCGCACAGGACGTACGCAAACGGAGAAGGAGAAGCAGACGAACGACAAACAGAACCACTCCCAGGAGCACATCAACTCACGGAAACAGAGCGGGACTTCGGAGTCGGAGGCGCTGCTCTTCGGCGGACCTCTGCGCTACGACACCGGCTGGGCGCAGCACGAGGAGGCCTTCCTCCAGCTGGGGTTCCGGTCCATGCTGAAGCGGCTTCCCGCACTCCTCGCCGCCAGCTTCCGGCTCGCGTGGCAGGCCGACCGGCGGGCGGCGCGCATCGTCATCGGCTCCGAGGTGGGCCGCGGACTCGCCCAGGCGGTGAGCCTCCTCGCGGTCAACAGCATCCTCGGCCGCCTGATGACCGACGCCCCGATCGCCGACCGGCTGCGCGGCGCGGCGCCCGCCCTGGTGACGATGGCGTGCGTGCTGTTCGTCGCCGCGCTGCTGCGCGCCGCGTCGACGTACGCGACGGGTCGTCTCGAACCGAAGGTCGAGCGCGTCGCCACCGAGCAGTACTTGGAGAGGGCCGCGTCGGTGGAGCTCTCGGCCATCGAGGACGACGCGTTCCACAAGCTGCTCGACACGGCGCAGTACGGAGCCGCATCCGCGCGCCGCATGATCGGCATCGCCACGCGCGTGGTGAACGCGATGATCTCGCTGATCGCGGCGGCGAGCGTGCTGACCGTCCTGCACCCGGTGCTGCTTCCGCTCCTGGTCACGATGACCCTGCCGAGCGCGTGGAGCGCCCTGACGATCGCCCGGCGCCGCTATGTCTCCTTCCACGCGTGGGTGCAGCACGCCCGCGCGGGACGCCTCATCGGCAGCCTGCTCACGGAGGCACGGGCGGCCCCGGAGATCCGGGTGCACGGCGTGGGGCCCTTCCTGCTGCGGCACTTCCGGTCGATGTCGGAGGCGGCGGAGGAGGAGCAGGCGCGCCTGGCGCGGCTCGCCGCCCGTACGGGCCTGATCGCGGCGGCCTGGACGGGCGTCGCCACCGCGGCGACGTACGCGACGCTCGGCGGGCTGCTGCTCGCGGGGGCGATGGCGCTGTCCGTCGCGGGCACCGCCGTCATCGCGATCCGCACCGGCGCGTCCAACCTCGACACGCTCGTCCTGGAGATCAACTCCCTGCACGAGGACGCCCTGTTCGTCGGCGACCTGGAGCGGCTCTTCGTGGAGGCGGCGCAGCGCGCGATCCCGGCCGGCGGGGCCGAACTGCCGCCGGATCCACGGGAGATACGGTTCGAGAACGTCACCTTCCGCTATCCGGGAGCCTCGGGCAAGGACGCGCTCAGCGACATCTCCCTCACCCTGCCCACCGGGAAGATCGTCGCCCTGGTGGGCGAGAACGGCTCCGGCAAGACCACTCTGGTGAAGCTGCTCGCCGGTCTGTACGCGCCGAAGGGCGGCCGGATCCTGTGGGACGACGTCGACGCGGCGACCGCGGACCGGCATCAACTGGCGGCGCGCATCGCGATGGTGGCGCAGGACTTCAAGCGGTGGCCGTTCACGGCGCGTGTGAACATCGCGATCGGCCGGTCGTCCGTGCCGCTCACGGACGACCGCCTCGATGCCTCGGTCGATGAGGCCGGCGCCGGGGACGTCGTGGCCGATCTGCCGCGCGGGCTCGACACGTTGCTGGCCCGCGCGTTCACCGGCGGGCACGAGCTGTCGGGCGGTCAGTGGCAGCGGCTCGGCATCGCACGCGCCGCGTACCGGCGCGGCAGCATCCTCATCGTGGACGAGCCGACGGCGGCACTGGACGCACGGGCCGAGCTGGAGGTCTTCGAGAAGATCAGGGCCCTTGCCGGGACGGGCCAGACCGTCATCCTCATCACCCATCGCCTGGCGTCGGTGCGCCACGCGGACCTGGTCCATGTCCTGGAGGGAGGGCGCCTGGTGGAGTCGGGCACACCGGACGAACTCCTGCGGACCGGCGGGGTCTACGCGGAGCTGTACGCGCTGCAGGCCGACCAGTTCACGGCGAAGATCCCGAAGACGCCGAAGACGCCGAAGACGCCGAAGATCCCCTCACCGAACGGGCACGCCGAGCACTGATGTCTCAGGCGGCGGCCGCCACCTCGGTCACCTCGATCACGGCGCTCGCGTCGGGCTCGCGCACGATCACGAGGAAGGCGTCGGACGCGAGGTCCATCACGACCTCCGCCTGCTGTCCCTCCATGCGGCGGGCCCGCGCGAACTCCTCCGCGGGCCACGATCCTCGCGGCCCACCGGCCGGAAAGCGTTCAAGTACCACTCGGCTGTTCATCATCGTCCTTCTGCTCCCCCGTTGGCAGTCCTGACGGACTCTCATGGAGTAGAACGCGCCGAGAGGTGGAAAGGACTCGCAACGTGACGGACCTGACACCTGGTTGTGTCGGTTCGTCACATCTCGTACTCGTCGTGATACCTCAGCCGGCTGCTGCCCGCGGGCGCCCCGAGCCCTGTCGCCCGCCCCTTCGGCTCCTCCCACTCCTCCTGCCGGCCAAGGGCGGTGAGGTCGAGGAGGCTCGAATAGGAGGCGACCCAGTCGGTGCCGCGGTCGTACGTCGAGTACGTGTGGAAGACGCGGTCGCCGTCCCGCAGGAAGCAGCTGAGGCCCGGCTGCTCGAAGGACTCGTCGCCCTCGCCGACGGTGGCGTCGAAGTCGCGGTTGAAGTCGCTGCCGCAGGAGGAGTACCACGGCACCGTCCAGCCCATCCGCGCCTTGAAGGGCAGGATCTTGGTGAAGGGCGCCCGGGAGACGGCGATGAAGTTCGTGCTGCGGGCCCGCAGATGGGCCAGGTGGCCGATCTGGTCGAGGAAGGCCGAGCAGCTGCGGCAGCCGGCGTCCCACTCCGGCGCGAACATGAAGTGGTAGACGATCAGTTGGGCGTCCCCGTCGAAGAGGTCGAACAGCGTCGCCTTGCCGTCGGAACCGTCGAAGAGGTACTCCTTGCCGATCTCGACCATCGGAAGCCGGCGCCGCTCGGCGTTGAGCGCGTCACGCGCCCGCGTCTGAGCCTTCTCCTTGGCGAGCAGTTCCTGGCGCGCGGTGAGCCACTCCTCGCGCGTGACGATGTCGGGAAGTCCCATGGTCCCTCAGTCCCTCCTGCGGACCCGCCCCTCGGATCCGTACTTCTCCGAGGGGTGACCTGCGGACTCACCGGAACTCATCGGTCGCGGCGAAGAAACTTCGAGGAGTCCTGAGTTCGAAGAATCCTGAGGGAAGCCGGGGAAGCTAGAACGTCACCGGAAGCGCGAGCAGCCCGCGCGCCCTGACCGAGGGACGCCACCGCAGCTCTTCGGGCGGCACCCCGAGTGCGAGGCGGGGGAAGCGTTCGAGGAGGGCGGCGAGCGCGGTGGCCGTCTCCAGGCGGGCGAGGGGCGCGGCGACGCAGTGGTGGATGCCGTGCCCGAGGGCGAGGTGGCCCGTGGCGTCGCGCGTGATGTCCAGGCGGTCGGCGTCGGGGTAGCGGCGCGGGTCGCGGTTGGCGGCCGACGGGGACAGCAGCACGGTCTCGCCCGCCTGGATGGCGACGCCGCCGATGGTGACGTCTTCGAGGGGGAAGCGGCGGATGGCGAGCAGGGCGGGCCCGTCGTAGCGGAAGAACTCCTCCACGGCTGCCGGGATGTGAGACGGGTCCGCGCGCAGGGCCGCGAGCTGGTCGGGATGGCGGAGGAGGGCGAGGACCGCGTTGCCGATGAGCTGGACGGTGTTCTCGTATCCGGTGAAGAGGATCAGGAAGGCGAGCGACATCAGCTCGTCCTCGCTCAGCCGGTCCTGCTCCCCCTGGCCTGTGCCGCTCTCGTCCCGTACGGCGATCAGGTCGGACAGCAGGTCGTCGGCGGGCGCCTTGCGCTTCTGAGCGAGGAGTTGCGTGAAGAAGCCGAGCATCGCGACGACGGCCTCCTTCGCGGCCTGCGGTCGCGCGGGGTCGGGCGCGACCAGGGCGTCGGTCCAGGACCGGAAGTCCGGGCGGTCTCCGGCCGGCACCCCGAGGAGGTCGCAGACGACGGTGATCGGGAGCGGGGCGGCGTACGCGGCGACGAGATCGGCGCGGCCCATCGACTCGACGGCGTCAAGGAGTTCGTCGGCGACGCGCCGGATCGGCGCGCGCAGGCTCTCCACCCGGCGGGATGTGAAGGCCTTGGCCACCAGGCGCCGGATGCGGGTGTGGTCCGGCGGGTCCATGTTGAGCAGGTTCGCGTCCAGGGCGGGCGGCAGCGCGAAGCCCCGGTAACTGCCGGGCAGCGCATGGCTCTTGTCGAGCGAGAGCCGCGGGTCGGCGAGCGCGGCGCGTACGTCGTCGAAGCGCGTGACCAGCCAGGCCGGGTTGCCGTCGGGCCCCGCGACCCGGTGCACGGGAGCGGTGTCGCGCAGCCGCGCGTACGTGGCGTAGGGGTCGTCCATGAGGCCGTCGGCGGGATCCGGCTGCGGAGGGTGTGACATGCGTACACCCTAGGCAGCCGAACCGCTCCCCTCGCGCTCAGCCCTCGTACTCCTGCTCAGCCCTCGTACTCCTGGATGCGCTTCCCGTGGCTGCGGTCGATCAGGGCGGGCAGTTCGGCCCCCAACTCCGCGACGATTTCCGGCACATCGAGGGTCAGGAGCCGCCGGTCGCGCATCAGGATCCGCCCGTCGACGATCGTCGTGGTGACGTCCGCCGAGCGGGCGCTGTGCACGAGCGTGGCCGCGAGGTCGTGCACGGGCTGGGTGTGCGGCCCGTCGAGGCCGACGAGGACGATGTCGGCGCGGCGGCCCGCCGCGAGGCTGCCGATCTCGTCGCCCAGGCCGACGGCTCGCGCGCTCTGCAGCGTGGCGTGGTCGAGCGCCTGGCGTGCGGTCAGCCAGGACGGGTCGCGCTCGGTGGACTTCTGCACGAGTGCGGTGAGCGTCATGGACTCCCAGACGTCCAGGGTGTTGTTCGACGCGGCCCCGTCGGTGGCCAGGCCGACCGGGATGCCGAGCTCGCGCAGGGCGCGTACGGGCGTGGTGTCCCAGCCGAACTTGAGGTAGCCGCGCGGCGCTGTGGCCACGGCGATGCGTCCCGTGCCCTGCCGCAGCACGGGCAGGTCGCGGTCGAGGATGCCGGTGCCGTGCGCGATGAGGACGTCGACGTCGAGCAGGCCGGTGCGGTGCAGGATCTCGATGGGGGTGCGGCCGTGGCGTTCCAGGCTGTTGTCGGTCTGGGCGCGGTTCTCGGAGGCGTGCAGATGGACCATGAGGCCGTGCTCGCGGGCGAGTTCGGCGGTCGCGGCGAGGTCCGCGTCGTCGACGGTGTACGGGGCGTGTGGCGCGAGCGAGGTGGTGATGCGGCCGCCGGCGGCGCCGCGCTGCCTCAGCGCGAACTCCAGGGACGCGGCGCGGCCCTCGGGCCCCTGCGAGGAGAAGAAGGCCGCGCCGAGGTTGGCGCGAAGACCGCTCTCGGCGACGACGTCGGCGACGGTGTCCATCGCGAAGTAGTGGTCGGCGAAGGTCGTCACGCCGCCCCGGATCATCTCCGCGCACGCGAGCCTCGCGCCGAGCCCGACGACGCGCTCGGTCAGGTTGGACTCGATCGGCCAGATCCAGTCGTTGAACCACTCGTGCGCCGGCAGGTCCTCCGCGATGCCGCGCAGGGCCACCATCGGCGTGTGCGTATGGCAGTTGATCAGGCCGGGCAGGGCCACCTGACCGCGGGCGTCGATGTGCTCGGCGGCCTGGATTCCGGCGGCCTCGGGGGTGGTGGTGACGGCGTCGATGCGGCCGTCGCGCACGACGACGGCCGCGTCGTCGAGGAATCCGACCTGGCCCTTCGCCTCGTGGACGAGGGCCGTGCAGCCCGTGATGACGAGATCGGCGGGGCCGTGCGCGGGAGGCGGCGTCATCTCTTCAAGGTACGGGGAGTGCGCATCCCGTGGCCTGTCGTGTCGCCGGTTTCGCGAGCACGCTGACGTCAGCCCCGTCAGCCCGCCCACCACGCGAGAACAGTTGGAGCCCGCCATGCTCGTCGCCACTTGGAACCTGGAGAATCTCTACCGGCCCGGCGGCAAGTTCGGGCCCAAGGACAAGGCCGCGTACGAGGCGAAGCTGGCCTCGCTCGCGGCGACGATCAGGGCACTGAACCCGAGCGTGCTCGGTGTGCAGGAGGTCGGCGACCCGGAGGCCCTCACCGACCTGGCCGGGATGCTGGAGGGCACCTGGCACACCACGCTCTCGGAGCACGCGGACGAGCGCGGCACCCGCGTCGGCTTCCTCAGCCAGCTGCCGGTGGCCGTCACTGCCGACGAGGACCGCTTCCCGGGGCCGCTGGGCCCGGTGCAGGTCAGCGACTCGGGCAAGCCGGTGGCACGGGCGGGGCGCGGGGTGCTCGCGGTGACCGTGTCGACGCGCGCCTTCTTCTTCGACGCTGTGGTGTGCCATCTGAAGTCGAAGCTGCTGTCGTTCGGCGGTGGCCGGTTCCAGCCGCGGGACGAGGGCGAGCGGGCCCGCTTCGGGGCGTACGCGCTGTACCGGCGTTCGGCGGAGGCCACGCTGGTGCGCTCCCTGGCGGGCCGTCTCCTGAAGGGCGACGGCCGTCAGCACGATGTCGTGGTGCTCGGCGACCTGAACGACGAGGTGTCGGCGGCGACGACCCAGATCCTGCTCGGTCCGCCCGGCTCCGAGATCGGCACCCCCGGCTTCGACAAGCCGGACAAGGGCGACGCGCAGCGGCTGTGGAACGTGGCCCCGCGCATCCCGGCCGAGCAGCGCTACTCCCGTATCCACGCGGGGCGCCGCGAGCTGATCGACCACGTCCTGGTGAGCCGCGGCCTCCTGAGCCTGGTCACGGCGGCGGGCACGGGCGTGCCGGGTTCGACGGCGACAGCGCTGCCGTCGGTGGAGGACGGGGACCCGGCGGAGCGCAGGAACGCGACGGGCTCGGACCACGCACCGGTGTGGATACGGATCGAGCGCTAGCCCTGGGTCCGGCTCGGGCTAGCCGCGCGGGACCACCGTCGAGAGGACACCGGGCAGCGGGTACCAGTCCGACGACACGATGCTGGCGTGGCCCCGCGCGAGCAGGGCCACGCGGCCCTGGGCCTGGGCCTCGGTCGGGTTCACGGAGTCGATGGCCGGTGCGACCTTGTGGGCGTCGGACATGACGACCAGATAGCGCCGGTCGGCGTACCACTTGGTGTCGATGGTGCCGCCCGCGTAGGCGGACGCGTCGCCGTCGAACAGCACGAACCAGGGCCGGATCGCCGCGTCCGTGTACCGCCCGCGCGGATCGCCCGCCTCGGCGCCGAGGACGGCGGGGAAGGCGGCGGCCTCACCGAGGCGCCCGGCCGCGGCGAGGTCGCGCAGATGGGTGGCGTACTCGCGGTCGGTCCACAGGGTGTCGGCCGGGTTGCCCTGTTCGACGGTGCCGGGGATGAGCTCGACGATGAACTTGCCCGCGAGGGCGCTGCGCTGGGGCCAGCCGTCACTCCGTACGGCCTCGTCGAGGGTGGCGTGGCCTCCGGTGAGCTGGCCGGGGCGGTAGACGGCGTCGCCGAGCTTGCTCTTCAGGAGGGCGTCGAGGTCGGCGGGCCCGCGGCCGTTCCTCCCCTGGAAGCCGTCCTTCAGCTCCACCTTCAGCAGGATGGGCCGGTGGCCGGGGTGGGCGTCGTGCCAGCTCTTCATGTCCGCGAGGCATCCGGCGAGGGTCTGATTGCGCGGCTTGGTGCGCAATTCGGCCGGACTCGCGGCGTTCTCGCAGTTGTTGTCGTTCCCGACCGGGTTGCTGTGCGAGACCCGCCAGCCGCTGCCGAACGCGTTGGTCCACACGTCGAGTTCGAGCATCCCGGCGCCGGAGTCGAGCGCGTCGGCGAAGTACGGGTACTTCGCCTTCTCGTAGGCGTTGTGGACGCCGACGCCGGTGGTGGACGCGTACGGCGACCGCGGTGCCGGATCGGCGGCGGCCGAGGCGGCGACGGCGGTGCCGCTCGCGGGCCCCGCGGTCCCGAACGCCAGTGCGCCCGCCGCCGCGACCGCCATGGCAAGGCCTGCCCCAGTACGTGCCCTCATGCCCGCCGTCCCCTCCATCGCTTCGGTCAAGTCCTGCGCAACGTAAGGGAGTTGTGTGTCGCATGGGAAGACGGCGGTTTACGGCAGAGGAGAGATATCCAGCCGCAGGGCCGTACGG
Organism: Streptomyces sp. BA2; assembly: GCF_009769735.1. NCBI lineage: Bacteria > Bacillati > Actinomycetota > Actinomycetes > Kitasatosporales > Streptomycetaceae > Streptomyces > Streptomyces sp. BA2. Next base: position 2,655,070 of record NZ_WSRO01000002.1, read on the forward strand.
GAGGGGGCGCGGGGTGTGGCGTGTCGGCTACCGTCTGCGCCCGTTATGGATCAAGTTATGGACCAAGTTATGGATCAAGCTCCGCAGAGAAAGGGATCAGCCCCATGCCTCTCGCCCTCTCCCGCGTCTCCCGCACCCGCATCGCCGTGACCGCGGCCGCCGCCACGGTCCTCGCGGTCGGTGCGCCCGCCGCGTACGCCTCGCTCGACTCCGACACGCGCACACCCGGCACGACCACCACGTCGCAGGTGTCCCGTGGCCAGGCGTACACCGAGACCCGTCTCCTCTTCGGGACCGAACGCCCGGACGGCGGGCCCGATGTGACCGACAAGCAGTTCATGAGGTTCATCGACAAGGAGGTGACACCGTCGTTCCCCGACGGGCTCACGGTGCAGGACGGCCGCGGCCAGTGGCGGGACTCGAACGGCAAGATCGAGCGTGAGCGTTCGTACGAGCTGATCCTGCTGTATCCGACGTCGCAGGCGCACAGGCGCGACGCCCTGATCGAGGACATCCGCGAGGACTACGTGAAGAAGTACGAGCAGGATTCGGTGGCGCGGCTCGACGACCGGGTGCGGGTGGACTTCTGAGGCACTCCGCGTCGATGCCGCTGGTCACGCCACCGCGGTGAGCTCCGCGAGCAGCGCGTCGATGCGCTCCGCGTGCCGCCGCGGCAGGCGTCCCGTGTCGTCGACGTGCACCGCGCAGGCGGTCGTGGTGTCGACGAGGCGTTCGAGGGTGGCCGCCACCTGCTCCGAACCCTCGGAGTGCCGGGCCAGGGTGGGGAGTTCGGCGGCCGCCAGGTCGATCGCGGCGCGGGCCTCGGCCAGGGTCCGGTAGGCCTCGCGCCGCAGGGCCCAGCGGGCGGCGCGGTGGTCGGCACGGTGGTCGGCGCCCGCGGGCCCGCCGTGACCGTTTCCGTCACCTGCGCCACCGGCCCCGCTCAGGACGTGGCGCAGGTAGGCGTGCGCGGACGCGCGGGCGGCCGATAGGCGGTCCTGTACGCGGCCGCCGCGCTGCACCGGCCAGGGCAGGTGCCCGACGAGCAGGACGATCCCGCAGGCGAGCAGGGTCTCCCCGATCCGCCCCCAGGAGGCCTGCGGCTCCCCGCCCACCATGACGAGGGCGAGGACGAGGACGGTGACGACGGCCGTCTGGGCGGCGAAGTGCCGGGTGGCCACGGGGATCAGCGCGCCGCACACGGCGACGACGGCGACGAGTCCGGCGGGCCGTGGCAGCAGGGCGGCGAGTGCCGCGAAGAGGACGGCGCCTAGGACGGTGCCGAGGGCGCGACACAGGACGCGCGACGCCAGCGGTCCGAGGTCGGGCTTGACCAGGAAGACGGCCGTGGCCGGCAGCCAGTACCAGTGCGGGTGGTGCAGGGCCTGCGCGACCGCGGCGCTCGCCCCGAAGCAGAGCGCGACCCGCACGCCGTACTCGCGCCCGCCGGGACCGGCCGCGGTGCGCAGCACGTCGAGGGGGCCGCGCTTGTGGCCGCGCGGAGGCCGGGCGCTACCGCTGTCGAAGGCTTCGGCGGCGTTCAGCAGGGCGTCGTCGAGGGCGCGGAGCCCGGCGCCGGAGCGGGCGGGCGCGGGCAGCGGCCCGCAGGGAGCACCGTCACGGATGGCGGCGGCAAGGCGGCGCGGCCCCTCCCCCGTGCGCGCCGGGAGCGGCTCACCGGCCCAGGCGAGCGCGGTCGCCGCCTCGCCGAGGGGCAGCGCGGCGAGGTACTGCGCATGCAGCCGCCGCTCGGCGGCCGAGCTGGCGTGTCGGCGCAGGCGCGGCCCCGTGAGGGCGTCCTGGGCTTGGTCGAGGGCGGCGGTGAGTGCGGCGCGGCGGGCGGTGGAGTGGGGGGTTCCGACTGCGTCGAGGAGCGCGGCGACGGCTTCGTAGACGGCGGATACGGCGGTGCGTTCGCCGTCGAGGCGGTAGGGCCGTGGGGACCGGCCGGGCGACGGTGAGGGCGAGGGGAGCACGACCCGCAGCACGATCAGCCACGCGGCACCGGCGAGAAAGTACAGCGCCCGCTGCCACCCGGGCTCGGGCGACGGCATCCCCGCCCCGATGGCGGCGGCGACGAGCAGCTGCGTGCCACCGGCTGAGGCGACGGGTCCGAGAGCGCTGAACGCACCGGCGAAAAGCCCGAGCACGGCGAAGAGGAGCGGCAGCAGGAACGGCCCGCCGACCGGTTCGCGTTCGCCAATGGCCGCCTCGAGGACACCAATGTCCGCCCCGAGGGAGCCGACGTACGCTCCGAAGACGAGCCCACCCGCCCCCGCGAGTGCGGGAACCCCGAGCCGCCGCACGGCGGCGCGCCGGCTCCCCGGCCGGTCGTTGATCCCGGCCAGCATGGCCCCGAGCGCGGCCACCACCCCCACGGAGACCCGCCCGACGACCACGCCCGCGCACAGCAGCGGCCCCGCGGCCAGCGCACCCCGCAGAACGGCGTGCCACGGCACGGGCCCACGCTGCGTACGCAGGGCATGGCCGAGCCAAGGCGGAAGGGAAGTTACGCGCGGGATCACCGTGCTCACCGTGTTCCTGTCGTCATCGGGACGTGCATCGACGGGTACGTGCCGCCGGACGACATCGGCCTGGGCATGTGATCAACCGTAAACGGCCTTCTTGGAGGGAAAGGGACGGGCCTATTTCGATGATGTGACGCTTGGCGGGCGGTTTGTGAACGGCCTGTGGGCAGCGGGAGGGGCGGTGGGTGGCGGGGGTATCCGGCGGCCACGAGGCGAATACGGGCGCGAGGCGAATACGGCGGCTGCCGGACGAGGACAGCACCCGCACGCAATCTCAACTGATATGCGCCGAAGCCTAGTTGTCCGTCATATCCCCCGGCACCATGCATACATGAACAGCGGCGCCGGAAGGATTCCCTCGCCACCATCGCCTCCACCGTTGCCGCCGGCAAAGCGGTGCAACACGGTACTCAGGCTCTATGACGCTCCCCTGTACCGGGACTGGGCAGCCTGGACGACCGCGTTCATGGCGGTGATGACGGCTTTCGCCATCGGCACGAGCGAGGATCCGCGCGGCATGCCCGCATGGCTGGACACCTCGCTGGCGACGATCACGTTCACCGTGCTGTTCGGCGTGCTGCCGACGTGGGTTCGCCTCTGGATCAGGCGGCGAAGGTGGCGTACGCGAGATGGGGGCCAACGCCCGGTTGGCCGTGCGTCACTGCCGCCGGTTCAGGAGGTGCTGGCCCCAGTACAGGAGATGCAGTCTCCGGCTCGGGAGGCCGAGCCGCGGCCGCGGCCGCGGAGGGCCGAGCCCCAGCCGCGGAAGGCCGAGCCCCCGGCGGCCGGATCCGACCGCGTGGCTGCTGTGTCCCAGGTCATGACGCACGCACGGCAGACCGTGCCGCACCCGGTTGCCCGCGCCATCCGCGCGCTCCAGCAGGCGGACACCCCCAGAGACCAGTACGAAGCGATGCTCGACGCCGCCGAAAGCCTCGCGCTCACCGCCTGCGTCACGGCGGCAGCGCTGCTGCACAAGCCGGGGACGGACTCGGGGCTGGGTGTCCTGTCCACGCTGAGGAGCGCCTACCTCGGAGCGGGCACCACGTTCGGCACCTGGACGGTCGGGCTCGACCAGGTCTGCGCCACTGTCACCACCGCGGGGCATCCACGGCTGCTGCCCGCAGAATTCTCCTCGGGCGTGGCCGGCATGGTGGAGGACCTCAAGGCCCTCAAAGGCGAACGCAATCGCACCGCTCACGGCGACAAACCGCTCAGCCAGCCCGAGGCGGCCCTGCGGGTGGCGGAGTGCCGGGAATTCCTCGAACGCGCTCTCGGCGCGGCCCAGTTCCTGGAGGAACTTCCGTGGCTGTGCGTCGCGACATGCGACTACCGGCAGCGAACGCGGACCTTCCAGGTCGTGGCGCGGAATGCCACGGGCGACCACCCGGTTTTCGAACGCCAGACGTATGAATGGGACCAGCCGGTCGCCGCTGACGCGTTCTACTTACTGGCGCCGGAAGGCCGCGTTCCGCTGTCCCCCTTCGCCACGTATACGTTCTGCCCGCAATGCAGGCAGACGGAGACCTGCTACGCCTCGCGCGTCCTGAAGCGCGAGAGTCAGGCGACGGTCAAGAGCTTCAGCCGGGGACACGAAATCCCCGTACCTGAACTCGGCGACGAAATCCGTGCGTTGCCGGCCCGGCGGTGAGGAGGGCAGGGCCCGGCAGGGCTCCGGCTACGCGGCGGCCGGCCCCTGCGGCTGCGGCGGCTGCTGCGGCTGCTTCCTGAGCACTTCCACCAGGGCGGAGATGCTGTGGTCACGGTGGCCGTCGGCGACTGCTCGCCGGAGCAGTTCGTTCATGGGCTCGTGCCAGGAGAGGTCGATGCCCGCCTCGGCGCCCGTCTGCTGCTCGTAGCCGATCGCGTCGTGGAAGAGACCGACCGAGGAGGCGGGTTCGGTGTAGTCGCCGGAGTCGATCTCGCCGGCCAGCCCCGGCAGGATGGCGGCGATCATCTCAAGCCACTTCACGCTGTACCGCACCATCGTGCCCGCTTCCAGGCCGCGAGCGGTGATGAGAGCGGCGCCCTCGAAGAACCCGAGGAGGGCGGGCAGCAGGCTGGCACCGACGGCTGACTCGTACAGAGCGGCGAGGTCCACGTCGGTGCCGAGGTGGACGGTGTCCCCGCCCAGCACGCGCAGGGTCGCCGCATGCTCGTCGAAGACGGCCTTGTCGCCGCTGTAGTAGAGCAGCGTGTCCGGCTTCCCCACGGCCGCGGGTACGTTCTTCACGGCCCCGTCGAGGAACTGAGCACCGCGCGCGGCAGCCCACGCGGCCATCTCACGGGCGCCGGCGGGGGTTCCGCTGTTCAGGGTGACGAGAGTACGTCCGCCCAGCACGGCGGAAGCGGAGGCGGAGGCGGACTCCAGGCTCTGGAGGGTGGCCTCGTAGGTGGAGAGGCAGGCAATGACCAAGGGGCTACGGGCCACGGCCTCCGCGATCGACGCCGCATGAAAGGCCCCCTTGGCGACAAGCGGCGCGGCTCTCTCGGGGCTGCGGTTCCACACGGTGGTCGGGTGCCCGGCATCGATGAAGGCCGAGGCGAGCGCTCGCCCCATCGAGCCAAGTCCTATGACGGTGACGGGGGTTGGGGTGTGCGCGGGCATGGGGGACTCCAGTCCGAAGTGGGTTCGTCGGGATGCGATCCATGCTGGCCCTACACAGACATTTCAACAAGTACCTACAATTCTGTTAGGTACTCACAGTTATGTAAGTAACGAGGAAGGCCTCCGGGAAGAGGCTTCCGGAAAGGGGATGGGAATGCCGACGAAGAAGCGGACCTACACGTGCGGCCTCGACGCCGCCATCGACATCATGGGCGGCAAATGGAAGGGCCTGATCCTCTTCGCCCTCGACGAAGGCCCTCTACGTTTCGGCGAGTTGAGGAGAGCTGTGCCCGGGATCAGCGAACGGATGCTGATCCTCCAGCTACGGGAGATGGAGAACAGCGGCCTGGTGCACCGCGAGGTCTTCCACCAGGTCCCGCCGAAGGTGGAGTACTCCTTGACGGAGTTCGGCCAGTCGCTCAGCACGGCGATGATGCCGCTCGGGGAGTGGGGCGAGGAGCACATGGAGCGGATCGAGGCGATCCCCTGAGCCCTGTCGCCCCTACGCAGACGCGGGCGGGGACGCGGGCGGAGACAGGGACGCGGGCGGAGACAGGGGCGGAGGCACAGGCGGCAGCAACAACGTCTGCGCCTCGACGACGGCTGCCTCCAGGGATTCCGGGCTCCGCCCCATCCCCGCCAGGATGCCGTCGACCCCCCGCAGCCCGGCCCGCTCGAGCAGCCGCTTCTCGTTCGTGACCCACTCGCCGCGCGCCGCGAGCACAGCGTGGGCGGCCTGCATTGCCGCTCCGGCGACGACTCCCGCGACCTCGGTGTACTGGGCACGTGGGGCGTTGTTGGAGAGGGCGTACTGGAGCGTGGCCCGCGCTCGCCCCAGCCACGCCTCCGGGGCGGCCTTGCGCAGAGCCTCCGGGTAGGCGGGGCGCGGCAGTTCACCCTTGAGCACCCGATTGATGGCCAGTTCGGCGACGACCAAGTAGCTGGGGATCCCCGCCAGATGGAACATCAGCGGCTCCCAGCGGAACCGCCCCGCCCGCGCCTGGGCCAGCTCGTGCTCCACGGCGTCGAGATCGCGGTAGTGGATGTCGACGCGGCGCCCGTCGATCGTCAGCCAGGCACCGCCGTTGAAGACGCCCCCGCCCCATTCACCCAGCCCGAAGACCTCACCCTCCCACCCGAGTGCGCGAAGCTCCTCGGGATCGAAGGCACCCCGGTAATAGACGGCCATGTCCCAGTCACTCTCGGCCGTGTGCGTGCCCTGAGCACGGGAACCGCCGAGGGTAACGGCCCGCACCCCACTGAGGCCGGCGAGCCGCTCGGCGACGTGGGCGAGGAAGGCTTCATCGGTGAGGTTCATGGCACTGGCACTCATCCCCACCATCTCACCACCCGCGCCCAGAGCCGGGCCACCCGATATCGGCCGCGAGGAGATCCGAGCTGAGCTGAGCTGAGCTGAGCTGAGCTGAGCTGCGTCGCGCCGCGCCGAGAACGATCGGGTCAGGCCACCCAGAACGATCGCATCCGGTCTCTCGCTTCGTCCGACGCCGGCTTCCGCTCGAAAGCCCCCGGCCCCACTTGGTATACGCAATCGATGCCGTAGTGGTGGAGGAGGGAGATCTCAGGAAACGCAGGCTCGGCGGGGAACAGTGCGCTGAGGCGCTCGACCGGCTCCGGACTGAAGCGGGCGTAGTCCAGGAGCTGAGCCAGCGCCTGCCGGACGTAATCCCGTGACGTCCTGCTCTTCGCCTCAATCACCTCCGCGCCGGTCCCGTCCTTCGCGTTGATGTACAGATCGCAGACCACTCCGGGGTAGAAGAAGCGGCGTGCGTCGACACCGGTCAACGTCTCGCGATAGGCGGAGACCAGTGCCCCCTCCCGTCGCCTGACCAGTTGCGTACCGGATCTTCTCTCGTACGAGGTCTGCGAGGCTCGCGACTCTTCAGCCGCTGCCACCCGAACCGCGTACCGCTCCGCCTCGTCCAGACCGGACGCCGCCGGGCCGATGACCGACTGGTGGACGGCGTGCTCAGTGGTGATGAGGAAGCCGTCCATCACCGCCGCCGCTCTTTCGCCGTCCAGCACAAGCTGCCCCGGGTACTGGAACGCATGGCTGTACCCGAGCAGAGAGCTGAGTTCCGCGTACGGGATGTCGGTGAGTTCGAACGCGCCCAGGCTGTAGACGGTGTGCCAGCTCTCGCCACCCGCCTTCGGGGGCCACAGCGCGTCCGCGAAGGCCGTGCTGCGGAAGACGGCCCCTATCTCTCCAATGGCTCGCACTTGGTTTCCGCCGGTGAAGAGAACTATGTCGCCGCCTGCGACTCCAGCCATCTTCTTGTCATGGGCTCTGCGAGCGCCCCAGAATCGCGCGGCGCCCCCAGGGTGGGCCACGAGTAGGGCACGCGTCTCGTCGTCGGACAGCAGACCGCGGTAGCGCACATCCGTGAACGGAACCTCTGTGTCGAGAGTGTCCCGCCAGTGCCGACGAGCCTCCGGGCTCCCATATGACGGAGAGACTAGAACGCGCACCACGATTGTCCGCACCTCACTTGAGAGTCTGCCACCTCAACTTCACTGAACGTTACTGCAGATGAGGCGGGTGCACTGTGCGCTGTTCCGTCAAGCAGCATCAACTCTCGTGACTGGTGCGGCATTTGTGCGCCACCGCTGCTCTGTCCCCGGTGGGTGCCGGTGCGGAGCTACGAGTCGAGCATTCCGGTCAACGCGCCCACCGGGTCCTCGTCCGCCTCGCCCTCCGGCCACCAGTCGTCCCGGCCCGGCTCGCTTCGGTACGGGTACCAGCGGCCGTCTCGGCCGTAGCGGAGTTGGAGGGTGCCGGAGGCGTTCGTGAGGTGGTTGTGGTGGATCGTCATGCGGGGGAGGTCTGCCGTGATGAGGGCGCCTCGGGCTCTGTCGAAGGGGCCCGCCGGGGGGTCCCACGGGGATTCCAGGATGGCCAGGCCCTCCTCACCGCCCTGGCGCCAGGCCGCCGCCGCGCGGGCGAGGTCCGCGGGGGTGTGGTCCACCGACTGGGCCAGCTCCGCGAATTGGCGGCTGAAGCTGCGGCGGCCCGTCAGACCGGGGTGGGAGGCTGCCAGGCGGACCGCGTCGTGCCAGGGGTCGGCGGTGGGGAAAGGGTTCGCGCCGGTGGTCAAGTACGCGTGGGCCCGGGTCGCCGTGTCCGTGGCCAGGAACTCCAGGGATGTGGGGTTGGGGGCGCCGGGGAGGGAGGGGAGGAGCGGGGGCTCGCCCGGGTGGGCGGGCGCTGCGAGCGGAGGTGGGAGCGGTGGGCGGTACTCCGTGGCCAGGACGTCGCGGGCCAGGGTTCCGGGCAGGTTCCCGCCGGTCGCGCCCGGCTTGGCAGTGGCGGATTGTTCGCGCGCTGCCTGCTGCGCGCTGCGCTGGGCCAGCTCGTCGAGCAGCGCCTGCTCGTCTCCGCCTCGCAGGAGCAGGAGTACGAAGGGGTCGGCGTCCAGCAGTCTGGCCGTCTGGTAGGTCAGGGCTGCCGCGTGCTTGCAGGGGCGGCCGTGGTCCGGGCAGGTACAGGAGGGGACCAAGTCACCTGGGCCTGGGAGGAGTTGGACCCCTGATCGCTCCGCCGCGTCCACCAGCGCGTGCGGCATGTCCTTGTCCAGGAGCGCCGCGATGTGCGCGGGTTCCGTGGCCACCGCGTCCAGGAACCTGTCCCAGTCCTCCGGCGTGAGGGTCCGCATGCGGATCTCGGCGCGGTAGGGGCGGGGACGACTGCCGTGTACGTACGCCACGATGCGGCCCGGCGCGACGGTGATCGTGTCGACGTGCCCCTCACGGGCATAGGCCCGCCCCCGTGCGAGGCGTCCGGCGTCGAGCGACGTCCCCTCCAGCGCGCCGATCCAGGCGTTACCCCACCAGGAGGTGGCGAACGGGGCCTGGGGATCGGGGTGCTGCGGAAGCGGAGGGAAGACGCGACCGGCGCCGGTGCCGCGACTGGCCGGGGTCATCCCGGGGCGACTGGCGGAGCGGCCGACGAGGCGACTGGCGGGGCGGTCGGCGGGGTCGCTGCCGGTCCGCTCGGCACGGCCGACGGGGTCCGCACCCGCTCGCTCGGCATGGCCGACGGGGTCCGTACCAGTTCGCTCGCCACGGCTGGCCGGGTTCACACCGGACCGTCCGGCGCGACCGACAGGGTGGTCGGCGGGGTCGCTGCCGGACCGCTCGGCACGGCCCTCGGGCCCCATTCCCGCTCCCTCGCCATAGCCAGCGGCGTCCACACCGGGCCTTCCGGCCCGGCCTGCAGGGCGGTCGGCAGGGTCCATACCGGATCGCTCACCACCGCCGGTCGGGTTCAGACCGGACCAGCCGGCGCGACCGGCGCCGCTTGCTTCGGCGCGGTCGGCTCGACCACCGCCACCGCCACCGGCCCCGCCATCGGCACCGCCCGCACGACCGCTGCCACCCGAGCCACCGGCGAAACCTCCGCCACCCGGACGAACGACAGCACCCCACACGCCGCCCTCGCCGGCGCGACCGGCGCCGCTCAAGTCCTCGGCGCCAGCGCGACCGAAACCGCTCCCGCCCCTCACGACACCCTCCGCAACGACACCAGATCCGCGAGGTCCGCATCCGACAGTTCCGTCAGGGCCGCCTCGCCGCCGCCGAGGACCGCGTCCGCCAACGCCTGTTTTGCTGCCAGGAGTTCGGCGATGCGGTCCTCCACCGTGCCCTCCGTGATCAGGCGGTGGACCTGGACCGGCTGGGTCTGGCCGATGCGGTAGGCGCGGTCCGTGGCCTGTTCCTCCACCGCCGGGTTCCACCAGCGGTCGTAGTGGATGACGTGGCCCGCCCGGGTGAGGTTCAGGCCCGTGCCCGCTGCCTTGAGGGAGAGGAGGAACACTGGCGCCTCGCCCGACTGAAAGCGGTCCACCATCTCCTGCCGCCGCGCGACCGGCGTACCCCCGTGCAGCAGTTGCGAGCCGATACCGCGCCGCGACAGGTGCGATTCCAGCAGCCGCGCCATCTCCACGTACTGCGTGAAGACAAGGACCGCGCCGTCCTCCGACAGGATCGTGTCCAGGAGTTCGTCGAGCAGTTCCAGTTTCCCTGAGCGGGGGCGGCCCCCGGGTGTCGCGATCTCGCCGTCCTTCAGATACTGCGCCGGGTGGTTGCAGATCTGCTTCAGCGCCATCAGCAGTTTCATGACCAGGCCCCGCCGCGCGATGCCCTCTGACGCCTCGATGCGGGCCAGGGTCTCGCGTACGACCGCCTCGTAGAGCGACGCCTGTTCGCGGGTGAGCGTCACCGGGTGGTCCGTCTCCGTCTTGGGAGGCAGTTCCGGGGCGATGCCCGGATCGGACTTCTTGCGGCGCAGGAGGAAGGGGCGGACCAGGCGGGCGAGGCGCTCCATCGCCTCGTCGTTCTCTGCGAACTCGCCGCCCTCCACCAGGCGGGCGTGGCGCGCGCGGAACGACTTGAGCGGGCCGAGGAGGCCCGGTGTCGTCCAGTCGAGCAGCGCCCAGAGTTCGGAGAGGTTGTTCTCCACCGGCGTGCCGGTGAGAGCGACCCGCGCCGCCGACGGGATCGTGCGCAGCGCCTTCGCCGTCGCCGCGTGCGGATTCTTGACGTGCTGCGCCTCGTCCGCCACCACCAACCCCCAGGCGTGGGTGGCCAGTTCGGGCGCGCTCGTACGCATCGTCCCGTACGTCGTGAGAACGAAGCCGCCCTCCAGGTCACCGGCCAGACTGCGGCCCGCCCCGTGGAAGCGGCGCACCGGAACCCCCGGCGCGAACCTCTCGATCTCCCGCTGCCAGTTGCCAAGGAGCGACGCCGGACAGACCACCAGAGTCGGCTCCTGCCGGGCGCGGTGCAGATGGAGGGCGATCAGCGTGACCGTCTTGCCGAGGCCCATGTCGTCGGCGAGGCAGCCGCCGAGGCCGAGCGACGTCATCCGGTCCAGCCAGGCAAGGCCGCGGAGCTGGTAGTCGCGGAGGGTGGCGGCGAGGGCGGGGGGCGGAGTGATGGGGCGCAGGTCGTCGGTCAGGCGTTCCCGCAGCCGGGCCAGGGCGCCGATCGGGACCGCCTCGACGCGCTCACCCTCCACCTCCGCCGCTCCCGTCAGCGCGACAGACAGCGCGTCCACCGGGTCGAGCAGGCCCAGATCCCTCTTGCGCGCCTTGCGTACGAGTTCGGGGTCGACCAGGACCCACTGGTCACGGAGGCGTACGACCGGGCGGTGCGCCTCCGCGAGCATGTCCATCTCCGCCTCGGTGAGCGGCCCTCCGTCGCCATCACTCTGCCCGTCGCCGGGTCCAAGCGCCAACTGCCAGCGGAATTCCAGCAGTTGCTCGGTCTTGAAGAAGTCGAAGTTGTCGGCCGCGGTGCCGGGTGCGGGGCGTACGACAGCCGTTGCCGTCAGGGCACGCGTCAGCTCACGGGGCCAGTGCACGGCCACCCCCGCCGCACCGAGCCTGGTCGCCGCCACGCCGAGCAGTTCGTACAACTCCCCCTCGCTCAGGGGCAGTACGTCGGGGCGCGGGCGTTCCAGAAGCCGGGTCAGCGGCGGCCATACGCGGGCCGCGCGCCGCACCGCGAGCAGCGTGTCCACGCGGGCGCGCGGGCCGAAGTGGTCGGCAGCCCCGGACCAGAGCTGGGCCGCGTCCACGACGAGGGTCGGGTCGGCGAGGCTGTGCACCTGCACGACGGCCGCCGCGGGGCTGGCCACGCTCTCACGGGAGCCACCCGTCTCGGCTGCGGGCTCCGCATCGGGTACGTCGGCCGACGCCCCGTCGAACACCTCACCCGTCTCCCCGTCGAACACCTCATGCGCCCGCAGATCGAGCCGCAGCGACACCCGCACCCCGGCGTCCATCCCGGCCGCCACCTCCGCGGCCCACTCCCGCGCACCCGGCAGTCGCTGCGGCTCCCGCGCCGCGAAGGGGGCGCCGACCGCGTGCGCCGCGGCGGGCGTACGCGGCAGGGTGTCCACCACGGCGTCGACGAAGGCCCTGACGAGGGCGAGCGGCTCGGGGAGCAGGAGGGGCTTGCTGCCGGGCAGCGGTACGGCGTGCGCCTCGGCCGGCATCGCGGCGGCGATCGCCCGCAGCTGCGTGACATCGGCGGCGTCCAGCGGCCCGGCCCGCCACGCGTCGAGGTCACCGCCGGTCAGGCCGGGCAGCAGCCTGCCCCGCGCGGCGAGGTGCAGGGCGTGACGGGCTGCGGCAGCCCAGCAGGCCACCGCGGGGTGCGGGGGCGCGGCGCGCAGCAGGAGCGGGAGTGCTTCGGCCACGGGCAGGATCAGCGCGGGGACGGTACGCGTGCGGACGCCTTTGCCGTGGGGGCGTACGACGGCGATCTCACCCTCGGTGGCGCCGGGCAGCTCACCCTCGGTGGCGCCGGGCACCCCACCCTCACCGGGCAGCTCGCCCCTACCGGAAAGCGCACTACCCTCACCGTGCAGCTCACCCGTACCGGAAAGCGCACCCCCCACAAGCCCCACAGGCAGCCGTCCCTCCGGCACCCAGAACGCGACCCGGCCCTCCCTGGGCACCTCGGCCGGAAGGAACACGGCAGCACAGGACCGCACGAGCTGCGCGAGCCGCCGCTCGGCGGAAGGCGCGGCGGTGTCGACACCCGTGGTCGCGGAAACCGCCGCCATCACGTTCACCACCTCGCTCACCTCGGCACTCGTACGTCATTCCCGCACGCCAGCCTAGGCCAGACGTCCCGGAGTGAGCGCTGGTAGGAAACTTTCCTAACAATAATCCGCCGAAGTAATTGACGCGCACATGACGCCTCGACAAGATGCCTGCGAATGGCCTCCGCGCCGCTCACGGCCCCCCACGCCGATCTAGGAGACGGACATGCCGCCCATCCCCCGCGCCATGAACTCCCTTACGAACAAGGCCCGTTCCCGTACGACCAAGGCCCGTTGGGTCGCCCCTCTGGCAGCAGGCGCCTCGCTCGCGCTCGTCGGCGGAGTCCTCCTCTGGTCCCCGGCCGGTGAGGCCGACGCCGCGCCGAGCGGCAGAATCCCGCAGCGTCGACGACCAGGCGGCATGGCTGGACGACGACACCTTGGCGTACGCCCTGCCGGGAGCGGAGGGAGCCGAGGGCAGGAAGCAGGACATCTGGACGACGCGGGCGGACGGCATGGGTTCGCCGAACTTGCTGGTACGGGGAGGTACTTCACCGGCGGCGGTGCACTGAGAGGCCTACAACCGCTCTCTGGGGCGGAATTCGGGTGCGAACCCGCGTCCGTCTCCCGCAGGATCGACCCCATGACCACCACCACTCACCGCACCGTCGTGCCCACCCTCTTCCCGCCGCCCGGATACGCCCACGCCGCTCTCGTCGAGGCCGGCACCAAGCTCGCCTTCATGGCGGGGTCGGTGCCGCTCGATCCCGAGGGGAACCTCGTCGGAGAGGGCGACGTGGCGCGCCAGACGGAACAGGTCATCGCCAATCTCGACGAGGCCCTGCGGGCGATCGGCAGCGACCTGACGCAGGTGGTGGCCAGCACGGTGTACGTCGTGAGCGACGAGCCGGGGCCGCTGAGCGAGGCGTGGGAGGTCATCCGCGCCTCCGACCTGCTGGCGAAGGGCCCGCACACGTCGACGCTGCTCGGCACGACGTGCCTGGGCTACAGCGGCCAGCTGGTCGAGATCACGGCAACGGCGGTCGTACCAGAGACCACCTGACCTCTAGGACCCCTAGGGACCCCCAGGATCCCTATGAGGACCGGGCTCGGCTCGCGAGCCCCAGCGCGTACTCCGGCCACCACTGCCCCGCCCTCGGCCCGCCCCGGCAGGTTCCGTCGGACTCGCCGGGCCGCTTGATCCACAGGTACGCGTCGAGGGCAGGGGCGCCGGTGGCGGTGGTGGGCGGGGTGCCGAGGGCGCGGCCCGGCGGGTTGCACCAGGGCTCGTCGTCGCCGGTGTAGGGGCCGTTGCCGTTGCGGCTGCTGTCCACGACGAAGTGCTTGGCGCCGCCGAGCGCCGCGGCGAGGCGGTGCCCGTACTCCGAACTCGCCTCATTTGTCTGGTAGTTGGACACATTGATGGCGAAGCCGTCGGCCTTGGTGATCCCCGCCTGTCGCAGCGGGGCGAGCAGGCGCTGATCGTCGGGGAGCCAGCTGGAGTTGCCCGCGTCCAGGTAGACCCTGGTGTGCGGGCGCGCCTTGAGGCGGTCGACGGCGTAGGCGAGCAGGCCGTACCGCTCGTCGGCGTCGGCCTTCTCACAGCCCGCGATCTTCTGCGCGACGGCGTCCGGTTCGACGATGACGTACGCGGCGCGCTCCCCGATGCCGGCGGCGAACTCGTCGACCCACCGCCGGTACTCCGCCGCGGTCCCCGCCCCGCCCCCGGAGTAGTCACCGCAGTCGCGGTGCGGGATGAAGTACGCGACGAGCACCGGGGTACGCCCCTGCGCGGCAGCCGCCTCCGTGACCGCACGGACCACAGACCCCGGCCCCGAGCTGTGCAACCAGACGGCTTGGGGCTGCCCCGCGATGCGCTGAATGACCTGAGCATCGGCGGCCCGCCCCTGACTCCGCCATGCGACGACCTGCCGGGCGGCGGCACTGTTCGGATCGACCCAGAAGGCGGTGCCGGGGGCGGGGGCCGTCGGGGCGGAGGCGGGCGCGGACCCGTCGCCGCCACGCGGGCCGGCGCCGACCGCCTCCACGCCGCCGGACACCGCCGCGCTCACGAGGAGCGCGGCGGCCAGCAGCCGGGCGAGGCGGGGGCGGGCTCGGCCGGGTGATCGGAAGGGCGGCTGCGACACCGGGCACCTCCAGCTGCTCGACGCCGGACCGGCCCGGCGCGTTCCCCGGAGTCTGCGGTCGCCCGGCCCCCGCCATGCCTCGTACACCGCCGGTCGGGGGACAGTTCACCCGAAGAATCACCCCGACGGCGGCGCCCAAGTACGGCCCGTCAGCCGGGGTTTGGCTCAGCCACCCAGCCCGTCTCATGGTCACCCCAAGCCCAACGAGCGATCACCCCGCCGGCCGCCCCCAAGTCCGCACCTTCGGCAAGGGTTTGGCGTAGCTGTCCGTGCGGCTTGTCGTCAGGCCGAGGTCTACCAGTGACTCGGCGAGTTTTACCGCGGCGGCCACTCCGTCGACCACCGGCATGTCGAGTGCGGCGCCTACCTTTTCCTGCAGTCCTGTCATGCCCGCACAGCCCAGCACCAGGACCTCCGCGCCCGCCTCGCGGGCCCGCTCCGCTGCGGTGAGGAAGGCGTGGGCGGTGACCTCGGAATCCCCGAGGTCCAGGACGCCGAGGCCGGTCCCGACCACTGCGGCGCAGTTCTGTGCGACGCCCGCCGCGTGCAGGCTGTCCTCGATCTGGCCGCGCGTCCGGTCGAGGGTGGTGACGACGCCGTACCGTCGCCCGAGCAGGCAGGCGAGGTGCGCTGCCGCCTCGGTGATGTCGACGACGGGCACGTCGAGGAGCTCCCGGGCGCCCTCGCGTCCGTGCTCGCCGAACCCGGCCATGACCACGGCGTCGTACGAGTCCTCGTACCCGCGCAGGGTGTCCAGGACGGCGGCCGCCGAGAGGTAGCTGTCGAGCCACCCCTCGGCGGACTCCGGCCCCCAGGCGGGGGTGAGCCCGGTGATCGTGGTGCCGGGGGCGGCGGCGTCCCGAGCCCCCGCCACGATCTCCTCGGTCATCGCCCGGGTCGTGTTGCAGTTCGTGACCACGATGCGCACTAGCCCTCCACCGCATCCGCGAGCGCAGCGGTCCGCTCCGCGCGGCACAGCGCCGCGTACAGCAGCGCGGCCGTGGCCGTCCCGATGAACCAGGAGTACGGCGCGACGTAGTCGAAGAACGGCACGAGCGCGCACACCGCGGCGACCCCGGCGGTGGGCACGAAGGCCCCGAGCGCCTTCGGGTTGACGCCCCTCTTGTAGTAGTACGGCGATCCCGGTTCGGCCTTGAAGAGCGCTTCGGCGTCGATACGCCCGCGCTTCACCCAGAAGTAGTCGACCGCGATGATCCCGAACAGCGGTCCGAGGAAGGCTCCGAGGCCGCCGAGGAAGTAGTTGACGACGGTGGGGTTGGAGTAGAGGTTCCACGGCGTGACGAGCAGCGCGGCGACCGTGGAGATGATCCCGCCGATCTTGAAGGTGATCTTCTGCGGCCAGACATTGGCCAGGTCGTACGCGGGTGAGACGAAGTTGGCCACGATGTTCACGCCCATCGTGGCGACGGCGAAGGTGAGCGCCCCGAAGATCAGCACCCAGGTGTTGCCGATCTCGGCGACCAGTTCGGCGGGGTCGGTGATGGCCTTGCCGAAGACCTCCAGGCTGCCCGCGGTGACGATGACGGAGAGGATCACGAAGGCCGTGGAGTTGATGGGAAGGCCCCAGAAGTTGCCGCGCTTGACGGTGCGGTAGTCGGGGGCGAAGCGCGAGAAGTCGCAGAAGTTGAGCATCAGCGTGCCGTAGGTGGCGAGGATGAGCCCGATGGCGCCGAACCACTGCCGCACCTGCTCCCCGGTGGAGACCGGGTTCGGCGTACTGGTGAGCGAGATGGTCCAGCCCGCCTTCCAGAGGATCCACACGGCGAGGGCGATCATCACGACCCAGATGGCGGGCCCGCAGAAGTCCTGGAACTTCCGTACGGATTCCATGCCTTGGGTCATGATCAGCCCCTGCGCCAGCCAGAGGGCGACGAACGAGCACCAGCCGAGGGCGTGCAGACCGAGGAAGGAGTGCTCGGTCCACGACTCCAGGCTCGGGAAGGCGGCGATCAGCATGACGTTGACCGCGATCGAGGCCAGATAGGTCTGGATTCCGTACCACATGATGGCGATCACGGCCCGGATCAGGGCGGGGATGTTGGCGCCCCAGACGCCGAAGCTGATGCGGCTGACGACGGGGAACGGCACGCCGTGGCGCTGGCCGATGCGCCCCATCATGTTCATCCCGAGGTAGATGAGCACGAAGCCGACGAGGAGCGAGGTGAAGATCTGCCAGACGTTCAGTCCGAGGACCAGGAGACCGGCGGCGAAGGTGTAGTTGCCGAGGTTGTGGACGTCGGACATCCACAGGGCGAAGAGGTCGAACACCTTCCACTTGCGTTCGGCGGAGGGTGCGAGGTCTTCGTTGGTGAGGCGGGGATCGGGCACGAAGTCGGTCGCGGCGCCTGGGGAGTCGGCGCGCTGGGCGAGGGACACGGGGCCTCCTGCGAGAGTTCCTGCGAAGGGGACGGAGGTGCGGCGGCATTTGGTATACCAAAGTTTGGTATACCAAAGATTCCGTCATGCTCCCGCCCGGAGAGGCGTCCGGCAATGTCCGCACGGTTACGAATCGGTAAATCGATGCGGCGTTCGGCGATGATGGACCCCATGACGACCGTGGAGCAGCCGCTGGCCGCCGTACGCGAACGCGTGCTCACCGAGCTGCGGCAGGAGATCATCGCCGGACACCTCGGCCCGGGCGACCGCCTGGTCGAACGGGAGCTCGCCGAGCGCCTGGGGGTGTCCAGGGTTCCGGTCCGCGAGGCGATCCGGGCCCTGGTCGCGGAGGGCTTCGTCACCTTCGAGACGCCGCGCAGGACCGTGGTCCGCCGCCTGACCCGCACCGACGTGACCGAACTCTTCGAACTGCGCGAGGCGTTGGAGGTGTTCGCGGCAGGGCGGGCGGCGGAACGGGCCACGGAGGAGGGGCTCGCGGAGCTCTCCGCTCTGCTCGACAGCGCGGCGAAGGCGACGCGCACGGCTGACGCGGAGGCGATCACGGACATCAACACGCGCTT
The DNA here is from genome assembly GCF_009769735.1 of Streptomyces sp. BA2. Taxonomy (NCBI): domain Bacteria; kingdom Bacillati; phylum Actinomycetota; class Actinomycetes; order Kitasatosporales; family Streptomycetaceae; genus Streptomyces; species Streptomyces sp. BA2. Next base: position 2,672,898 of record NZ_WSRO01000002.1, read on the forward strand.
CCACGACCGCCTTCTGGCGATGGCGGGGAACGGTTTGCTGACCTCGGTCATGGAGCCGGTGGACGGGAGGCTGCGGTGGATGACGCGGCGTAACGAGGAGTGGGGGCATCTGCTCGTGGAACACCGGGAGTTGTACGAGGCGGTGGCTTCGGGGGATGCGGGGCTTGCGCGGGACGTGGCGCTGGCGCATGTGCGGACCAACTACCGGTCTACGGTGCGGCAGCTCTTCGGCGAGGAAGAGGATTAGTCCCCAACCCCGCCCCTTCCCGAAAACCCGCTCGGCGCGGGGGCCTACCTGGGGGCTCCGCCCCCAGACCCCCGCTCCTCAAACGCCGGAGGGGCTGAATTTCCAGCCCGTCCGGCGTTTGAGGACGAACTCGGCGGAGCCGGTGATGACGGTCACCACGGCCCCCGCGCCAGAGCGGGTTTTCGGGAAGGGGCGGGGTTGGGGAAAATAACCGCCGGAGGCGGACCTCAGCCCAACCGATACCGATCCGTCGCCCCCACCAACTCCTCCGCGATCCCCCGCGCCCCGGCGTCATGCCCCGCTTCCCCGACCAGGATCAACTCGCTCCCCGGCCAAGCCGCTTGAAGCCGCCAGGGCACCCCCACCAGATTCCCGAAGTCAAGGACGCCCTGCACCAGCGTCCCCGGAATCCCGGCCAGCGCCCCCGCGTCCCGGAGGACGACCTCGTCCCCGCCGAGCCAATGGTCGTGGGCGAAGTAGTGCGTGACGGTCCGGGCGAACCCCGCCCGGAAAGCGGGATCCTCGTACCGGGGAACAGACCGGGGCGGCTGCGACGCGAAGGCCGTCTCCCAGTCGGTCCACGCCCGCGCGGCGGCAGCCCTGACCTCCGCCTCGGGGGATTCGAGGAGCCGGTTGTAGGCGGCGGCGAGGTCCCCGTCCCGCTCCCCCTCCGGGACCCCGTCCCGGAACGCCTCCCACGCCTCGGGAAAGATCTGCCCGAGGCCCCGGGTCAGCAGCTCGACCTCGGCCCGGCTCCCCGTGGCGAGCCCCGTGAGCACCAGCTCGGACACCCGGTCGGGATACGTCTGCGCATACCGGAGCCCCAGCACGGATCCCCACGACCCGCCCCACACCAACCACCGCTCGATCCGCAGATGACGCCGCAACAGCTCCAGGTCGGCCAGCAGATGCGCAGTCGTGTTGACGCTCATGTCGGTACGGGGATCACTCGCGGGCGGCGTCGAACGGCCGCACCCTCGCTGGTCCAGGAGCACCACCCGGTACGCGTCGGGGTCGAAGTACCGCCGGAAGAACGGCGTGCACCCCGACCCCGGCCCTCCGTGCAGCACCACCGCCGGCTTCCCCAGCGGATTGCCGCAGACCTCCCAGTACACGCGGTTGCCGTCGCCGACTTCGAGCATGCCGTGGTCGTACGGCTCGATCTCCGGATAAAGGCCCATCGGCCGACGATAACCCGCGCACCACACGCATCACCGGCCACCGGCAGCACACCCCACGAGCCCCACCGGCTACCCGGCCCGCAGCCCCCGCATCCGCCCGTACGCGTACACACACCCCGCGAGCGCCAGATCCGAGAGCAGCATGAACCCGATCGAGTACGAGTCCTTGGCGCTGTAGATCGCTCCCATGACCAGCGGCGGGACGAAGCCGCCGAGGCCGCCCACCGCTCCCACGATGCCCGTCACGGACCCGACCTGCGCCTGTGGCGTCACCTGCGAGACGAGCGCGAAGACGCTGCCGCTCGCCGTGCCGAGCCCCGCCGCCATGACCAGGAAGCAGATCGTGCCGCCCGGATTCAGTGACGGTTCGAAAGCCTGCGCGATGGCGAAGACCGCGACGACGGCCAGCGCGAACGAGGTGACCGTCGCCGGGTGGATCCGGTCCGAGAGCCAGCCGCCGATGGGCCGGAAGACGACCGTGACCAGTGCGAACCCGGCCGCCTTGGTGCCCGCGTCCGTGGGCGAGAGGTCGTACCAGGTCTTCAGATACGTGGGCAGATAGACCCCGAAGGCCACGATGCCGCCGAACCCGATCGCGTACAGCGCCGACAGCTCCCACGTCACCCGCAGCCGCCCGGCTTCCCCGAGCCGGGTCGTGAGCGGGCTCGTCGGAACCGGCCGGTCGGGGCGGTCGGTGATCAGGAGCGCCGCGAGCACCGCGAAGGCTGCCAACGCGATCGCCACGACCAGGAACGGCAGGTTCTCGCCGTGCTTGGCGATGCGCGGCGTGAAGTACCCGGAGAGCGCCACACCGCCCATGCCCATCCCGAAGACCCCGAGTGCGAAGCCCCGGTGGGCGGGCGGGAACCAGGAGTTGACCAGCGGGATGCCGATCGCGAACGTCGTTCCGCCGAGGCCGAGCAGGAAACCGACCGCGAGCATCGCGACGTAGTTGTCCTTGGCCGGAATGATCAGCAGTACCGGCACGATCGTGAGCGCCGAGACCAGCGGGAACATCCGCTTGGCGCCGTAGCGGTCGGTGAGTGCGCCGACCGGGACGCGGCCGAGCGAGCCGACGATGACCGGCACGGCGACCAGCAGGGACTGCGCGAAGGAGGAGAGCCCGAGCCGCTCCCCGAAGTCGCTGCCGAGGGGCGCGATCAGGTCCCACGCCCAGAAGGTGAGCGTGAAGCCGACCGTGGCGACCGCGAGGTTGCGGTAGGCGGCGGCCGATGGACGGGCCGTGACGGCTGAGGTGTGTGCGGACGGGTTCGGTGTCATGTGAGCGCCGCTCCAAGCGCCACGAAGGCGCAGATCAGGACGAACAGGATGGCAAGCAGCGGCCAGACGAACCGCAGGTATTTGTCGTAGCCGACCTTCGCGAGCGCGACGCCGCCGATGGTCACGGCCGTCGTCGGGACCCACAGGTTCATCCAGCCGCTCGCCGCCTGCCAGGCCGTGACGACGACCGAGCGCGAGACCCCGGCGAAGTCGGCGAGCGGGGCGAGGATCGGCATGGCGAGGGTCGCGTGGCCGGAGGTGGACGGGATCAGGAAGGCCAGCGGCAGGTTCACCACGAAGACGATGATCGCGAAGAGGCCGGAGGACGTGCCCTTCACCACTCCCTCGATGGAGTGCAGGACGGTGTCCGTGACCTTCGAGTTGTTCATGATCACCGTGACGCCGCGCGCGAGCACGATGACGAGCGCGGGCGAGATGAAGTCGGCCGCGCCCTGAGTGATCGTCGAGCTGAGCCGCTGCTCGCCCATCCGCGCCACGACCCCGACGAGCACGGCCGCACAGAGGAAGAGCGCAGCCAACTGCGGGAAGGACCAGCCGAGTTCGAAGCCGTACGGCTTCGCGTCCGCGTCGCCCGTGAGCGCGCTCGCCCAGGGCACCACGGAGAAGATCATGAAGGCGAAGACAAGGGCCACCAGGACGAGCACGGCCTTGTGCAGACGCGTCAGCTCCGGCACCTCGCCCGCGTCGGCGGCGGTCTGCTCGCGGTCGCCGGGCAGGAAGCCGGAGAGGGAGCGTTCCGGGTTCTTCTGTACGCGCCTCGCGTACCGGATGACGTAGGCGATGGTGACCGCCGTCAGGACGATCCACATCGCGAACCGCAGCACGATGCCGTCGCCGAGCGAGATGTCCGCGGCGGAGGAGGCGACTCCGGTCGCGAACGGGTTGACCGTCGAGCAGAGCACGCCGATCCCCGCGCCCAGGATGATCGCGCCGACCGCGACCATCCGGTCGTAGCCGAGGGCGAGCATCAGCGGCACGATCAGGCCGTAGAAGCCGAGCGTCTCCTCCGCGAACCCCTCGACCGTGCCGAGGACGGAAAAGACGAGCATCACCCCGGCGATCAGCATCGCCCCGCGCTCGCGAAGGCGGTGCGCGAGGCGGCCGATGCCGCGGTCGAGTGCGCCGGTGGCGAAGACGACGGTGATGAACGCGCCGATGGCGAGCACGAACAGGAACACGCCCGCGCTGCCGTACAGCTCACCGGCCATGTCGGGCCCGACGACGCCCGACTTCTCGTCCTGGATGCCGTACAGGCCGTTGACCGGGGCGAGGAAGAGGTCGTTGAGGCGGTCGATGAAGGTCTGGCCGGAGTCGACGCGGTGGTAGCTGCCCTCGACGGGGGCGCCCTCGTCGTTGCGGTCGTAGGCGCCGGACGGGATGAGGAAGGCGAGCAGCCAGACGGCTACGGTGACGATCGCGAGGATGGTCAGGGCGCTGGGGAAGGTGAACTTCCGTTTGTGCTGCGGCTCTTCGGTGCCGGGATCGGTGGCGGTGGTGCTCATGCGCGGCTCTCCGCGGCGCCGTCGGATCCGTCGGATCCGTTGAAGTCAGCGGCGTACTCACGTACGAAGGCCGCCATGGCGACGACCGTGTTGCGCAGTTCGGAGAAGAGGACGCGTTCGTTCGGGGCGTGCAGATTGCACATGCTGTCCTGGGCGCCGAAGAGCAGGACCTCGGCCCCGGGTGCCGCCTTCGCGAGGCCGTTGACCAGCGGGATGGAGCCGCCGGTCGCCACGAACGAGGCCTCCTCGCCCCAGGCCTCCTTGAGCGCTGCGCGCGCTGCGCGGTAGGCGGGCCCGCCGGTGGCGGCCTCGTAGCCGGGGCCGGTGTCGCCGGGCGTGACGGTGAGAGGAACGCCGAAGGGCCTGAGCGAGCGCAGGTGATCGACCAGCTTTCCCCGCGCCTCCTTCGGGTCCTGGCGGGGGTGGAAGCGGAGGTTCAACTTGGCGCGTGCGTACGGCACGACAGCCGACGCCGCGTGCTCGACCGTGGGCGCGTCAAGGCCGATCACCGTGATGGCGGGGCCGCTCCACAGGCGCTCGCCGAGGCTGCCGCTGCCGATGAGCGGCACCCCGTCCACCACTCCGGCGAGCGAGCGGAACTCGTCCTCGGTGTAGCTCGTGCCGCTCCAGTCCTCGCGCCGAAGCCCCTCCATGGCCACGTCTCCGTGTACGTCGTGGAGGGTGGCCAGGGCCTTGAGGAGCACGAGCAGCGCGTCGGGCGCCGCTCCCCCGAACTCCCCGCTGTGGCGCGGCTCGTCGAGGGTGCGCACCTCCACGACCACTTCGGACGCGCCGCGCAGGGCGGTGGTGAGGGTGGGGGTGCCGGGCCGGAGGTTGCCGAGGTCGGCGACCACCATGGCGTCGCAGGCGAACCGCTCCGGGTCGGTGGGCGGATAGTCGTCGAAGGCGCTGCCGTACTCCTCCTGCCCCTCGATGACGATCTTGATCCCGACGGGCGGCCTGCCGCCGTAGGCCCGCAGCATCCCCAGGTGCGCGATGACGTTGGACTTGTCGTCGGCGATGCCGCGGGCGCGCAGGCCGCCCCCCGCCTCGTCGATGGGCGTCGGCTCGAAGGGCGGCGACTGCCACAGGCTCTCGTCGCCGGGCGGCTGGACGTCGTAGTGACCGTAGAGCAGGACCGTCGGTGCGTCGGGGGCCGGCGGCGGGATCTCCCCGTAGATCACGGGCGCGGTGTCCGGCAGGTCGAGCCGCTCGACGCTTGGCACCCCCGCCCCCCGCAACAGCTCGACCAGCAGATCGTGCGCCTCCTGCACCGGTGCGGCCGGGAAGCCGGGGAAGGCGATCGACGGGATCGCGGCGAGCCGTTCGAGGTCGGCGCGCAACGTGTCCATCAGGTCATCGACGGTGGCTTCGAGCTTCATGGGCGGCACCCCTCGGTCTGCGTCCCGCTTTGCGGCGAATAGACCGAATTATCGGACTCCGAGGGGAGCGGTTCCCGCACGGCTCGCCGGGCGGGCGGGGATGCCGCACTGCTGCCGCCCAACCGCCGCACAGCGCTTGCCCGGCCCTCGCCCTGAACCGCCGGGCAGGCATTAAAGTCGGGGCATGGCTTCGGAGACTTCAGGCGGTGGCGCGGGTGCGGGCGGTGTTGCGGGCGGTGCCGCAGGCGGGGGTTCCGCGCGGGTCGACGCCTGGATCTGGGCCGTACGTCTGGTGAAGACCCGCCCCATGGGCGCGGCGGCCTGCAAGGGCGGCCATGTCCGGGTCAACGGCGAGCGCGTGAAGCCCGCTTACGCCGTGCACGTCGGCGACGAGGTGCGCCTGCGTCACGCGGACGGCCGTGAACGCGTCGTCGTCGTCAAACGCGTCATCCGCAAGCGAGTCGGCCCGCCGGCGGCCGTCGAGTGCTACGTCGACAACAGCCCGCCCCCGCCGCCCCGCGAGGCCGTGGCCCCCGCGGGCGTACGGGACCGCGGAACGGGCCGCCCCACCAAGCGCGACCGCCGGGAGATGGAACGACTGCGCGGCTTCGAGGGCTGACGACGGCCGAGTCAGCGGACCGGCACGACCCGCACCCAAGTCCCGTCCTCCGTCAGGTACTTGTCGACCCTGAGCCCCGCCTCCCCCAGCGCCTGCTCGAACTGCTCCTTCGTGAGCGGCCGGGCGCGGAACGTCTGGGTCCATACGGCGTCAGGGAAGACGTACTCCGCGTGCACCTCGTTCACCCCGTCCCCGACGGGCTCCGCCGACACGATCCGCACCGTGTACCCGCCCGGGTCGACCCGCTCCCTCGGCAGGTTCGTGTGGTAGTCCGCGCCCTCCCGCTGGATCAGCACACAGCCGTCGTCCGTCACATGGCTCCGGCAGGCCCGCAGCATGCCGCGCCGGACCGCCGGATCGCCGTTGTGCACGAGGAACGACGCGAGCATCACCACCTCGAACCGCTCCCCCAGGTCGAGCTTCTCGATCGGGCTCAGGATCGTGCGCACCCGCCCTTCGAGCGCGGCGACCTTCTCCAGCATCTCGGCGGACTCGTCCACCGCCGTGACCCGGAACCCCCGCTCCAGCAGCGGACGCGTCACCCGTCCCGCGCCGCTTCCCAGCTCCAGAATGTGCGCCCCGGCCGGCACCGCACCGGCGATGACATCGGGCTCGTCGCCGACGGACAGGCGCGTGTAGAGCTCCACCGCGCAGCCGTCCGGCGTGATCGCTCCGGGGCCCGTCCCCTCGTATCCCTCACGCATCTCAACATTCATGCCCCCTCAACGAAGTGCTCCGAGGGCCCGTTCCCACCTCTCCCCGCGGCCCCGCGGTCTATAGCGGGAACCAGCCATGCCCTCCGTACCAGTGCCCGCCCGCCCTCAAGTGGTCGCCCACGGCCCGCTCCACCCTTGTGCGCCTTGGCAGTTCGGCCACGGGGAGGCGCCCGTCGCCGAAGACGAAGGCGACGGGTGTGGTGTCGTCCGGCACCCGCTCATATCCGGCCGCCGGGTGGAAGCGCTCCTGGAAGCGGACGATGTTCGAATCCCCCGGCAGGTACCGCTTCAGCTGAGGATCGAGCAGCCAGGAGTGGCACACGGCTGTCTCATATCGCTCCTCCGGGAAGTGCCGCGCGAAGAACTCCCGCGCCAGCACCATCGACCGGTCACAGGATTCCGGGGACAGCGGCCCCCGGAAGTCGGTGATGTGGAGGTTCAGACAGAGGTCGCCCCGGCCCGCGGAATGCCCCGCCGCTGCCACCGCCCCGCCCATCCGCTCCCCCAGGACGGCGCGCTGGAACTGCAGCCTGCCCAGTTGGTAGAGCTCACCCCGGAAATGCAGGGCGTTCCAGCCCGGATGCAGCAGCCCGGGGCCGCCGCGCGCCCGGCGGTGCACCGCCATGTGCCGCCCGAGGTCCGCGAGCGTACGCCGGGAGGTGTCGTCCGGGATGCCGCGGCTGCGGTGATAGGCGCGTACGTACGGCAGGGTCGCCACGAACACATACACATGGAAGAAGGTCCCGAGCGCACCCAACTCCGCGGGCAAGGGCGGGTACTGAGGGTCGTCGCCGGCCTTCCCCATGTCCCGCACCATCCCGTCGACGCTGCGGTCAAGCAGCCACCGCGCCTCCGGGTCCGCCATCAGCCGCCCGCGCAGGGCCACCAGTTCATTGATGTCCTCGTGCGGCACCGCCAGGTCGAGCAGCACGTCCGGCAGCTCGTCCGCGGAGGGCAGCACCGCCTCGGCCCGTGGCTCCCGAGCGCCCTCAAGATCCTTCAGCCACGCGGCGAGCCACCCGTCCGTCCTCGCCCGGTCCCTCAGTACGTCCAGCACAGCCTTACCCCCACGTCCAGCACAGCCTTACCCCCGATCGACACATCTACGATCTTGAAGCCTCCGCCCCTTCCGGTCCACCACCCACGGGTGGATCCTGGAAGGTGGAGAGCCCTCGGCAGCAGGGTGGAGAGGGAGGAGATGACCTCTCATGATGCGCACAGGCAGTGAACCGGTGACCGCGCGCAGTCCCCTGCGCATGCGCTTCTGGTTCAGCGTGTGGGGACTGGTCTGGGCCACGTTCGGCACCGTCGCCTTCGCCCTCGCGGGACGCCCCGAATGGGCCGTGGCCTGCGGCGTGCTGTGGCTGATCGTGACCGCCGACATGGCGATGATCCTGCGCCACATCCACCAGGGCCCGCACTTCCAGCCGGGCCGCGACATCCCGCCGTACGAGCCCCCGAAGGCCGGCTAGCCCTCAGGGGTGGCCCCCTCAGCCCTCGGCGTCGTCGAAGCGTGCCGCCGCCACGTACTCCGGCTGCGGGTCGAGTGCCGCGGCGAGACGGAAGTGGCGCCGGGCCTGGTCGGGCCGCGCCGCACGTTCGTAGGTGCGGGCGAGGGCGAAGTGGGCGAAGGCGTTGTCCGGCTCGCGCTCCAGGATGATGCTGAACTCCAGCTCGGCAGCGCGCAGTTGGGCGGCGGCGAAGAAGGCACGGGCCCGCAGCAGCCGCGCCGCCGTGTTCTCGGGGTGGGCCGCGATGACCGTGTCGAGCAGCTTCACGGCGCCTCTGGGATCCCGCGCGGCAAGGAGCTGCTCCGCCGCACGGAAGTCGATGACATGGGTCTCCGGGGTTATTTCGGGCACGCGTGACTCCTTCCCTCGCTGCACTGTCTCAACGCCCGTCACGCCGACGCCTATTCCGTCAGTTCTCACCGGGCGCACGGAACCTCACCACGCCAGGACCGTCAGCACCAGGCCGAGCACCAGAACCGCCGCCCCCGCCGCCACGAATCCCCGGTCGAGGCCCCTGCGCTCGTGGCCGAGGACGACGGTCTCCCGGGGATCATCACTGTCGTACGCGATGCGCACCCGGTCCCCCGCGGCGAGCGGACGCCTGTCGCTCCGCGGCACCGGCGACACCACCTCGACGACCCGCCCGTCCCCCGTCTCGAACTGCAGCGTCGGCCGCTCGGCCCCCGGCGGCACCGCCTTGACCAGGGCCTGCGCCACCTCGCCCGCGGCCGTGATGCGCCGGGTCTGCCGCAGGCCGTACGCGCCGGCCAGCAGCGCGACCAGGCCGCCCAAGGCGGTGAACACCGCCAGTACGACCACTCCCCGCCTCCTTCTAGGCCGCCCGTGCCCGCCGCGCGAGGTCCGCCCATACGGCGTCGACTCGCTGGCCGAGGCCCTCAAGCGGGCCGTCGTTGTCGATCACGATGTGGGCGATCTCCAGACGCTTCTCGCGCGTCGCCTGTGCGGCCATCCGCGCGCGGGCGTCCTCCTCGCTCATGCCGCGCAGCCGCACGAGACGATCGAGCTGGGTCTCGGGGCGCGCGTCGACAACGACCACGAGGTCGTACAGAGGCGCAAGGCCGTTCTCCGCGAGCAGCGGCACGTCATGGATGACCACGGCGTCCTCGGAGGCAGCCTCCTCCAGTTCGGCGGAGCGGGCGCCGACCAGGGGGTGGACGATCGAGTTCAGCAAGGCCAGCTTCTGCGGGTCGGCGAAGACGATCGAGCCGAGCTTCGGCCGGTCGAGGGTGCCGTCCGGAGCGAGGATCTCCTGACCGAAGGCTTCAACGACCTGCGCAAGCCCCGGAGTTCCGGGCTCCACAACCTCCCGCGCGATCTTGTCGGCGTCGATCAGCACGGCTCCGGACGCGACGAGGAGACGCGATACTTCACTCTTGCCGGCTCCGATACCGCCGGTCAGGCCCACCTTCAGCATGACCGGCAGCTTAGGGGGTGGCTTCACTCTCCGCCCCCTCGGCCGGACATCGTTTACGCGTCGCCCTCGCGCTCGGCGAGGAAGCGCTCGAATTCCTGGCCGATCTCGTCGGCGGACGGGATGTCCATGGGCTCCGCGAGCATGTTGCCGCGCGCGTCGGCGCCGGCCGCGGCGTCGTACTGGTGCTCAAGTCCCTGTACGAGGGAGACCAGTTCCTCGTCGCCCTCCTGGATCTGCCGGTCGATCTCGGTCTGGGTGCGGTGCGCCTCGGTGCGCAGGCCGTGCGCGACGCTCGGCAGCACGAGGCCCGTCGCGGCGGTGATCGCCTCGAGGACCGTGAGGGCGGCGTCCGGGTACGCGGAGCGCGCGATGTAGTGCGGGACGTGCGCGGCGACACCGAGCACGTCGTGGCCCGCCTCCAGGAGGCGGTACTCGACGAGCGATGCCGCGCTGCCGGGCACCTGCGCCTCGTCGAAGGGGCTGCGGTGCCCCGGCACCAGGTCGGTGCGGTTGCCGTGCGGGGTGAGGCCCACGGGGCGGGTGTGCGGCACGCCCATGGGGATGCCGTGGAAGTTCACCGAGAGGCGTACGCCGAGCCGCTCCACGATCTGCTCGATCGCCGAGGCGAAGCGTTCCCACTCGATGTCGGGCTCGGGCCCGGAGAGCAACAGGAAGGGCGCGCCCGTGGCGTCCTGGAGCAGCCGCACGTCGAGCGTGGGCACCTCGTAGTCGCTCCAGCGGTCGCGCCGGAACGTGAGCAGCGGACGCCGCGCACGGTAGTCGACGAGCCGGTCGTGGTCGAAGCTCGCCACCACCTGGCCCGGCAGGCTGTCCGTGAGGCGTTCGACGATCTGGTCGCCGGTCTCGCCCGCGTCGATGTAGCCGTCGAAGTGGTAGAGCATGACCAGTCCGGCCGATTCCTGGGCCAGCGCCATGTCGACGACCGCGAGGCCCTTCGGCTCCCATGCGTACAAACCCTGCGGATCAAGCACTGTGACCGCTCCTCGCCCTCTTCGTCGTGACTCGTACAGGAGAACGCCCACAAGAGCGCGGGCATTCCCTCCTCCGTCTCGTCACAGCGGCTTCTTACGCCCTGGGGGACGCCGAGTTGACCGGGCAACGTCCCGAAGGGACGAGCCCTTAGGGGCGCGGGGAACTGCGCGACCAGCCCCCACCGGACCCGCACCCGAAACAGAACAACGGGCCCGCACCTCCGAAGAGATGCGGGCCCGCAGTGTTCAGCTACCGCCTAGAGAGAGCGACGCGAGGTCAGCTCTGACCGCCGGCGAGCTTCTCGCGCAGCGCGGCAAGCGCCTCGTCCGACGCCAGGGCGCCGGAGTTGTCGTCCGACTCCGAGGAGTACGAACCGCCGCCGCCACCACCGCTGCCGCCGGCAGCCGGGGCGCCGGTCGAGGAAGCGGGAGCCGCAGCGCCCTCGGCCTCGGCCTGGGCGTCCGCCTCGCGGGACTTGATGACCTGAGCCTGGTGCTGCTCGAAGCGCTGCTGCGCCTCGGCGTACTGGCCCTCCCAAGCCTCACGCTGGGTCTCGAAGCCCTCGAGCCAGTCGTTCGTCTCGGGGTCGAAGCCCTCGGGGTAGATGTAGTTGCCCTGGTCGTCGTAGGACGCGGCCATGCCGTACAGGGTCGGGTCGAACTCGACGGCCGACGGGTCGGCACCGAAGGACTCGTTGGCCTGCTTGAGGCTCAGCGAGATCCGGCGACGCTCGAGGTCGATGTCGATGACCTTGACGAAGATCTCGTCGTTGACCTGGACGACCTGCTCCGGGATCTCCACGTGGCGCTCGGCCAGCTCGGAGATGTGGACCAGGCCCTCGATGCCCTCGTCGACGCGCACGAACGCACCGAACGGAACGAGCTTGGTGACCTTACCGGGAACAACCTGCCCGATCTGGTGCGTGCGGGCGAACTGCTGCCACGGGTCTTCCTGCGTCGCCTTGAGCGACAGGGACACGCGCTCGCGGTCCATGTCCACGTCGAGAACCTCGACGGTGACTTCCTGGCCGACCTCGACAACCTCGGAGGGGTGGTCGATGTGCTTCCAGGAGAGCTCGGAGACGTGCACGAGACCGTCGACGCCGCCGAGGTCCACGAACGCACCGAAGTTGACGATCGAGGAAACGACGCCGGAGCGGACCTGACCCTTCTGCAGGGTCGTGAGGAAGGTCTGACGGACCTCGCTCTGGGTCTGCTCGAGCCAGGCACGGCGGGACAGGACCACGTTGTTGCGGTTCTTGTCCAGCTCGATGATCTTGGCCTCGAGCTCCTTGCCCACGTAGGGCTGGAGGTCGCGGACGCGGCGCATCTCGACGAGGGAGGCCGGCAGGAAGCCACGGAGGCCGATGTCGAGGATGAGACCACCCTTGACGACCTCGATGACGGTACCGGTGACGATGCCGTCTTCTTCCTTGATCTTCTCGATCGTGCCCCAGGCACGCTCGTACTGAGCGCGCTTCTTGGACAGGATCAGACGGCCTTCCTTGTCCTCCTTCTGGAGAACCAGGGCCTCGATCTCGTCACCAACCGCGACGACCTCGTTCGGGTCGACGTCGTGCTTGATGGAGAGCTCGCGGCTCGGGATGACGCCTTCGGTCTTGTAACCGATGTCGAGCAGGACCTCGTCCCGGTCGACCTTCACGATGACGCCGTCGACGATGTCGCCGTCGTTGAAGTACTTGATCGTCTCGTCGATCGCGGCGAGGAAGGCTTCCTCGTTACCGATGTCGTTGACCGCTACCTGCGGGGTGGTGGCGGTGGTCTCGGTGCTGCTCGTCATGTGGGTAAGGGCTCCGGTACGGACAGTGAGTCGTAGGTACTGCTAGCGCCGGAGCCGATTTCGCTCTGAAGAAGCCGGACAGCCTGGGAAGCGCCGATTCTGTTTCCGAAGAAACGGAAGGCGCCTCGACAACCGAGGGGACATGCAACAGATGCGAGCGCACCCTGCTAGGTCTGAGGACGGCAGGCTCGCAGCGCAACTTGTAGCATACGGGGGCAGCCGGACAGGGTCAATGCGCGAAGGCGCACACCCGGGGCGGAACGCCGCATACCCGGCACAAATGCTGTCGCGTGAGGCCACACGGGCCGCACCGCGCCCTGTCGCGACGCTTTCACGGCGTCCCGCGACCGCCTCACCGCGACGAGCCTCGACGAAGCCAGACGGAAGAGTACGACGATGGAGCCGATCATCCAAGAGTCCGAGCTGCCCGAGACGCCCGAACCGGAAGCCACCCGCCGCGACGCCGACGTCACGGAGAGCAGCCGCGCCAATCGCGGCTGGTGGGACAGGAACGCGGACGACTACCAGATCGAGCACGGCACCTTCCTGGGTGACGACCGGTTCGTGTGGGGTCCCGAGGGGCTCGACGAGGTGGAGGCCGAGCTGCTCGGTCCGCCCGAGGAGCTGAAGGGCAAGGACATCCTGGAGATCGGCGCGGGCGCCGCACAGTGCTCGCGCTGGCTCGCCGCGCAGGGCGCGCGTCCGGTCGCCCTCGATCTCTCCCACCGCCAGTTGCAGCACGCGCTGCGGATCGGCGGCGGGGTGCCGCTGGTGGAGGCGGACGCGGGGGCGCTGCCGTTCGCCGACGGCAGCTTCGACCTCGCGTGTTCCGCGTACGGCGCGCTGCCGTTCGTCGCCGATCCGGTGCGGGTCCTCAAGGACGTGCACCGCGTGCTGCGGCCCGGCGGCCGCTTCGTGTTCTCGGCGACGCACCCGATGCGCTGGGCCTTTCCCGACAAGCCGGGTCCCGAGGGCCTCTCCGTGGCGGCCTCGTACTTCGACCGCACTCCTTATGTGGAGCAGGACGAGAACGGGAACGCCGTCTACGTGGAGCACCACCGGACGCTCGGCGACCGGGTGCGGGACATCGTGGCCGCCGGTCTGCGGCTCGTGGACGTGGTGGAGCCGGAGTGGCCGGCGTGGAACACCCAGGAGTGGGGCGGCTGGTCCCCGTTGCGCGGAAACCTGATCCCGGGGACGGCGATCTACGTATGCGTACGAGACTGAGTGCGTGACCCGTCTCCGTAACGAAGCCCTGGACCTGCCCGTACGCGGCGCGCTGCCCGCGCTGGGCGCCGCCCTGGACGGGCCCGGCAGCGCCGTGCTGTGCGCACCGCCCGGTACGGGCAAGACGACGCTGGTGCCGCTGGCCCTCGCGGGGCTTCTCGGGGACGGTCCTGTACGTCGTGTGGTCGTCGCCGAGCCACGGCGCATCGCCGCTCGGGCCGCCGCGCGGCGGATGGCGTGGCTGCTCGGCGAGAAGGTCGGGGAGAGCGTCGGGTACACGGTGCGCGGTGAGCGTGTGGTGGGCCGCCACGCGCGCGTGGAGGTCGTCACGACAGGTGTCCTGTTGCAGCGGCTGCAGCGGGACCAGGAGTTGACCGGTGTCGACGTGGTGATCATCGACGAGTGCCACGAACGGCATCTCGACGCGGACACCGTGGCGGCGTTCCTGGTCGATGTGCGGGCGGCGCTGCGGCCCGAGCTGCGGCTCGTGGCGGCGTCCGCGACGACGGACGCGGAGGGGTGGGCGCGGATCCTCGGGGACGCCCCCGTGGTGGAGGCGCGGGGCACCTCGCATCCGGTCGAGGTCGTCTGGGCGCCGCCCGCGCGTCCGGTGCGGCCGCCGCACGGGATGCGGGTGGATCCGGCGCAGCTCACGCATGTGGCGTCGGTGGTGCGGCGGGCGCTGGCCGAGCGGGACGGGGACGTCCTGTGCTTCCTGCCCGGGGTCGGTGAGATCGCGCGGGTGGCGGGGCAGCTGGGTGACGTCCCCGCGGAGGTGCTTCAGGTGCACGGGCGGGCGTCCGCCGACGTGCAGGACGCGGTGCTTGCGGGCTCGTCGGGAGGCGCCCGGCGGGTGGTCCTCGCGACGTCGGTGGCCGAGTCCTCGCTGACGGTGCCTGGTGTGCGGGTCGTCGTCGACTCAGGGCTCGCGCGTGAGCCCCGCGTCGACCATGCGCGCGGGCTGAGCGCGCTGACGACGGTACGGGCTTCGCAGGCGTCGGGCCGGCAGCGGGCCGGTCGCGCGGGGCGTGAGGCGCCGGGGGCCGTGTACCGGTGCTGGGCGGAGGCCGAGGACGCCCGTCTGCCGCGCTTTCCGGCGCCGGAGATCAAGCTGGCGGACCTTTCCGCGTTCGCCTTGCAGGCGGCTTGCTGGGGGGATCCTGACGCCTCCGGTCTGGCCCTGCTCGATCCGCCGCCGGGTGGCGCGATGGCGGCTGCGCGTGCCGTCCTGACGGCGGTCGGGGCGGTGGACCCCGGGTCGGGGCGGGTCACGGAGCGGGGCGCGCGGATGGCGCGGGTCGGGCTTCACCCCCGCTTGGCGCGGGCCCTGCTGGACGCGGCACCCCTCGTGGGGGCGCGCCGCGCGGCCGAGGTGGTGGCCCTCCTGAGCGAGGAGCCGCCGCGTGAGTACGGGGACGACCTCGCGGCGGCCTGGCGCGTGGCCCGGCGGGGCGGCGACGGGTACGCGGCGCGGTGGCGCACGGAGGTGCGGAGGCTGACCGCGGCGGTGCCCGCGCCTTCGGAGCCGCGGGACGCCGGAAGCGATGAGCACGTCGCCGGGCTCGTTGCCGCCCTCGCCTTTCCCGAGCGGGTGGCCCAAGGGCGAGGCGACGGGACGTACCTCATGGTGAACGGGACCCGGGGCGAGGTACGGGCCGGGTCCGCGCTGACCGGTGCGGAGTGGATCGCCGTGGCCGTGGCCGACCGGCCCGTGGGCGCCGGGCACGCGCGCGTGCTGCTCGGCGGGCACATCGACGAGGGCGTCGCCCGGAGCGCCGCCGCGCCCCTCTACCGCGAGGGGGACGAGGTCGCCTGGACCGACGGGGATCTCGTCGCGCGGCACGTCGAGCGTCTCGGCGCCGTGGAACTGGCGGTGCGGCCCCTCAAGAAGCCCGCCCCCGGCCTCGTACGAGAAGGGCTGCTCGCGGGGCTCCAGGAAGAAGGGACCTCGCTCCTGAACTGGTCCCAGGGGGCTCGGGAGCTGCGGGAGCGGCTCGCGTTTCTGCACCGGCATCTGGGGGCGCCCTGGCCCGACGTGTCCGAAAGCGCCCTGCACGCGCGCGTGGACGAGTGGTTGGAGCCCGAGCTGTCCAAGGCGCGGCGCCGGGCCGACCTGCGGCGCATCGACGCAGGCCAGGCGCTCAACCGCCTGCTGCCCTGGGCGACCGGCGAGGCCACCCGCCTAGACGCGCTCGCTCCGGAGCGGGTGGCGGTGCCCAGTGGTTCCAGGATCCGCATCGACTACTCCGACCCCGAACAGCCCGTCCTCGCGGTGAAGTTGCAGGAGATGTTCGGGCTCGCCGAGACCCCTCGTATCGCGGACGGCGGCGTACCCGTCCTCGTGCATCTGCTCTCCCCCGCGGGACGCCCCGCCGCCGTCACCGCCGATCTCGCCTCCTTCTGGCGGGACGGCTACCGGGCGGTGCGGGCCGAGCTTCGCGGGCGGTATCCGAAGCATCCGTGGCCGGAGGATCCGGCGGCCGCCGAGGCGACGCGGTTCACCAACGCCCGGCTCAGGCGTTGACCGGTTCCGGCTCGGGCGCCGCCGTGGCCTCCGGTTCGCCGGGCCTGCGGCTGCGGGCCTCCAGCCAGAGGGAGAGGGCGAGCAGGAGGAGGCCGAGGCCCAGGAAGCCCCAGGGGAGATAGGACGTCATGAGGAGGACCAGGACGCGCTGGGACTTCACCAGGTCGACCGTGTTCTTGATGTAGTCCTCGCGCATCTTCACGTGCCCTGCGAAGACCGTGACCTTGTCGCGGTCGCCGAGGAGTGTGCCGCCGCGCAGCTCGTTCTTCTGGATCTCCTCGCCGTAGACGGGCGCCCCGGTGGTCGGCTCGACCCAGAACTTGCGGACGGTCGTGTACCAGCGCGTCGTGCCCGTCTTGTCGAGGGACTCCGGGGTGATGCCCTTGATCGGCATCGTCTTGGGCATGGGGACCTTGGTCCAGGGGATGGTCTGCTCGAAGTAGTAGACCTTCACGCCGCGGAAGGTCTGCGTGCCCTTGTAGTGGATGGGTTTGGTGACGCGGGCCTGGGCGTCGAAGTACTCGTAGTCCCGCTTCTCGGTCAGGAAGGGCCACTTGAACTCGATGCCCTCGCGCTTGACCGCGTCGCCGTCGACCATCTCGCCCGTGGCGTGCACCGGTTCCTGGCTGTGCGCGTCGAAGATGTAGCGCTCGGGGACCTTGGAGACCATCTTGCCGTCGGGCCCCTGGACGTAGGAGAGGGCGTCCCAGACGACGACGTCGCGGTCCGCACTCTTCTCGATCTTCTCCGAGGCCTCCACGTTGCCCTTGAGTGTCTGGACGACGGTGACCTTGGAGACCTTCTTGGCCCGCATGGTGCCGTAGTCGACGAGGATCGGGTTCTTCGCCTCGAGCACCGCCTCCTGGTACTGGCTCGGCGGGATCTTGGCGAGGCGCGGGAAGGCGTACCAGCGCATGAGCGGGGACATCGCCGTGAAGAACACGGCGAAGGCGAGCAGGATCAGGCTGGCCTTGCGGCGCATCGCGGCGGCCCTCCCTACGGAGACGGGCGGTTGACGGTCAGGGGTGCTTCTTGACGGTCACGGGTGCTTGGGGACGGTGGTGAGCAGCGGCTCCGGCGAGGTCTCGCCGGGCGGGGCCCCCATCGCGGTGATGGTCAGGACCAGGGCGAGGGCGACGGCAAGACCGGTCGCGGCGGCGATGAGAGCGCGCATGCGGATCCTCCCGAGGCGGGGAAACCTGACGGCGTCGAGGACGCCGACCATGAACTGACAGGGCGTCAGGGCTGGGGCACCGTAGCAACGCGACGGCCAGATGAGAACACGTTGCACACACAGAGACGCCCCTGCGCCGGGCGGGCGCAGGGGCGTTCGTGTGTGCGGCAGGTGTCCTGTGCGGCTAGGCCGCGGGGGCCGCCACCTTCAGTTCGACCGTGAGCGTCGCGCCGCCCACGGTGGTGACGCGCAGGAGATACGTGCCCGCGGCGTCGTCGGCGTACATCTTGGGGAGCTTGAGCACGCCGTTCGCGTCCGTCTTCAGGGCCTTGAGGGTGCGGGCCGGCTTGCCGTCCGCACCCTTGAAGTACGGACCCTTGTCGTTGGCCGTGGCGTCCGCCGCCGACTTGATCATGGTGGCGGTGGCCGCCACGCGGTCGGCGGCCACTCCCTTGTACGTCGCCTTGACCTCGACCTGGTCGGCGAACTCCTTGCCCGGCTCACAGGTCAGCGCCTTGTCGCTGGTCCTGGCCAGGGCGTCGGCCTGGCGCGCGGTGACCGTCGCCGTGTAGTCGAGGCCGGGGAGCGAGCGGCCGACGACCGTGGCGCGGACCGTGAACTCACCGGCCTTCTCGCCCGCCTTGACCACCGGGGCGGTGGCCTTGCCCGAAGCACTCGTGGTGACGGTCGCGCTGGTGGCGCCGCCGGGGAAGCGCGCGTCGGTGTCGCCGACGATCGCGAACTTCACCTTGGCCTTGGCCACGGCCGAGCCCGACGCGGACTCCGTGCGCACCTCGACGCGCTCGGCGAAGGCGTCGCCCGCCGTCGCGGCGAGCTTGCCGGTGCCGGCGTCCTCCAGGCTCGCGACCCGGTCGGTGGGCGTGGGGTTGGGCTTCGGGGTCTCGGAGCCGCCGCCGCCCGTGGGCGGAGTGGTCGGGCCGCCGCTGCCGCCGCCGTTGTTACCGGGCTCGGACGGCTTGTCGTCGCCGGGCTTGGGCGGCTTCGGTGAGGGCGAACCGGACGCCGGGGGCGTGGGCGTGGGGCTCGGGCTCGCGCTCGGGCCGTTGCCGATGCCGTTGCCGTCGCTGCGGTCGTTCGGCAGGACGCCCGTGCCGTCGGGGACCTCGTGGGTGCCCTTGCGGTAGTACTCCAGCCACGACAGGACCGTGTTCAGGTAGTCCGTCGAACGGTTGTAGCTGAGGATCGCCTTGTGCAGATCGGCCTCGACGGACAAGTCGCGGTCGTTGGCGCAGAGATAGCGTCCCGCGGCGAGCGCGGCGTCGTAGATGTTGTTCGGGTCCTTCTTGCCGTCCGCGTTGCCGTCCTGCGCCCATGTCGCCCACGTCGAGGGGATGAACTGCATGGGGCCGACCGCGCGGTCGTGCGTCTCGTCGCCGTCGTACGCGCCGTTGTCGGTGTCGGTGATCTTCGCGAAGCCGTTGCCGTCGAGGACCGGGCCGCGGATCGAGGCGAGCGTCGTGCCGTTCGCGTCCACCTGGCCGCCGCGCGCCTGGCCCGACTCGACCTTGCCTATCGCGGCGAGCAGTTCCCAGGGCAGCTTGCAGCCGGGCTGGGAGGTGGCCAGGGAGGCCTCGGCCTTCTTGTACGCGTCCAGGACGGTGGCCGGGAGCCCAGCCTCGGTCTTGTCGTCGCCGCCGTTGGGCGCTCCGGTCGGCGGGACCGGGGTGTTGAGGGGCGGCAGGTCGGTGTAATAGGGGGAGTTGCCGGTCGCGGAATCCTCTGGTGGCGGCGTGGCGCCGGATGCCCCCGCCCGCTCGTCGCGAGGCACGTCCGTCACGCCCGGGGCCTGGGATGCCGCGAGTGCGGCCACCGCCGCCGCGGCCACCGCGGTGGTCACCGCTCCCCTGCGCAACCGCCTGCCGAATACCGCCGCCATGACCGTGAATCCCTCCCCTTGACGACTGTGCGTGTCGCCGCCCGCTCTACCATGCTCCCCGTTGCGCTCCCCAGCGGGCCGACTCAGGCGACACTACGACAACTTCCGGCGCCCAGACACCCGTTCGTGCCCGATTTTCACCGGTTGGCCGCGTCCTGTTCGGGCGGGGTGCACTGCCGCACGCCCTTTGTTGAGGGCGCGGTGCACGGCCTGAGAGACGCGTTCGATGGTACGGGCTACGTACTGCGTCGTGGGGTGGTCGTGCGAGAGGCCGCGGCCCCAGTCCTGGGCACGGCGGAGGGCCGCCTCCATGATCATGACCTTGGCGACGCTCGCGGTGTCGTAACGGCGGCTGCTGCCGAGGGCGCAGCTGAGGCCCGTGGCGGGGTCGTGGAGGGCCACGGACACGGTGCCCCGCCGGGCGACCAGAGCGGCGCGGATGTCGCGGGAGAGCTGGGCGGCGAGGGCCGGGTCGCCGCGGGCCGTACGGAAGGGCGCGCGTTGCACCGCGCTGGCTCGAGCGGCGGTAGCGGGTATCGGGGTGAGGAGAGCGGTGGCTATGGCCGTGGCTATGACCGCCCGGCAGTTTCGCAGGTGTGGGGCCATGCGGTCATCGTGGCCGGGGGGCCTGGGCGGGGCTCGGGGGCGAGGGCCACTAGGGTGAGGTCGGATTTCTGTACAAAATGTCCGCAATCGCCGGGCGGGCCGGAAATTCCGGCCCGCCCGGCGATTGCGGACGGACTCGGCGAAGCCGGTGATGCGCGGCGCTCCAGGAGAACCCCGCTCAAGCCCGGCGCGGCCGTCAGTGCGCGGCGGACTCCCAGTCCGCGCCCACGCCCACCGACACGTCCAGCGGAGCCCGCAGCGACACCGCGCCCGCCATTTCGCGCCGGACGAGCTTCTCCACCTTGGCGCGCTCACCCGGAGCGATCTCCAGGACGATTTCGTCGTGGACCTGGAGCAGCATGCGGGAGTCGAGCTTCGCCTCCGTCAACGCGCGGTGCACGTTCAGCATGGCGATCTTGACGATGTCCGCGGCCGTGCCCTGGATCGGGGCGTTCAGGGCCATCCGCTCGGCCATCTCGCGGCGCTGGCGGTTGTCGCTGTTGAGGTCGGGGAGATACCGGCGGCGGCCAAGCATCGTCTCCGTGTAGCCCGTCGCGCGGGCCTCGTCGACGGCTCGGCGCAGATAGTCCCGTACGCCACCGAACCGCTCGAAGTACGTGTCCATGAGCGCGCGGGCCTCGCCCGCCTCGATGTTCAGCTGCTGGGAGAGGCCGAACGCGGAGAGGCCGTACGCCAAGCCGTACGACATCGCCTTGATCTTGCGGCGCATCTCGGCGTCGACGGCTGAGCCCTCGACGGAGAAGACCTGCGAGGCGACCGTGGTGTGCAGGTCCTCGCCCGAGCTGAACGCCTCCAGGAGGCCCTCGTCCTCGGAGAGGTGGGCCATCACGCGCAGTTCGATCTGGCTGTAGTCCGCGGTCATCAGGGACTCGAAGCCCTCGCCGACCACGAAGCCGCGGCGGATCGCCCGGCCCTCGTCCGTGCGGACGGGGATGTTCTGGAGGTTCGGGTCGGTGGAGGAGAGGCGGCCCGTCGCCGCGACCGTCTGGTTGAAGGTCGTGTGGATGCGGGTGTCCGCGGCGATCGACTTGATCAGGCCCTCGACCGTCACGCGGAGCTTCGCCTGCTCACGGTGGCGGAGCATGATGACCGGCAGTTCGTTCTCGGTCTGGGCCGCGAGCCAGGCCAGGGCGTCCGCGTCCGTGGTGTACCCGGTCTTGGTCTTCTTCGTCTTGGGGAGATTCAGCTCGCCGAAGAGGACTTCCTGGAGCTGCTTTGGCGAGCCGAGGTTGAACTCGTGGCCCGCCGCCGCGTGCGCCTCCTTCACCGCCTGCTGCACCGCGCCCGCGAACTGCTGCTCCATCGCCTCCAGATGGGCGCGGTCCGCCGCGATGCCGTGCCGCTCCAGGCGGGCCAGGAGAATGGACGTCGGCAGTTCGATGTCCGTCAGGAGATTGCCCGCACCTACCTCCGGCAGCTTCTCGCCGAAGGCCGTGCCCAGGTCGAGGATCGTGCGGGCCTGCGACATCAGCGCGTCGGCCTCGGCCTGGTCGTCCTCTTCCGTACCGAAGGCGAGCTGTCCGTCCGCGGCAGACGCGGGCGCCAGCTCTCGGCCCAGGTACTCCAGAGACAGGGCGTCCAGGGCGAAGGAGCGGCGGCCGGGCTTGACCAGGTACGCGGCGAGCGCCGTGTCCATGGTGACGCCGTCCACCGTCCAGCCGTGCTCGGGGAAGACCCGCATCGTGGCCTTGGCGTTGTGCAGGACCTTGGGCTTCTTCGGGTCGGCGGCCCAGGCCGCGAAGGCGTTCTCGTCGGACTCGTCCAGGCGGGTCGGGTCGAACCAGGCCGCCGCTCCGCCGGCCGCCGCGAGGGCGACCTCGGTCACCGAGCCCGTGCCGAGCTGCCAGGTGTCGACCGTGGCCATGCCGAGGACCGCCTTGCCGTGCTCGGCGAGCCACGGCGCGAGCTCACCCGCGCCGAGCACCGAGCCGTCCAGCTCCACGCCCGGCTCGGCCGGGGTCTGGTCGGCCTCCTCCGCGCCGGGGTCGACGGCGAGGAGCCGCTCGCGCAGCGAGGGGTTGCGGATCTCCAGGGTGTCGAGGACCAGGGCGAGGGCCGTGCGGTCGTACGGAAGACGCTCCAGGTCGGCGACGGCCTTGGGGAGCTCGACGTCGCGCACCATCTCCGTGAGCCTGCGGTTCAGCTTCACCGCGTCCAGGTGATCGCGGAAGTTCTGTCCGGCCTTGCCCTTGACCTCTTCGGCGCGCTCGACGAGGTCCGCGAAGGAACCGAACTGGTTGATCCACTTCGCGGCGGTCTTCTCGCCCACCCCGGGGATGCCGGGGAGGTTGTCCGAGGGGTCGCCGCGCAGGGCCGCGAAGTCGGGGTACTGGCTGGGCGTGAGGCCGTACTTCTCCTCGACCTTCTCCGGGGTGAAGCGCGTCAGCTCGGAGACTCCCTTCGTGGGATACAGCACCGTCACGTGGTCGCTGATCAGCTGGAAGGAGTCGCGGTCGCCGGTGACGATCAGGACCTCGAAGCCCGCCGCCTCGGCCTGGGTGGCGAGCGTGGCGATGACGTCGTCCGCCTCGAAGCCGTCCACCGCGAACCGCACCGCGTGCATCGCGTCGAGGATCTCGCCGATCAGCTCGACCTGGCCCTTGAACTCGTCCGGGGTCTTGGAGCGGTTCGCCTTGTACTCAGGGAACTCCGAGGAGCGCCACGTCTTGCGCGACACGTCGAAGGCGACCGCGAAGTGCGTGGGCGCCTCGTCGCGCAGGGTGTTCGCCAGCATCGACGCGAAGCCGTAGATCGCGTTCGTCGGCTGGCCCGTCGCGGTCGTGAAGTTCTCCGCGGGCAGCGCGAAGAACGCCCGGTAGGCCAGGGAGTGCCCGTCCATGAGGAGCAGGCGCGGACGCTGCTCGCCACTCGGCTTCGTCGCGGTCTCGGACTTCTTCTTCGCTGCTTTTTCTGCCACGTCCCCGATCCTGCCACGCCCCACTGACAGTCGGCCCCAACCCTCACCCGCGACCGCGCTGTCAGCTGCGCGTGGGAGGATCGGAGACGTAGCTCACGTACGTGCTCGAAGGGGAGCCGACCATGGCAAGGAAGTCGCCCAAGGGTGATCCGGTCCAGGACGCGCCGCAGGTCGCGCAGGCGCAGCACGCCGCGGCGGGCCTTCCCGCCATCGGTCACTCACTGCGCATGGCCCAGCAGCAGATGGGTGTGCGCCGCACGGCGCTGACGCTGCTGCGGGTCAATCAGAAGGACGGCTTCGACTGCCCCGGCTGCGCCTGGCCCGAGCCGGAGCACCGGCACACGGCGGAGTTCTGCGAGAACGGCGCGAAGGCGGTCGCCGAGGAGGCCACGCTGCGCCGCGTCACCCCCGACTTCTTCGCCGCGCACCCCGTGGCCGACCTCGCCACGCGCAGTGGGTACTGGCTGGGGCAGCAGGGCCGCCTCACCCACCCGATGTATCTGGCGGAGGGCGCCGAGCGCTACGAACCCGTTTCCTGGGAGCGGGCCTTCGACATCATCGGCGAGGAACTGGCCGCGCTGGACAGCCCGGACGAGTCCGTCTACTACACCTCGGGCCGCACCAGCAACGAAGCGGCGTTCCTGTACCAGCTGTTCGCCCGCGAGCTGGGCACGAACAACCTGCCCGACTGTTCGAACATGTGCCATGAGTCGTCCGGCTCCGCGCTCACGGAGACCATCGGCGTCGGCAAGGGCAGCGTCCTCCTGGAGGACCTCTACAAGTCGGATCTGATCATCGTCGCCGGGCAGAACCCGGGCACGAACCATCCGCGCATGCTCTCCGCCCTGGAGAAGGCGAAGAACAACGGCGCGAAGATCATCACGGTCAATCCGCTGCCCGAGGCGGGCCTGGAGCGCTTCAAGAACCCGCAGACCCCGCAGGGCATGCTCAAGGGCACCGCCCTCACCGACCTCTTCCTGCAGATCCGCCTCGGCGGCGACCAGGCCCTGTTCCGCCTCCTCAACAAGCTCATCCTCGGCACCGAGGGAGCGGTCGACGAGGAGTTCGTCCGCGAACACACTCATGGGTACGAGGAGTTCACCGAGGCCGCGCGCGGCGCCGACTGGGACGAGACCCTCGCCGCGACCGGCCTCACCCGCGAGCGCATCGAGGAGGCCCTCGCCATGGTCCTCGCCTCGAAGCGCACCGTCGTGTGCTGGGCGATGGGCCTCACCCAGCACAAGCACGCCGTGCCGACCATCCGCGAGGTCGTCAACTTCCTTCTGCTGCGCGGCAACATCGGCCGTCCGGGCGCGGGCGTGTGCCCGGTGCGCGGGCACTCGAACGTGCAGGGCGACCGCACGATGGGCATCTTCGAGCGGCCCGCTCCGGCCTTCCTCGACGCCCTGGAGAAGGAGTTCGGCTTCGCGCCGCCGCGCGAGCACGGCCTGGACGTCGTCCGCGCGATCAAGGCACTGCGGGACGGCGAGGCGAAGGTGTTCTTCGCGATGGGCGGCAATTTCGTGGCGGCGTCGCCCGACACGGAGGTGACGGAGGCGGCGATGCGCAAGGCCCGCCTGACCGTCCACGTGTCGACGAAGCTGAACCGCTCGCACGCCGTCACGGGCGCGCGTGCCCTGATCCTGCCGACGCTCGGCCGCACCGAGCGGGATCTCCAGGGCGGCGGTGAGCAGTTCGTGACCGTCGAGGACTCCATGGGCATGGTGCACGCCTCCCGCGGCCGTCTGGAGCCCGCGAGCCCGCATCTGCTCTCCGAGCCGGCCATCGTGTGCCGCCTCGCCCGCCGCGTCCTCGGTCCCGAATCGGCCACCCCCTGGGAGGAGTTCGAGAAGGACTACGCCACGGTGCGCGACCGCATCGCGCGCGTGATCCCCGGCTTCGAGGACTTCAACGCGCGCGTCGCCGACCCCGCGGGCTTCACCCTGCCGCACGCGCCGCGCGACGAGCGCCGCTTCCCCACGGCCACCGGCAAGGCCAACTTCACCGCGGCGCCGGTCGAGTTCCCCGCCCTGCCGAAGGGCCGGCTCCTGCTCCAGACGCTGCGCTCGCACGACCAGTACAACACCACGATCTACGGCCTCGACGACCGCTACAGGGGCATCAAGAACGGCCGCCGTGTCGTCCTGGTCAACCCCGAGGACGCCCGTGAGCTGAGCCTCGCCGACGGGTCGTACGCCGACCTGGTGAGCGAGTGGAAGGACGGCGTCGAGCGGCGCGCGCCGGGCTTCCGGATCGTGCACTATCCGACGGCCCGGGGCTGCGCGGCGGCGTACTACCCGGAGACGAACGTCCTGGTCCCGCTGGACGCGACCGCCGACACCAGCAACACCCCCGCCAGCAAGTCCGTCGTCGTGCGCCTGGAACAATCAGGGACCGACTGAGCGTTCGCTCAGCGACAGTGAGGACGACGAACGGAGCCGGGCCCCATGGGCGAGCAGCACAGCGTGAAGTTCCCGCAAGAGGTCATCGACGAGTACGCCGCGCTCGGCATCGACCTGCCCGCCCTGTTCTCCGCGGGCGATCTGGGCGTCCGGATGGGCGTCCAGATCGTCGAGGCCTCCGCCGACCGCGTCGTCGGCACGATGCCGGTCGAGGGCAACACCCAGCCGTACGGCCTGCTGCACGGCGGCGCCTCCGCCGTACTCGCCGAGACGCTCGGCTCGGTCGGCTCGATGCTGCACGGCGGGAGCCAGAAGCTCGCCGTCGGTGTCGACCTGAACTGCACGCACCACCGCGGCGCGCGTTCGGGCCTGGTCACCGGCGTGGCGACACCCGTGCACCGGGGCCGCTCCACGGCGACGTACGAGATCGTGATCACCGACGAGCAGGACAAGCGGGTGTGCACCGCGCGGCTGACCTGCATGCTGCGCGACGCGCAGCCCAACGGCGCCGCCGCGTAAGGCGGTTGACGGCGGTTGAAGGCGGCCGAAGGCGAGCGCCCTACGCATTGTCGGAGCGTGGGGCGCCGGTCTAGCGTCTGTGCATGAGGCACCGGAAACCGCTCTGTGCGCTCGCCTTCGCCGCCCCGCTCGCCGCCCTTCTCGCCGCTCTCCTCGCCGCCGGTTGCGGGAGTTCGCCTTCCGCCGACGCCCCCGAGCACGCCCCCTCCCCCACCACCACGTCCCCCGAGGACCTCTGCACGGCCCTGATCACCAAGTGGGGGCGGCAGATTTACGACTCGGGCAAGGAGACCTACGGCGACTACCAGTCGATGGGCCTCTCCAACGGGCAGTACATGATCCTGCGGGACACCCTCGACCTCGCCCGCACCGAGCGAAAGCGCCACGGAGCCGACGCGGGACGGAAGTTGATGACCCGTGAGGCCCGTGAGCGGTGCGAGGAGCGCTACCGCCACGGAGAGCCGAGCGGCGGGCCGTGGGTGTGAACGCCATCGGCCCCGTCGAGCCCGGCGACGACACCTACGAGACCCGGCCCACCCGCGCCGCCGCCACGGACCAGGTCGCCGTGCGTCCCGCCCGGCCCCACCCGCTGCTCACCCGGCACCGCCGCACCGCCCTGGCCGTCACCACGGCCGTGATCGTCGGGGCCGCCGGGCTCAGCCTCTACCTGACCCGCCCCCGGCCCCCGGCACCACCACCACCGCTCTATCCGTCGCAGACCGTGTCCGTGACCTACCGGGGCGGCATGACGCACCCGCTGGCCGGCGACCGCACGTTCAGCTTCACCGTCGCCCTCAGCCAGGACTCGGGGCCCCCGGTGTCCATCAGACGGATCACGCAGACGACGGAGGCGCTGTCGGTCACGGTCGTCCCCCATACCCCATTCACCGTGAAAACAGGAACCCCTCGTACGGCACGCATCACGATGCACATTCGCGAATGTGGAAATGTGCAACGGAATGCCGGACTCCCTTTCCTGGTGGTAACACTGCGTAATATTCGCGCAATGCAGTTGCAGAGCTTCATCCTCGGCGAGAGGTACGCAAAAGATCTTTCAGGGGCCCTGACAGCCGCATGCCCCCCGAACACTGATGTCATGAGTAAAACACCCTGACAGTCCTGCAAGTTCTCAGCATGCGGGATGCGCCGAAGGTGGCTTATTCCGCCCCAACCGCCCCCTGAGTTCCAGCCCGGAATACCCCGTGTCATAACAAGAGCGTCACACCTTTGGCCTGACCACTCCACCAAGAACAAAGCGGCCCTTAGAGTCACGGCCAGTCACCGCGCCCACCGGATTCCTGTCAGTTCGGTTCCGCGCTCGACTCGGCCACCCAACAGGGGACGGCCGTGCCAGGGGAAAGGACTGATCGTGCGTCAACGTTCGCTCATAGCCATCACCGCTGCACTCACCGCGGGGGCACTCACCCTCACCGCCTGTGGCTCACGCGACGACAAGGACAAGGAAGACTCCGCGGGCGGCGGAACCACCGTTGTCATCGGCGTCGACGCGCCACTGACCGGCGACTTGTCCGCGCTGGGCCTCGGCATCCGCAACTCCGCGGACCTCGCCGCCAAGCAGGCCAACGAGAAGAAGTACGTCGACGGCATCACCTTCAAGATCGAAGCCGCCGACGACCAGGGGCAGCCCGCGTCGGGCCAGACCAACGCCACCAAGTTCGTCGCCAACAAGGAAATCCTCGGCGCCGTCGGCCCCCTGAACTCCTCCGTCGGCGAGTCGATGCAGAAGGTCTTCGACGACGCGAAACTCGTCCAGGTCTCCCCCGCCAACACCAACCCGGCCATGACCCAGGGCCAGGACTGGAACGGCGGCAAGAAGGTGCGCCCCTACAAGGCCTACTTCCGTACGGCCACCACGGACGCCGTCCAGGGCCCGTTCGCCGCGCAGTACCTCTTCAACGAGGCCAAGAAGAAGAAGGTCTTCGTCGTCGACGACAAGAAGACCTACGGCGCAGGCCTCGCCGCCACCTTCAAGGACGAGTTCACCAAGCTCGGCGGCAAGGTCGCGGGCACCGAGCACGTGAACCCGGACACCAAGGACTTCGGCGCCGTCGCCACCAAGATCAAGAACTCTGACGCGGACGTCGTCTACTACGGCGGCGAGTACCCCGCCGCAGGACCGCTCAGCAAGCAGATGAAGAAGGCCGGAGCCAAGATCCCGCTCGTCGGCGGCGACGGCATCTACAGCGCCGACTTCGTCAAGCTCGCCGGCAAAGAGGGCAAGGGCGACATGGCCACCTCCATCGGCCAGCCCGTCGAGGAACTGCCGTCCGCCAAGGAGTTCATCGCGAACTACAAGAAGGCCGGCTACAAGGAGGCCTACGAGGCCTACGGCGGCTACTCCTACGACTCGGCCTGGGCCGTCATCGAAGCAGTCAAGAAGGTCGTCGAGGACAACGACGGCAAGCTGCCCGACGACGCCCGCGCCAAGATCGTCGACGCCATGCAGGACGTCTCCTTCGACGGCGTGACCGGCAAGGTCTCCTTCGACGAGTACGGCGACGCGACCAACAAGCAACTCACCGTGTACGAGGTCAAGTCCACCGAGGACCCGACCAAGGGCTGGAAGCCGGTCAAGTCCGGCACCTTCACCGGCTGATCCACCCCGCAGCACGACACCACCGCGCGGGGCGCTGCCTCAGCAGCGCCCCGCGCGGCGTCGCATCCGTCACCTAAGCCGTCCGTCCTGCGAGGCCAACCGCCACCGCCCGCAGGCCGAACGACACCGAAAGACTCGGAGGACCTGCGGTGCACGAACTGCCGCAACAGCTGGTCAACGGCCTGCTACTGGGATCCATGTACGGCCTGATCGCCATCGGCTACACAATGGTCTACGGCATCGTCCAGCTCATCAACTTCGCCCATGGCGAGATCTTCATGGTCGGCGGCTTCGGCGCCCTCACCGTCTGGCTGTGGCTCCCGGGCGGCACCAGCATGTGGCTCGCCCTGCCGCTCATGCTCATAGGCGCCGTCATCGTCTCCACCCTCATAGCGGTCGGAGCCGAACGCTTCGCCTACCGCCCCCTGCGCGGCGCACCCCGCCTCGCACCCCTCATCACCGCCATCGGCCTCTCCCTCGCACTCCAGCAAGCCGTCTGGGCCTGGTACCCCAACGCCAAGTCGTCCCGCACCTTCCCCGAAATGCCCGGCGACTCCATCCACATGGGCTCCATCACCATCCAGCCCGGCGACATCTTCCTGCTGATCACCGCACCGATCTGCATGTTCGCCCTCGGCTACTTCGTGATGAAGACCCGCGTCGGACGCGGCATGCAAGCCACCGCCCAAGACCCCGACACCGCCAAGCTCATGGGTGTCAACACCGACCGCGTCATCGTCGTGGCCTTCGCGATCGGCGCCGCCTTCGCCGGCATCGCCGCCGTCGCCTACGGCTTCCGCTACGGAGAAGTCCAGTTCCGCATGGGCTTCCTCTGGGGCCTCAAAGCCTTCACCGCCGCCGTACTCGGAGGCATCGGCAACATCTACGGCGCGATGATCGGCGGCCTCGTCCTCGGCATCGCCGAAGCCATGGCCACCGCCTACATGAACGACATCCCCGGCATGAGCCAGCTCGGCGGGCAGTCCTGGGCCGACGTCTGGGCCTTCGTACTCCTCATCGTCGTACTCCTCGTCAGGCCACAAGGTCTCCTTGGCGAGCGCGTCGCGGACAGGGCGTGAGAACCATGACCACACAGACCACTGCGGCCGACGCGCCAAGCCCCAAGCAGGACCACACCCCCACCGGTCTCATCGCCATCCCCGAGGGCCCCGCCCGCGCACTCGCCACCGGCGGCGGCATCCTCACCGTCATCTCCACGTTCATGGCCTGGACCTGGACCGCGGCATTCCCCGGCGACCTCACCGTCTACGGCTACCCCGGCGGCCTCCAGGTGCTCGCCCTGATCGCCGGCCTCCTCACCACGCTCTTCGGCCTCGCCTCGTACGGCATCAAAGGCGTACGGGCGCTGACTCCCGGCGGCGCCGACGCCGCGCTCAAGTACGCGGCGCTCGCCGCCTTCGCCACCACCTGGTACACGATCATCTCGATCAGCTACCAGCTCGGCGGCCTCGCCAACCTCGACCCCGGCGGCTGGGTCGCCGCCATCGCCACCCTCGCCTCCTTCATCGGCGCCCTCGCCCTGCCCTTCGTACGACCGCACACCTACGCGATCGACCCCGAAGACACCAGCGGGGAACAGCTCAAGCACCGCGCGCGCAACGCGATGATCATCTTCAAGGGCGCCTTCGCCGCCGAAGCACCACCCACGCCGCGCAAGCTCCCCAGCTACGTCGAGATCCTCATCATCATCGCCGCGCTCTCGGTGGGCCTCCTGGTCTTCACCTACGGCATCGGCACCGAATACGACGAACTCTTCATCGGCTTCCTGATCACCGTGGCATTCGGCTTCGCCGCGCTGTCCAAGGCCGGACTCGTCGCCCAGGTCTCCACCTACACCGGGCGGCACCGCAACATCACACTCATCGGCGCCTTCATCGCCGCCGCCGCCTTCCCGTTCACCCAGAGCGACGACCAGTACGCCACCATCGGCGTCTACATCCTCATCTTCGCCACCGTCGCACTCGGCCTGAACATCGTCGTCGGCCTCGCCGGACTCCTCGACCTCGGATACGTCGCCTTCCTCGGCGTCGGCGCCTACGCGGCATCCATGGTCTCCGGATCGCCGTCCTCACCCTTCGACGTCCACCTGCCGTTCTGGGGCGCCATCCTGGTCGGCGCGGGCGCATCACTCATCTTCGGCGTCCTCATCGGCGCCCCGACACTGCGACTGCGCGGCGACTACCTCGCCATCGTCACCCTCGGCTTCGGAGAGATCTTCCGCCTCGTCGCCATGAACTCCGACGGCACATCGGGCCCGGACATCACCAACGGCTCGAACGGCATCTCCTCGATCCCGAACCTCAAGATCCTGGGCTTCGACCTGGGCATCGAGCACAGCATCCTCGGCGTCACCATCGGCCGCTTCGCGAACTACTTCTTCCTGATGCTGCTCATCACCCTCGTCGTCGTCCTCGTCTTCAGGCGCAGCGGCGACTCCCGCATCGGACGCGCCTGGGTCGCCATCCGCGAGGACGAAACCGCCGCGCTCGCCATGGGCATCAACGGCTTCCGCGTGAAGCTCATCGCCTTCGCGCTCGGCGCCACGCTCGCCGGACTCGCGGGCACAGTGCAGGCGCACGTCACCTACACCGTGACGCCCGAGCAGTACCAGTTCGCCAACACGGTCCCGCCCAACTCGGCGTTCCTGCTCGCCGCGGTCGTCCTCGGCGGCATGGGCACCATCAGCGGACCCCTCGTCGGCGCGGCGCTGCTCTACCTCATCCCCAGCAAGCTCTCCTTCCTCGGCGACTACCAGCTCTTCGCCTTCGGCCTCGCGCTCGTACTGCTCATGCGCTTCCGCCCCGAGGGCCTCATCCCCAACCGCCGCCGCCAGCTCGAATTCCACGAAGCCGAACTGGCCCCCGGCGACACGCCGCCACCCACAGTCCTCAGCAAGACAGGGGCCTGAGCCATGACCACCGACACCACCACAAACAAGGACAGCTCCGCCGCGACGCCGCCCGGAGAAACCGTCCTCGACGCCCGAGGCGTCACCATGCGGTTCGGCGGCCTCACCGCCGTACGCTCCGTCGACCTCACCGTCAACAGCGGCGAAATCGTCGGCCTCATCGGCCCCAACGGCGCCGGCAAGACCACCTTCTTCAACTGCCTCACCGGCCTCTACATCCCCACCGAGGGCGAAGTCCGGTACAAAGGCACGGTCCTGCCCAGCAAATCCTTCAAGGTCACAGCGGCCGGCGTGGCCCGCACCTTCCAGAACATCCGCCTCTTCGCCAACATGACCGTCCTGGAGAACGTCCTCGTCGGCCGCCACACGCGTACGAAGGAAGGCCTCTGGTCCGCCCTGCTGCGAGGCCCCGGCTTCCACAAGGCGGAGGCCAAGTCCAAGGCCCGCGCCCTGGAACTCCTCGAGTTCGTCGGCCTCGCCGAGAAAGCGGAACACCTCTCCCGCAACCTCCCCTACGGCGAACAACGCAAGCTGGAGATCGCCCGCGCGCTGGCGAGCGAGCCCGGCCTGCTCCTCCTCGACGAGCCGACCGCAGGCATGAACCCGCAGGAAACCCGCGCCACCGAAGAACTCGTCCTCGCCATCCGGGACATGGGCATCGCCGTCCTCGTCATCGAGCACGACATGCGCTTCATCTTCAACCTCTGCGACCGCGTCGCCGTACTCGTCCAAGGCGAAAAACTCGTCGAAGGCGACAGTGAAACCGTCCAACAGGACGACCGCGTCATCGCCGCCTACCTGGGCGAGCCCTTCGAAGGAGCCCCCGGCAGCACCGAAGCCGACACGACGGGCAACGAGGAGACCAGCCGATGACCGCACTGCTCGAAGTCGAAGACCTCAAAGTCGCCTACGGCAAGATCGAAGCCGTCAAAGGCATCTCCTTCAAGGTCGAAGCCGGCGAGGTCGTCACACTGATCGGCACCAACGGCGCAGGCAAGACCACCACACTGCGCACACTCTCCGGACTCCTCAAGCCGGTCGGCGGCTCCATCAAATTCAACGGAAAAGCACTACGCAAATACCGCGCAGACCAGATCGTCGCACTCGGCCTCGCCCACTCCCCCGAGGGCCGCCACATCTTCCCGCGCATGACGATCGAGAAC
This sequence comes from Streptomyces sp. BA2, assembly GCF_009769735.1. Lineage (NCBI taxonomy): Bacteria > Bacillati > Actinomycetota > Actinomycetes > Kitasatosporales > Streptomycetaceae > Streptomyces > Streptomyces sp. BA2. The sequence goes on from NZ_WSRO01000002.1 coordinate 2,705,582, forward strand.
AATCTGCGCCTCGGCGCATACCTGCGCAACGACAAGGCCGCCATCGAAAAGGACATCGCGCGCGCCTACGAACTCTTCCCCATTCTCGGGGAACGCAGAAAGCAGGCAGCCGGCACGCTCTCCGGCGGCGAACAGCAAATGCTCGCCATGGGCCGCGCCCTCATGTCCCAGCCGAAACTGCTCATGCTCGACGAACCCTCCATGGGCCTATCGCCGATCATGATGCAGAAGATCATGGCGACCATCTCCGAGCTCAAGTCCCAGGGCACGACCATTCTCCTCGTCGAGCAGAACGCCCAGGCGGCGCTCTCACTCGCCGACCACGGTCACGTCATGGAAGTCGGCAAGATCGTCCTCTCCGGAACGGGGAACGACCTGCTGCACGACGAGTCCGTACGGAAGGCGTACCTCGGCGAGGACTGAAGCACTTCGCGGTACGTGTACGAGAAAGGCCCGCACCCCGGCTTCGGGGTGCGGGCCTTCTCGTATGCGTGTGTGAGCGAGCGGGGACTACTGCCCCTTGGCCGCCTTCTTCTCGTCGGCGTCCTCGATGACCGCCTCCGCGACCTGCTGCATCGAAAGACGCCGGTCCATCGACGTCTTCTGGATCCAACGGAACGCGGCGGGCTCCGTCAGGCCGTACTCCGTCTGCAGGATCGACTTCGCGCGGTCCACCAGCTTCCGCGTCTCCAGACGCAGGGTGAGGTCCGCGACCTCCTTCTCCAGCGTCTTCAGCTCCGTGAAACGCGAGACGGCCATCTCGATCGCCGGGACAACGTCGGTCTTGCTGAAGGGCTTCACGAGGTACGCCATCGCGCCCGCGTCCCTGGCCCGCTCGACCAGGTCACGCTGCGAGAACGCGGTCAGCATGAGCACCGGGGCGATGGACTCCTCGGCGATCTTCTCGGCCGCGGAGATGCCGTCCATGACGGGCATCTTCACGTCAAGGATCACCAGGTCCGGCTGGTGCTCGCGGGCCAGCTCGACGGCTTTCTCACCGTCACCGGCCTCACCGACGACGGTGTAACCCTCTTCCTCGAGCATCTCCTTGAGGTCGAGCCGGATAAGAGCCTCGTCCTCGGCGATGACGACACGGGTCGTCAGCGGAGGCACGTGCGACTTGTCGTCGTCATCGGCTACGGGCTGGGGCGACTCGGGGGAAGTCACGGGGGCTCCTCGATCAGGGCTGGGGTGCAGCTCCCAAGAGCCTACCTAGCTGCGGTATGGTGGTTGGGCAGCGGGTCGGGGAGAACCTTCGATTCGTTAGGCCCCGGTAGTCCAATTGGCAGCAGACGAAGGTCTCAAACACCTTACAGTGTGGGTTCGAGTCCCACCCGGGGCACTTTTCCTTGGATTCCAAGGTCACCACCCGCAAGCGGATGTTCTCGTTCCCGTGAACATCCGCTTTTTGCTGCTCGCCGCCATGATCAGGCGCACACAGTTGTGCCATGAACTTCCACGGCACAGAGGTACGGCAGAAAGCCCTCACGCTGCTGCGAGGCGGCACGAAAAACGCGGACGTTGCCCGCCAGCTGAATGTCCCGAGCGGCACCATCTCGTACTGGCGACATATGGACCGCGCCAAACGCGGAGAGTGTCCGGGAAAACACGACCCCAAGTGCCCGCAGTGCGACGGCTGCGATCTCGATAGGACGGCGTACTCCTACCTTCTGGGGCTCTACCTAGGAGACGGGCACATCATTCAGTACTCGGGGCACCGCACGCCCAGCCTCATGATCACCTGCACCGAGTCGTGGCCCGGGCTCATGGACGACTGCGAGCGAGCCATGCGCACCGTCTTCCCGGACAACTCCGTCTGCCGAGTGCGCAGAAAGGGGTGCAGCAACGTCAAGGTCTACTCGAACCACTTGTGGTGCATGTTCCCGCAACACGGAGCGGGCAAGAAGCACGAGCGTCGGATCGCCCTCGAGCCCTGGCAACAGGAGATCGTCGACGCCCACCCCTGGGAGTTCGTCCGCGGCCTCATCCACTCCGACGGCTGCCGGAACCTCAACTGGACGACCCGAATGGTCGGCGGGGAGCGCAAGCGCTACGAATACCCCAGGTACTGGTTCACCAATGTCTCGGACGACATCCGCAAGCTCTACACCGACACTCTCGACAAGCTCGGCGTCGAATGGAAGCACTGCACCCGCCACGGCAACCCCTACAACATCTCCGTCGCCCGCAGAGCCTCAGTAGCCCTCATGGACACCCACGTAGGCCCCAAATACTGACCCACCCCACGCCCACGCAATAGGACACGTCACACCCCTCCCCCGGCCTCCCTGGGAGTTGCCCCAAATCCACGGCGAACCCTTGCCCCGCCCAGTACCCCGCTGCGATCTTCGGCCCCATGACTCCCCTGAACAGGCGCAGCTTCGTCGCCGCTGCCGCGGGTGCCGCCGCGGCGGCCGTGGCCATGAATCCCCAGACCGCGTCCGCGATCGACCGCGAAGGCACCCGCAGTGGTGGTGACGACTTCGCCGACGCCGACAAGGGGTTCATCGCCGCCCTCACTCCGGGAGTGGTGAAGAACGCCAAGGGCCAGGTCGTCTGGGACAGCGACGCGTACGGCTTCCTGAACCAAGACGCCCCCAAGACCGCGCACAAGAGCCTGTGGCGCCAGTCGCAGCTCGTGGCGAAGCAGGGGCTCTACAAGGTCACGGACCGTGTTTACCAGGTGCGTGGCCTCGATCTGTCGAACATGACGCTCGTCGAGGGTGACACCGGTGTCGTCGTCATCGATCCGCTGATCTCGGCGGAGACCGCTGCCGCCGCGCTCAAGCTCTACCGCGAGCACCGCGGTCCCAAGAAGGTCACCGGGCTCATCTACACGCATCCGCACGTCGATCACTTCGGCGGCTGCCGTGGGGTGCTGCCTGATGGCGCGGGTGACGTGCCGATCCTCGCTCCCGACGGTTTCATGGAGCACGCCGTATCCGAGAACGTCTACGCCGGGACTGCGATGCAGCGGCGCTCCGGGTACATGTACGGGGCGCTGCTCCCGAAGTCCCCTGCGGGGCAAATCGGTTGCGGTCTCGGGCAGACCGTTTCGGTGGGGTCGATCGGGTTGATTCCGCCTACCAAGGACATCACCGAGACCGGTCAGGTCGAGACCGTGGACGGGGTGCGGTTCGAGTTTCAGATGACGCCGGGGACCGAGGCGCCCGCTGAGATGAACTTCGTTCTTCCCGAGCTGCGTGCCGTCTGCATGGCGGAGAACGCGACGCACACGATGCACAACATCATCACGTTGCGTGGTGCGCAGGTGCGGGATGCCCGGCAGTGGGCGCGCTACCTCAACGAGTCCGTGGTGTTGTTCGGCGGGCGGGTCGATGTCGCCTTCGCCTCGCATCACTGGCCTACGTGGGGTGGCGACACCATCGTCGAGCTGCTTGAGCAGCAGCGGGACCTGTACGCGTACATGCATGATCAGACGCTGCGGATGATCAATTCAGGGATGACCGGGCGGGAGATCGCCGAGGAGATCGAGTTGCCTCCCGCGCTTGCCGGCGTATGGGCGAATCGTGGTTACTACGGGTCGCTCAGCCATAACGTGAAGGGCATTTATCAGCGGTACATGGGGTGGTTCGACGGCAACCCGGCGCATCTGTGGGAGCACCCTCCCGTCGCGGAGGCCAAGCGGTACGTCAAGGCCATGGGTGGGCGTACGGCGACGGTTGCCAAGGCCAAGGCGTTCGCGAAGGGCGGTGATCTGCGGTTCGCGGTGACGTTGCTCAATCATGTCGTGTTCGCGGACCCCGGGCACAAGGCCGCCAAGTTCGAACTCGCCAAGCTCTACACGAAGTTGGGGCAGGCCTCGGAGAATGCCGTGTGGCGGAACTTCTATCTGATGGGCGCCCAGGAACTTCGCGAAGGCGTGCGGGGCACCCCCACCTCCGTCGCGAGTGCCGACATGTTGATGGCCCTCTCCGTGGATCAGTTGATCGATTCCGTGGCGATCCGCGTGAACGGCCCGAAGGCGTGGGATCTGAAGCTGCGGATGGACTGGAGTCTTCCGGCGCTGGGCAAGGTGTGGCATCTGACCTTGCGCAACGGCGTGTTGACCTACCGCAGCGACGCGAAGAGGGACCCGGACGCGGGTGTCACGCTGACGATGACCAAGCCCCAGTTGCTCGCGTTGCTGGGCGGCAAGGGGCTTGGTGACATCGAGGTGGAGGGCGACGCGTCGCTCCTGGCCCGGCTGCTCGGCGTCGTGGACAAGCCGGATCCGGATTTCGCGATCGTGACGCCGTAGGTGCTACTGGGTGCTGTCGTCCTCGCCGATGTGGTGGATGCGTACGAGGTTGGTGGAGCCGGCGACTCCGGGTGGGGAGCCCGCGGTGATGACCACGACGTCGCCCTTCTCGCAGCGTCCGTACTTGAGGAGCAGCTCGTCGACCTGGCGGACCATGGCGTCGGTGGATTCGACGTGCGGGCCGAGGAAGGTCTCCACGCCCCAGGTGAGGTTCAGCTGGGAGCGCGTCGCTCGGTCGGGGGTGAAGGCGAGGAGCGGGATGGGTGAGCGGTAGCGGGAGAGGCGGCGGACGGTGTCGCCGGACTGGGTGAAGGCGACGAGGAATTTCGCGCCGAGGAAGTCGCCCATTTCGGCGGCGGCGCGGGCGACGGCGCCGGCCTGGGTGCGGGGCTTGTTGCGCTCGGTCAGGGGCGGGAGGCCCTTGGCGAGGATGTCTTCCTCGGCGGCTTCGACGATGCGGGCCATCGTGCGGACGGTCTCGATGGGGTATTTACCGACGCTGGTTTCGCCGGAGAGCATCACCGCGTCCGTGCCGTCGATGACGGCGTTGGCGACGTCGGAGGCCTCGGCGCGCGTGGGGCGGGAGTTGTCGATCATCGAGTCGAGCATCTGGGTGGCGACGATGACCGGCTTCGCGTTCCGCTTGGCGAGTTTGATGGCGCGCTTCTGGACGATCGGCACTTGTTCGAGGGGCATCTCGACGCCGAGGTCGCCGCGGGCGACCATGATCGCGTCGAAGGCGGCGACGATGTCGTCGATGTTCTCGACGGCCTGCGGCTTTTCGACCTTGGCGATGACGGGGAGGCGGCGGCCTTCCTCGTCCATGATGCGGTGGACGTCTTCGATGTCGCGGCCGCTGCGGACGAAGGACAGGGCGATGACGTCGAATCCTGAACGCAGGGCCCAGCGCAGGTCGGCCTGGTCCTTCTCGGAGAGGGCGGGGACGGATACGGCGACGCCGGGGAGGTTGAGTCCCTTGTGGTCGGAGACCATGCCGCCTTCGACGACGGTGGTGGTGACGCGGGGCCCGTCGACCGCTGTGACCTCCAGGGTCACTTTGCCGTCGTCGACGAGGATGCGTTCGCCGGGGGTGACGTCCTGGGCGAGGCCGTCGTAGGTGGTGCCGCAGGTCTGGCGGTCGCCCTCGACGCCTTCTTCGACGGTGATGGTGAACTCGTCGCCCCGTTCAAGGAGTACGGGTCCTTCGCTGAAGCGGCCGAGGCGGATCTTCGGGCCTTGAAGGTCGGCGAGGACGCCGACGCTGCGGCCTGTCTCGTCGGATGCCTTCCGTACGCGCTGGTAGCGCTCCTCGTGTTCGGCGTAGGTGCCGTGGCTGAGGTTGAAGCGGGCTACGTCCATTCCGGCTTCGACCAGTGCCTTGATCTGGTCGTACGAGTCGGTGGCGGGGCCCAGGGTGCAGACGATTTTTGCTCGGCGCATGCTTCGAGCCTAGGCCTTACCGACGGGTAGAGAATTGGCTGGGCATGACTACTCAACAACCTTTGCGTGAAGGGTTATTGACAAGTGTTGAATTGTGCGGGGCGCTGCTCTGATGAGCGATTTACGGGCGCCCCGCGGCGTAAAGCACGTAAAGCCCTTGTGTGACTACAGCTGCGGCGGTGTCATCGTGAAGCGCGCGTTGACCTGTGCGTAGACGTGTTGTCGCTGGGGTTCGAGGTCGAGGGGGGCGGCTTCCTGGGCCATGTCGGCCGCGCCGCCGTACGCGACGGTGCGCATGGCGGGTGTCGGGCCGCCGTAGCCGTAGGGCTGGGCGTTCTCGGCGCCGATGTCGGCGAGCTCGACGAGGGCGGCGAGCGAGGTACCCAGTGCGTCCGCGTATTCCCTGCCTCGCTGCACGGCTTCCCTGACCGCCTGCTGTCGGGCTTCGCGGTGGGTGGGCGAGTCGGGGCGCAGGGCCCAGTAGGGGCCGTCGACGCGGGTCAGTTCGAGGTCGGCGAGGCGTGTGGTGAGTTCGCCGAGGGCGGTGAAGTCGGTGAGTTCGGCTGTGATGTGGACCCGGCCGTGGTAGGCGCGGACGCGTTCGCCGCGGCCGTGTTTGGTGAGTTCGGGGCTGATGGAGAAGGCGCCGGTCTCCAGTGTTTCGACGGATTCGCCGTAGGTCTTCACGAGGTCGATGACGGTGGCGTTGCGGTGTGTCAGGTCGTTGAGGGCGTCGCGCCGGTCGGTGCCGCGTGCGCTGACGGTGATGCCGATGCGGGCGATCTCGGGGTCGACTTCGAGGTGTGCTTCGCCTTTGACGGCCAGGCGCGGGGCGTCGGGGGTGCCGTAGGGGGGCGGGGTGGGGGTGGTCTCGGGGGTGGTCTCGTCCATGCGGCCACTCTCGCACTGGGGGGCGGCAGCGGACAGCCATCGGACGCGGCACCGGACAGTCATCGGATCGAAACCTGCGGGGTCTGTTGCCGGTGGGGTGGTCGGGGTCAGAATCTACGCGCGTTATCTACGCGCGTTACATCGGTCGACCAGAGGTCCAAGGGGAGTATGAAATGCCGCTGAACCGCCGGAAGTTCCTGGGCAAGTCCGCCGTCGCCACGGGCGTGGCGCTCGCGGGAGGCGTGGCTGCCGCGCCCTCCGTGTCGGCGCAGGCGCCCGGGGAGCCCGCCAAGCGGAAGAAGCGGTACTCGTTCACCGTCATGGGCACGACGGACCTGCACGGCAATGTCTTCAACTGGGACTACTTCACGGACAAGGAGTTCGACGACAAGGACCACAACGACGTGGGTCTGGCGAAGATCTCCACGCTCGTGAACGAGATCCGCGAGGAGAGAGGCCGCCGCAACACGCTTCTCATCGATGCGGGCGACACCATTCAGGGCACCCAACTCTCTTATTACTACGCCAAGATCGACCCGATCACCGCCGCGCACGGCCCGGTCCATCCGATGGCGCAGGCGATGAACAGCATCGGCTACGACGCCGCGGCGCTCGGAAATCACGAGTTCAATTACGGCATTCCCGTGCTGCGGAAGTTCGAGGAGCAGTGCGATTTTCCGCTGCTCGGCGCCAACGCCCTCGACGCGAAGACGCAGAGGCCCGCTTTCCCGCCGTACTTCATGAAGCGTCTGCGCACCCCGCACGGCCGTGACGTGAAGGTGGCGGTTCTGGGCCTGACGAATCCCGGTATCGCGATCTGGGACAAGGCGAACGTCCAGGGCAAGATGACGTTTCCGGGCCTTGAGGAGCAGGCGGCGAAGTGGGTGCCGAAGCTGCGTTCCATGGGCGCGGACGTCGTGATCGTCTCGGCGCACTCCGGCTCCAGCGGCACGTCCTCGTACGGTGATCAGCTCCCGTACATCGAGAACGCGGCGGGTCTGGTGGCCGAGCAGGTGCCCGGCATCGACGCGATCCTGGTCGGGCACGCGCACACGGAGATCGCCGAGTACTTCGTGGAGAACAAGGAGACCGGAAAGAAGGTCGTCCTTTCCGAGCCGCTGAAGTGGGGCCAGCGCCTGACGCTTTTCGACTTCGACCTGGTGTGGGCCAAGGGCCGCTGGACGGTGGAGAAGGTCGGTGCGAAGGTCCTCAACTCCAATACGGCGGCGGAGGACAGGAAGGTCACCCGGCTCCTCGCCGATGAGCACAAGAAGGTCGTCGCGTACGTCAACCAGGTCATCGGTACGTCGACGCAGGCGATGAGCGCGGCCGAAGGCCCGTACAAGGATGTCGCGATCATCGATCTGATCAGCCATGTCCAGGCGGAGACGGTCAAGGAGGCGCTGAAGGGCGGTCAGTACGCGGCGCTTCCCGTGCTCTCGCAGGCTTCGTGTTTCTCGCGTACGGCGGGCGTCCCGGCGGGCGAGGTGACGATCAAGGACGCGGCGGGGCTCTACCCGTTCGAGAACACGCTTGAGGCGCGGCTCGTCACGGGCGCGCAGCTCAAGGAGTACCTGGAGTTCTCGGCGCGCTACTACGTGCAGACGGCGGCCGGTGCCCCGGTGGACCCGGCGAAGCTGACGAACGCGGACAAGATCCCGGACTACAACTACGACGCGCTGTACGGCGTGACGTACGAGATCGACATCGCCAAGCCCGCGGGTTCGCGCATCGCGAAGCTGAGCTTCGACGGCAAGGACATCGACCCGAAGGCCGAGTTCGTGCTGGCGGTCAACAACTACCGTGCGAGCGGCGGCGGGAATTTCCCGCACGTGGCGGGTGCCAAGCAGCTGTGGGCGAACTCGGACGAGATCCGCAACACGATCATCCAGTGGGTGCGGGCGAAGGGGACGGTGGACCCGGGCCAGTTCGCGTCGGTGGACTGGAAGCTGACCCGGGACGGTACGCCCGTCTTCTAGGCCTGCCTGCTAGGCCTTCAGGGCTGTCAGGTCGATGGCGTCGGCGAGGGCCTTCGCGCCGGCGTCGTTGACGTGCAGGCCGTCGCCGCTGTCGTAGTCGTCGTGGATCCGGTCGGGGTCGGCCGGGTCCGCGACGGCCGCGGCGAAGTCGGCGTAGGCGTCGTAGGGGCTTTCGGCGCCCCGGATCCAGTCGTTGACCTCGCGGGCCACGGCCACGCCCTCGGGGGTGGAGTAGCCCTCGAAGACGGTGTCCTTGTAGGGGCCGATGGTGGTGGCGATCGCGGTCAGCCCGGCTGCGTGGATCCGGTCGGCGAGGGCGGTCAAGCCCGCGATGAGGTCATCGGCGGTGGGTATGGGCGCGGTCTCCGGGAACGCCTCCTGGCCGGGGATGCCGAGGTCGTTGAGGCCGAAGTGGACCAGGACGTGGGTGGCTCCGGGCACGTCCAGGGCGTCGCGTTCGAGGCGGGCCAGGGCGTGTTCGCCGATCTCGTCGGTGAGCAGGCGGTTGGCGGAAAGCCCTTGGTTGACCACCCAGCCGTCGCTTCCGGCCTCCCGCAGCCGGTCGTTGAGCAGGTCGGGGAAGCGGCGGTCGGTGTCGGGCGTGGTGCCCGTGCCCTCGAACCACGAGTCCCCGAAGGCGACCGTGACGGCCGTGCCGGCGGGGGCGAGGACGTCGGCCCCGCTGATGAAGTGGCGGGTGGCGAGTTCCTCAAGGCCTTCGGCGCCGTCGAGGGTGGGCGCCAAGAGGGCGTTGCCGGGTACCGCGTAGCCGGTGCGCAGCGGCACCGCCGAGTAGGTGGAGAGGCCGGTGTCCTCGGGCAGCCAGAGGCTGAGGGCCAGTTCGTCACCGGCGGTGAAGGTGCCCTCGACGGCATCGCTGATGATCTCTTCCCCGGCCTGGACGGTGAAGTCCTCGGCGCCGCCGACGCGCAGGGGCGTGTCGCTGCCGGACTCGATGCCGCTGCCTTCGGTGCGTCTGGCGAGGCGGGCGCCGCCGATGTGGAGGGGTTCCTTGCCGTAGCGGTTGCTGAGGCGGACGCGGACGGCGCTGCCGCCGCCGTCGAGGCGGATGATCTGACGGAGGGTCTGGCGGGAGAAGGCGCGGAGTTCGAAGAGGTCGATGCTCTCGTGGGGGCTGACGACGGCGGAGCGGAACGCTGCGGTCCAGGAGGCCTTGGAGTCTGTTGTCATGCTCGGCTGAACAGGGCGGATGGCGTCGGTATTTCGTCCTGCGGTGTCTTTCGCGCAGGAATATTCGGCGGCGCGACAGCGCTTGGGGGCGGACAATTCCGTCCATGGATGACGCACTTGGGACAGCGCTCGACCCCGTACTCCGCGACCTTTCGGCCACGTGCGCCGTGCGGGCCACCGTGGTCGAGGAGGCGGATTTCCTCGGCCAGGGCGAGGACGTGGTCATGGTGTACGCGTCCGACGGCTCGGGGCAGGGCGTCTCGGTCGCGGCCCACCAGAGCGCGGCGGAGCGGGTCGCGGACGTCGCGGATCAGGTGCAGGGGTGGGCGGTCGAGGAGCTGTGCGCCCAGTTGAAGCCCGCGGTGTGGCCGGAGTGTCCCGCGCACCCCGACACGCATCCGCTGCGGGCCGGGGTGGTGGAGGGGGCCGCGGTGTGGTCGTGTCCGAGGACGCTGCGGGTCGTCGCGCCCATCGGGGAGCTGGCCACCTGAGGCGGGGCCTTGGGTGTCAGTTCTTGAGGCGTACGAGGTTGCCGCGCTGCTCGCCGATGCGGCCGGCCGCGGTGGTGTGTCCCTCCGGTGTCTGGAGGCCGAAGCTGGTGAACGCGGTGCGCTGCGGGAGCGGGTAAGGGGACTGTCCCGTCAGGGAGTTGAGGATGGTGGCGCTGCGCCAGGCGGCGAGGCCGAGGTCGGGGGCGCCGACGCCGTGGGTGTGGCGTTCGGCGTTCTGTACGTAGACGTTGCTGCCGGTGGCGGTGACGGAGGGGTCGAGGACGAGGCGGTACTGCTCGTCGATGCGGGGGCGCTCCGAGGAGTCGCGGCGCATGTAGGGGTCGAGGCCCGCGAGGAGCTGGCCGAGGGGGCGTTCGCGGTAGCCGGTGGCGAGCACGACCGCGTCCGTGGTGAGGCGGGAGCGGGTGCCCTGCTGGAGGTGTTCCAGGTGGAGTTCCACGCGGGTGGTGGCGACGCGGCCCGCGGTGCGCACCGAGACGCCGGGGGTGAGGACGGCGTCGGGCCAGCCGCCGTGGAGGGTGCGTTGGTAGAGCTCGTCGTGGATGGCGGCGATGGTGTCGGCGTCGATGCCCTTGTGGAGCTGCCACTGGTGGGGGACGAGGCCGTCGCGCACCGATTCGGGCAGGGAGTGGAAGTAGCGGGTGTAGTCGGGGGTGAAGTGTTCCAGGCCGAGCTTGGAGTACTCCATGGGCGCGAAGGCCTCGGTGCGGGCGAGCCAGTGGATCTTCTCGGCGCCGATCGGGCGGTGCTTGAGCAGGTCGAGGAAGACCTCGGCGCCGGACTGGCCCGAGCCGATGACGGTGATGTGGTCGGCGGCGAGCAGCCGGTCGCGGTGCAGGAGATAGTCCGCGGAGTGGATCACGGGGACGGTGGGGGCGTCCGCGAGGGGCTTGAGGGGTTCGGGGATGTGGGGCGCGGTGCCGACGCCGACGGCGATGTTCTTCGTGTACGTCCGGCCGAGCGCCTCGGCCTCTCCGTCGGCGTCGAGCTGTGTGAAGTCGACTTCGAAGAGGTCCCGTTCGGGATTCCAGCGCACGGCGTCGACCTGGTGCCCGAAGTGCAGCGCGGGGAGGTTCTCGCTGACCCAGCGGCAGTACGCGTCGTACTCGGCGCGCTGGATGTGGAACCGCTCGGCGAAGTAGAAGGGGAAGAGGCGCTCGCGGGTCTTGAGGTAGCTGAGGAAGGACCAGGGGCTCGCCGGGTCGGCGAGGGTCACCAGGTCGGCGAGGAACGGTACTTGGAGGCTTGCGCCGTCGATGAGGAGCCCGGGGTGCCAGTGGAAGGCGGGCCGCTGTTCGTAGAAGGCGGCGTCGAGTGCGGCCAGGGGCTGGGCGAGGGCGGCGAGGGAGAGGTTGAAGGGGCCGATGCCGATGCCGACCAGGTCCCGGGGTTCTTCGGGGGTGGTGAGCGGCGGGGCGGGCTTGTCGTTCTGGCCGGTCATCGGGGGGTGGTTCCTTCCACGAGCTTCAGGAGCTCGGCGAGGTCGCCGGGCCGGGTGTGCGGGTTGAGCAGGGTGGCTTTGAGCCAGCGGCGTCCGTCGATCCTGGCCCGCCCGAGGACGGCGCGTCCTTGGGTGAGGAGTTCTCGCCTGACGTACGCGATGTGGTCGTCGTCGGCGCCGACGGGACGGAACAGGACGGTGCTGATGACGGGCTGGTCGTAGAGCTCGAAGCCGGGGTGCGCGGTGACAAGCCCGGCGAACTCCTGCGCCTGGGCGCAGACTTGGTCGACGAGTGCGCCGATGCCCTCGCGCCCGAGGGCCTTGAGGGTGACGGCGATCTTGAGTACGTCGGGTCTGCGCGTGGTGCGCAGGGAGCGGCCGAGGAGGTCGGGGAGGCCTGCTTCGGTGTCGTCGCCCGCGTTGAGGTAGTCGGCGTGGTGGCCGAGCGCGGCGAGGTCGCGGCCGTCGCGGACCAGGATCAGCCCGGCGGCGACGGGCTGCCAGCCGAGCTTGTGCAGGTCGAACGTGACGCTGTCGGCGCGCTCCATGCCGTGCAGCAGCGCTCTTCGTACGTTGCTGAAGAGGAGCGGGCCGCCGTACGCGGCGTCGATGTGCAGTCGGGCGCCGTGGGCCGCGCAGAGGTCGGCGATCTGGTCGAGGGGGTCGATGAGCCCCGCGTCGGTGGTGCCGGCGGTGGCGGTGACGAGGAACGTGCCGGGTGGGCCCGTGAGTTCGGAGAGCGCTTCGTCGAGCGCGGCCGGGTCGAGGACACCTGCGGGTGCCGGGACGGTGACCGGTTCCGGCATGCCGAGCAGCCAGGCGGCGCGGCCGAGCGAGTGGTGGGCGTTCTCGCCGACGACGAGCTGGAGGGGGCCGTGCGCGGCGGTGCGCTCGCGGGCCAGGAGCAGGGCTAGCTGGTTGGACTCGGTGCCGCCGGTGGTGACGAGGGCGTCTGAGCTTCCGGGGCCGTAGGTCTCCGCCGTGAGGGCGCGGGTGACCAGGGTCTCGATCTCCGATGCGGCGGGGGCCTGGTCCCAGGAGTCCATCGAGGGGTTGAGCGCGGACGCGGCCAGGTCGGCGGCGACGGCCAGGGCGAGCGGTGGGCAGTGCAGGTGGGCGGCGCAGAGGGCGTCGGCGGGGTCGGCGGCGCCTTCCGCCAGTGCGTGGACCAGCGTGCGGAGGGCTGCTTCGGCGCCTTCGCCCCGGGCGGGCAGGATCTGGCCGGTGGCCTCGCGCACTCGGGCGGCCACCGCGGTGGGGCCGCCCGCGGGGAGCGGTCCTCCGCGGGCGGTCGCCCCGGTGCGCAGGGCTTCCAGGGTGGTGGTGAGCAACGGCCGCAGCGCGTCCGGGCCTTGGGCTCCTCCGGCGAGGGGCGGCGGAGTGCTCATGGGCGATGTCCTTCGGGTGCGCGCGGGCGGGGACAACCAGCCTGTCCGCCGAGCGGACGGCACGCCCGGAGAGCTCAACGATCCGAACCCGAAAGTGGTACTGGTGCGGGGAGAGGGGGTGCGGGGGTGGGCCCGGGTGCTAGTCGCTCCCGCGTGGGGGGACGGGATTCGACTGCGGGTGCGTCTTGGTTGCTCGCGCCGTTCCCCGCGCCCCTTACGGGGCCGGCCCGGGGGCCGTCTCAGGCTTGGAAATCGTTTGCGTGGTCCCGTGTCCACTCCGTGAATGTTCGTGCCGGGGTGCCCGTTACCGACTTCACGGTGGAGGTGATCTCCGGTGCTGTGCCGACGAGTTCGGCGAAGGACTCCAGGACGGTCGGCAGCATTGCCGCGGGGATGTGGGGGAACATGTCCTCGGTGACTTCCTCCGGGGGCACCTCTACGAACCGCAGGTCGCGGGCCAGTGCCTGGCCGATGGTGTGGATCTGCTCCTCGGTCGACACCGCGGTGGGGCCCGTGAGGCGGTGGGCGACTCCTCGGTGGCCGTCGTCGAGGAACGCGCGAGCGGCCACGGCGGCGATGTCGGCCTCGTGGATGGGTGCTGTGAGGGCTCCGGCGAAGGGGCCGCGTACGGTGTCGCCGGCGCGGATCTGGTCCGCCCACTGGAAGGAGTTGGCGGCGAAGGCGTTGGGCCGCAGGAAGGTCCAGTCGAGGCCGCTGCGGCGCACCCGCTCCTCCAGGTCCGCGTGCGCGACGTGGATGGGGTGCGTCTCGTCGGCTCCCTCCTGGATGATGCCCGACGACAGCGCGACGACGTGCTGGACGCCGCCCTTGCGGGCCGCCGCGAGGACCGCGTCGGCGTGGTCGCCGACGGCCGCCAGGTGCAGGAAGAGCGCGGTCGCGCCTTCGAAGAGGGGGGCGAGGTCGGCCGGTTCGGCGGCGGGGTCGAAGCGCGCCACCTCGGCGCCCGACGGCAGCCCCGCCCGCAGCGGATCGCGGGTCAGCGCGCGGACGGGGACGTGCGCGGCGGTGAGCTGGGTGACGAGGGCGCGGCCCACGTTTCCGGTGGCACCGGTGGCGACGATCACAGCGGGCTCCTAAGGATCTTGTGCTGGATCTTCGACCCTAGGCGGCCGCGCGGGCCACGGAATCGTCGGCTGGGACCAGGTCCGGGTCGGTCCACGGACCTAGGCCCTGTCGTTGAACTCCGTCGGCACGGCCTAGGCCCGCGTCGCCTCCCGTACCCGCAACGCCCGCGCCAGGTCGTCCAGTTGGTCGGCCAGCTTGCGGCGCAGCGCGGGGATGGGGTCGGCGTCGCGCAGGCACTCCTCGCCCAGGCGGAGCGTCTCGGCGTCCACCGCGGAGACCGGGAAGGCCCACCGTCCTGCGACGTCCGCGATGGCGGGGCCGCGCCGGGCGGCGACGGCGACCGCGTCCTGGTAGTAGCGGGGGACGTACTCCCGTACGAGATCGGCCTGTTCGGGCTGCCAGAAGCCCTGGGCGGTGGCGGTGAGGAGGTAGTTGGAGAGGTCGTCCGAGGCGAACATCGCCTCCCAGGCGCGGCGCTTGGCCTCCGGGTCGGGCAGTGCGGCACGGCAGCGGGCCGCGCCCTCCTGCCCGGTGGCGCTGGGGTCGCGCTCCAGCTCGGCGGCGATCGCGGACTCGCCGGCGGCGCCGAGGACTGCGAGACGGGTCAGGACGCGCCAGCGCAGCTCGGGGTCGAGTTCGGGGCCGCCGGGGACGGTGCCCTCGGTGAGCCACTCCTGGAGCGGGTCGGGGCGCGTCGCCACGTCGATGAAGCCGCGCACGGCGGTGAGCCGCAGGCCCGCGTGTGAGCCGTCCTCCGTGCGCCGGATCAGGTCGCGGCACAGCTCGGTGAGGGTGGCGAGGGCGACGGCCCGCAGCTCCGGGGGGAGGAAGCGGCCCGCGACGTGGGTGGTGGCGAAGGCGAGGACGCCCTGGACGAGGGCGAGGTCGGTCTCGTCGGGCAGGTGCGCGCGGGCCGTCTCCAGGTAGGTCATGCCGTCGAGCTCGCCGTCGCGGACCATGTCGCGCAGGCTGTTCCACAGGACGGCGCGGGTGAGCGCGTCCGGGACGCGGGAGAGGCTGCGCAGGGCCGTCTCCATGGAGACCTCGTCGAGGCGGATCTTGGCGTATGTGAGGTCCTGGTCGTTCGGGACGATCAGGGCGGGGCGGCCGCCGTCGCGCGGCGCGGAGGCCCCGGAGCGGGGGACGTCCCTCTCGTGGCGCTCGCGCAGGACAAGGCCCTGGGGGTCGGTGAGGTCGCGGTCGTACACCCCGACGGCGACGCGGTGGGGGCGGCTGCCGTCCCGTTCGACGTCGAGCGTCCACTCGCGGGCGTCGTGCGTGACCGTCGAAGTGAGTGTGTCGACGCCGGTGGTGCGCAGCCAGGTGTCGGCCCATCCGTGCACGTCGCGGTCGGTGGCCTGGGCGAGGGATTCGATGAAGTCGGCGAGGGTGGCGTTGGCGAACTTGTGCCGGGCGATGTGGGTGTTGATGCCGGCGAGGAAGTCCTTCTCGCCGAGCCAGGCGACGAGTTGGCGCAGGGCGGAGGCGCCTTTGGCGTACGAGATGCCGTCGAAGTTGAGCATCGCGGACGCGGTGTCGGGCACGGCGTCGGGGTCGGGGGCGACGGGGTGGGTGGAGGGGCGCTGGTCGGCGTCGTAGCCCCAGGCCTTGCGGGCGATGCCGAAGTCCGTCCAGGGGTCGGTGGATGGGGTCTCCCCTGCTCGAACGGAGTTGAGAGCTTGGGGAAGGGTGGCTTCGGCGGTCGTCTGGAAGCCCATGTACTCGGCGAAGGACTCGTTCAGCCAGATGTCGTCCCACCAACGCAGGGTGACGAGGTCGCCGAACCACATGTGGGCCATCTCGTGGGCGATGACCATGGCGCGGGTCTGCCGCTCGGTGTCGGTGACGGCTGAGCGGTAGATGAACTCGTCGCGGAAGGTGACGAGTCCGGGGTTCTCCATCGCGCCGGCGTTGAACTCCGGGACGAACGCCTGGTCGTAGGAGTCGAAGGGGTAGGGCTCGTCGAACTTCTCGTGGTACCGGTCGTAGCACGCGCGCGTGACGTCGAGGATCTCGTCGGCGTCGGCGTCCAGGAAGGGTGCGAGCGAGCGGCGGCAGTGGATGCCGAAGGGAAGGCCGCGGTGTTCGGTGCGGACCGAGTGCCAGGGGCCCGCGGCGACGGCGACGAGGTACGTGGAGATCAGCGGGGTGGCCGCGGCCCGCCACGTCCCGCCTCCGATGTGCTCGGTGACGCCGTTCGCGAGGACCGTCCAGCCTTCGGGGGCGGTGACGGTCAGCTCGAAGACGGACTTCAGGTCGGGCTGGTCGAAGGCGGCGAAGACACGCTGCACGTCTTCCATGAACAGCTGCGTGTACGTGTACGTCTCGCCGTCCGTGGGGTCGGTGAAGCGGTGCATGCCCTCGCCGGTGTGCGAGTAGCGCATGGCCGCGTCGACGCGCAGTTCGTGCTCGCCCGCGGTGAGCCCGGTGAGCGCGAGCCGGTTCTCGACGAGGCCCTCCGGGTCGAGCGGCAGCCCGTCGAGGGTGACGGAGCGCAGCTCGGCAGGCTTGAGCTCGACGAAGGTGTCCGCCGTGGCGGCGGGACCGTCCGTGGGCTCCCCGAGCACCGTGAACCGGATGACGGTACGGGAGTCGAAGGTCTCGGCTCCCCGGGTCAGGTCGAGCTCGACCGTGTACCGCTGGACGTCGATGAGCCGGGCTCGGGTCTGCGCTTCGTCGCGCGTCAGTACGGGCATGCGTCCATGCTGCCTGATGTCACTGACAGGCGGCCCCGGTGGTCCGCGTCAGGACGACTTGGCGATCGTCTCGTGGTGGCGGATGACCTCCGCGATGATGAAGTTGAGGAGCTTCTCGGCGAACGCCGGATCCAGCTTCGCGCTCTCCGCGAGCTCGCGGAGCCGGGCGATCTGGCGGGCCTCGCGGGCCGGGTCGGCGGGCGGGAGGTGGTGGTTGGCCTTGAGATGGCCGACCTGCTGGGTGCATTTGAAGCGTTCGGCGAGCATGTGGACGACGGCGGCGTCGATGTTGTCGATGCTGTCGCGCAGGCGGGACAGCTCGGCGCGCACGGCCTCGTCCGCGGCACCGGCTCCGTTCGCGTCACTTGTGTGGCTGGTGGTCATGGTCCACGAGCCTACGTTGCCGGTCCTTCGCCGCCGACGGCGGAAGAGCGCAGAATCGGCGGGTGGTCCGGGTCGGGGATCTGCTGCGACCAGCCGCCCGGGACCGCGCGTCCCTGCTGCTCACGGAAGCGGACGGGTGCCATGCCCACGCGGCGCGTGAAAAGCCGCGAGAAGTACGCGGGGTCGTCGTAGCCGACGCGGCGCGCGACGGCCGCGACCGGCAGCTCCGTGGCGGCGAGCAGTTCCTTGGCGCGCCCCAGGCGGATACCGAGGAGGTAGTCCTTGGGGCTGCATCCCGCGCCCCTGCGCACCGCCGTGCGCAGTTCCGCGGGTGTCATGCCGTGCCGTGCCGCGTGCCCCGCGACGGAGAGCGGCTGAAAGGCGTCGCGGGCCAGTGCCTGGAGGACCGGGTCGCCGTCGGGGGCGATGTCGGCGCGGGCCCTGCGCAGCGCGACGAGGAGTTCGTGGACGGCGGCGCCCGTCTCGACCTCCAGGAGCGGGTTGCCGCGCCGTGCGGCGCGCGCGATGCGCCCGACGGCGGCACGCGCCCCGGTCGCGTCGGAGAGCGGCACGACGGGCCGGGTGGGTTCTATGTAGCCGAGTTCGGTGTACGTCGTCGTGGCGGGCCCGGTGAAGTCGACGAAGCACTCGTCCCAGCCGCTCTCCGGGTCGGGCCCGTAGTGGTGGCGCACTCCGGGGGTGAGCCAGATCAGCGCGGGCGCCGTCACCGTCGTACGCCGGCCGTCGGGTCCCTGGAACCAGCCGCCGCCCGCGCTCACGACGACGGCGACGTGGTGGTCGAGGGTGCGCGGGCCCACGGTCGGCAGGAGGCCGTGCTGCAGGCCGACGCCTAGGCAGGCGAGGCCGAGGCGGTGGTGGGCCGGGCTGGGCGTGAAATACCGCATCCACGTGTGGTACATCCGCTGGTGCCCCTCTCGTCCGGCCTCATCCGGGCCGCGGCCCGCTCGCTGCGTCCAACCCGCCTAGATCTTTGTCCATGGACCCTGCCGCCCGCCAGAGGTGATCGTGGTGAAGCGTCATGTGAGCGAGAGGACACGATGAACGGCTTCAGGGTGGGCGAGGACGATTTCGAACTGGACGGGCGGCCCGTACGGCTGCTCTCCGGTGCGCTGCACTACTTCCGGGTGCACGAGGCGCAGTGGGGCCACCGCCTCGCGATGCTGCGCGCGATGGGGCTCAACTGTGTGGAGACGTACGTCCCGTGGAACCTGCACGAGCCGCACCCCGGGGAGTTCAGCGATGTGGAGGCGCTCGGCCGTTTCCTGGACGCCGCCCACGATGCGGGCCTGTGGGCGATCGTCCGGCCAGGGCCGTACATCTGCGCCGAGTGGGAGAACGGCGGTCTTCCGCACTGGCTGACGGGCGCGGTGGGTCCGCGCGCGCGTACCCGTGACGGGGAGTATCTGGGGCACGTGGACCGCTGGTTCGGCCGTCTCCTGGCGGAGGTCGTCCCGCGCCAGCACGACCGGGGCGGTCCCGTGATCATGGTGCAGGTGGAGAACGAGTACGGCAGCTACGGCTCGGACCAGGTCTACCTGCGTCATCTCGTCGATCTGCTGCGCGCCGAGGGTGTGAGCGTGCCGCTGTTCACGTCCGACGGGCCCGAGGACCACATGCTCACCGGCGGGTCCGTCCCCGGTGTCCTGGCGACGGCCAACTTCGGCTCACGGGCCCGCGCGGGCTTCGAGACGCTGCGGGGGCACCGCCCCAAGGGGCCGTTGATGTGCATGGAGTTCTGGTGCGGCTGGTTCGACCACTGGGGCGCGGAGCACGTCGTGCGGGACGCTGCCGACGCCGCGGACGCGTTGCGCGAGATCCTGGAGTGCGGGGCCTCGGTCAACCTCTACATGGCGCACGGCGGCACGAACTTCGCCGGGTGGGCGGGGGCGAACCGGGGTGGCGGCGCGCTGCACGACGGCGCCCTGGAGCCGGATGTCACCTCGTACGACTATGACGCGCCCGTCGACGAGTTCGGGCGCCCCACGGAGAAGTTCTGGCTCTTCCGCGAGGTGCTCGCCCCGTACGCGAAGGGCCCGCTGCCGGAGCCGCCCGCGCCGCTGCCCTCGCTCGGGGAGCGCGCTTCGGTCGGCCTCCCGGAGTGGGCGCCGCTGTCCGCCGTCATGGAGTCGCTCGGCGGTCCCGTGGCGGCGTACGCCGTACCGCCCACTTTCGAAGATCTCGATGTCGACCGCGGCCTGGTTCAGTACACGCTGACCGTGCCGGGTCCGCGGCAGCCGTACGTGCTGAGTGTGCGGGGGTTGCGGGACTTGGCCGTCGTGTACGTGGACGGGGTACGGGCCGGGGTCCTCACCGAGGAGGAGCCGGCTCTTGCGGAGCCCGTCGCGGGGCACGCGCGCGTGGAGCTCTGGGTGGAGTCCCTGGGGAGGGTCAACTACGGGCCGCGGACCGGCGAGGGGAAGGGCATCACCGGCGGGGTGCTGCATGAGCGGCAGTATCTGCACGGGGTGGAGGCCAGGGGGCTGCGGCTCGACGCGTTCTCCTCGGCGGAGGCTGTCAGGAAGGTGCCTGCCACTGGGGTCGAGGGTGGGCGCCGGGGGCTGTACCGGGGCTCGGTGGTTGTCCGTGGGGCCGGTGACGCGGTGCTCGAACTGCCTGGCTGGGTGCGGGGGTTCGTGTGGGTGAACGGGTTCAATCTGGGGCGGTACTGGGAGGTGGGGCCGCAGTCCTCCCTGTACGTTCCCGGGGCGGTGCTCCGGGAGGGGGAGAACGAGGTGTGGGTGCTTGAGCTGGAAGGGGCGGCCGAGGCGGGAGCGGTTTCCCTCTCCCCGGTCCCGCCCCGCTGAGGTTGCCGGACGGGCTGAGAGATCAGCCCGTCCGGCGGGACGTCAGACCTCTCGCACCTCGAAGGCGTCCAGGGCGAACTCGGCGGTCCCGTCGTCCCCGCTCTTGCGCAGCCCCACCCACGCCTCTCCCTTGTCCGGGGCGGTGAACTCGTAGGTCAGGACCGTGGGTTCGGTCACGACGGGCAGCTCCTTGCGGTCGATCTCACGGGCCGCGGGCTCATCGACGGCGGTGATCCACGCGTACTGCCCCGCCTTCTCGTTCTCGTAGCGGAAGGTGACGCGGTAGCGCTTGCCCGCCTCGAAGCGGGCGGTGTGCGGGACGGTGCGGTAGACGAGCCCGGCGTTCTCGCCGCGGGACTTGAGGGACTGCGAGCCGTCGATGACGTCGTCGATGGCCTTGCTGTTCCAGCCTCGCTGCGTGTACGGCGCGTGGCGTTGCGCGATGTGCGTGCGCGGGTCGGTGACCTTCCCCGCGTCGCCCTTCACGAACGGCCCCCAGCCCTGCGGCACATGCTCGAAGTCCTCGGACACGAGCCTGCCCTCTCCGGGGGCGTTGCCACGCGTCGTGGAGACGATGCGTACGTTGTCGAAGCGCACGCGCGCGTGGCCCGCGTCGGCCCGCAGTGTCAGCTCGGCCGAACCGCCACCCTCGGGGACGGTGAAGGGCACGAACATCCGCTGGAAACGGGTGCCGTGCTTGCGGTCGGCCGCGACGTAGTTGCCCGCCGTGGAGGTCCGCGTCCAGTTGGCGGCGGTGACACCGTCGGCGGTGCGCACTTCGAGGGTGGCCTTGCGGGCGTCGCCGGCCTTCTCCCCGACCTCGACCTGCACGGAGGCGACGTACGCTCCTGCCTTCAGGCGGCGCAGCCGCTGGCCGACGGCGGCCTTGCCGCCCGAGCCGATGACGAGTTCGTGGTCGCCGAGCTTGCTGAGCTCGACGGAGGCGGGCCCGGAGACCTTCCACCCGCGCAGGGACCCGGAGTTGAATCCGGGGTCGTGCAGCGGGGTGGCCTGCCCCCAGCCGGGGTCGGGCAGTGCGGCGGCGCGCTGCCGGTAGAGGACGTAGGGCTGCTTGGCCTTGGCGTCGAGGGTCACCTTGCCGCCGCGCACCGGAACGTCGGCGACGAAGACCCGCCCTTGGTCGGTGAGCCGGTACAACGCGACCTTGGAGAGCCCGGACCAGCCACGGGGCAGCGCCCAACTCCCCTTACCGCCCTCGGGGTTGTAGTGATAGAGCTTGGCGGGATCGGTGGCCTTGCGTGGCTCCCAGGGAAGCAGATAGCTACCCTTTTCGTAGACGACACGACCATCGGTCACGATCCGACGGCTGCCGTCGGCATCGGAGACCGTCGTCTCAGTCCCCCCGAAGAAACTGATCTCGTGCTCGCCCCAGGACTTGATGGGATAGGCCTGGAGATACTTGGCGGGCAGTGAGTCGGTCCAGATCAGATCGTAGAAGTACGACCAGTCGGTCTTCCCGACCCACCCCTCGAAATTGCCCATGCGGGCAATACCGAGCAGCGTCGGCCACTTGTCGGCGAAAACGTCCTTCTGGTGATTCCGGATAAAGCGGATCAGCCGCGAATTGATACCCCGGGACGAATCAGGACCGTAATCCGGTTCCGTCGCCCAGTGCGACCAGACGGACGAGCGCTCGAAGCCGTGCCCCCACTCGCTGGTGACGATCCAGCCCTGCTCGCGCAGGGCGCGCTGCAGCCGGTCGGAAGTCCACCCGGACTCACGGAACACGTCGATGTAGAGAGCGTTGAGCGCTCCGTCGGCCTCGCCCCGCAGATCGGCGAACCGCTTGACGATGTCGCCCGACACCAGGTCACGCCGCTGATCAATGCGGTAACTCTGATCGAGCCAGTCCCACTGCTCGTTGGCCTTGTCGACAAGCTTTTCGGAGAATGCGTTCGCGACGGGATAGGACTCCGTGGCATTCACATGCACACTGAAGTCGCTGTTCCAGTTCTTGCCTTCCCTGACCAGGGTGTTGAGGTCGTCGAGGCCGCCCGCACGCGTGTTGTAGTTGCCCGCGTAGTCGGGGTGCGCGGAGTCGTGTCCCTCGGACTGATAGCCCTTGAGCAGCGTGTACTGCCGCAGGCCATCCGTGGCCAGGTGGATCCGCTTGACGTTGTCGAGGGTCGCGAGGAACGGATTCGTCGCCTGCGAGGCGAAGTTGAACGGGATGTGCGGGACGACGCGCAGATGCTGCTCGTCCGCGCCCAGCGGCTTCACCATGATGTCGCGGAACGCGATGGCGGCGTCCTGCCAGTCGACCTTGCCGTCGCCGTTGCGGTCACCGGTGATGACGACGGTGGCGTACGGCAGGGGCTCGGTGTCGCCGACGGCGGCGGTGGCGGCGCGGTGCGTCCACTGGCCGGGGGTCAGCCGGGCCTCCACGTAGCCGCTCCTCCTGACCGTCTCGCGCCAGAGCCGGCCGTTGTCCCAGGTCGTCCCCGCCTCGGAGGTGGGCTTGTCGTAGACGGTGTTGGTCTCGACGGCGCCGCCCAGCGTGTCATGCGCGACGACGGCGTAGGCGCATCCGGTGGCGGCTTCCGCGGCGGTGTCCGGGGCCGGCTTGACCTCGGTGTCGCCGCTCTTGGCCTTGTCGAGCTGGACCTTGGCGGCGAGGAGGGTGGCGCCGGGCTGATCGCTGCGTACGGCGAGGAGGGCGAGGCCTGGGATGCGGAGCGTGCCGACGCGCAGGGCATCGGAGTCATCGATCTCGCGCACCCTCCAACGCACTTGGCGTCCTTCGACGGCGATCTCGACGGTGAGGGTGGTGGCGCCATCGCCGAGACCGAGGACGTACTCGACCCGATCACCCCCGACCCTCTTGGTGGTCACCGTCGGGGTGTGCGTGACGTCGTCCACCAGGAGCGTGGTGACGGCTTCCGACTGTGCGTGCAGGACCGCTTTGGATGAGCGGTCCGTGTACGAGATGACGCGGGGGAAGTCGGTGGCTACGCGCACCTCCAGCTCGGCCGAGCGAAGGACGGCTTCGCCTGCCGCGGCGGTTGCGGCTCCCCCGAGGCCGATGGCGGCGCTGACCCCGGCCAGCGCGCCCGTGGCGACTACGGCTCTGCGGCTCGGGCCGGACGTGTCTGACGGCTGCTGCATGGCACCCCTCCGTGGGACGGATCTCGGTGCGGTCACCCTGCGCCGGAAGGGGCGTGCGGGCCCATGGACAAAGGGACCCCAGGACTTGGACTAACGGCACCCCGCATCCGCCCCTGAACGAACAAGCCTTCCCACCCACCCACCCGATTGCCCCGCGGCCCGCACAAGCGAACGCGGGGTCCGACCGCACTGGTCAGACCCCGCGTCCAGCGGAACCTCAGAGTTCCGAAGCCGCCTTCTCTATGTCACCGGCGAACGTCGACACCTCGGTGTAGACCCCGGGGAACTTGGGCTGCGCGCACCCGTTGCCCCAGCTGACGATGCCCACCTGGATGTACTCACCGGCCTCGTCCTTGCGGAACATGGGGCCGCCGGAGTCACCCTGGCAGGTGTCCACGCCGCCCTCCGCCAGCTTCCCGGCGCAGAGCTCCTCACCGGGCGTGAGGTCGGCGCCGTACGCGGCCTCGCAGTCCGCGTCGCTCACGAAGGGAACCTTCGCCTTGAGGAGGTGGCGCTGCTGCTGGCCACCCTCCTTGTCGGCACCCCAGCCGGCGATGTCGAACTCGCCCTCGTTGTACTTGGTGTCCTTGGCGATCTTCAGCGTGGGCTGGTCGATCGGCTTCTCGAGCTTGATGAGCGCCCAGTCCTTGCCCTTGCCGTTGTAGCCGGGGGCCTGAAGGACCTTCGTGGACTTCACCTTGATCGCGTCCGGGCTCTCCAGGTCCACGACACCACCGGTGGCGGTGATGCTCGTGTTGTCGCCCGAGCCGTCCACACAGTGGGCGGCGGTCAGCACGATGTCCTTGGCGTACAGCGCACCGCCGCAGCCCATCGACAGACGGACCATGAACGGGAATTCACCCTGCTCGGCGGGGGTGCCGCCGACCACGCGCTCCCCCGGCGTGGGGCCGGGGTGCGGGGCCGCGGACGCGGCGACGGGCTGGAGACTGACGGCGGCGAGGGCGATGGCACCGAGGGTGGCGGCTCTCTTGACTCCACGCAGCTTGGTGTTCAACGGGCTTCCCTTCGTGGGGGGTTCGTGGGGGGTTCGTGGGGGGTTCGTGGGGGTTGCACGCGACGGCGGACCCCCACCTTCCCCACGACGAACGCGAGAATGGCATGAGCCCGCCAAAGCGTTGGATCGGATTATGGAGATCGGTGTCCGCATAGAGCAAGGGGCGGTTTTCGGCCAACACCCGCCGCGTGGCCCGGTTCTGCCGACGGGCACCGCCTTACAGTGGAGGAGGGTCAGGAACATCTCCAGGGGGTGCCGGCATGGCGGACGGCGGGCCGGTGGTGCACGGCTATCCCCACCTGGAGACGGTGCGCTCCGCGATCACCGCGCTCTACAAGCGCCTCTCGTACGACACCGTCCACACCTTCGACACCAGCATCCTCCCCGCCGACGTCGCCTTCTCCGACCAGGACGACCTGCACCTGGGCGTCCAGCGCGTGGCCCGTGAGATGGTGCGGCACCTCCGCCTTCCCGACGCCCGCGTGATCGTCAGCTTCCGCGAGATGGAGCACGCGGCGAACGTCGAACTCGCCGCGGGGCCCGAGTACTTCATCGAGCTCAACGACCGGTTCCGTACGCATCGCAGGGACATCGGCGCGGCGCTCGCCCACGAGGTCATGCACGTCTATCTGCACCGGCTTGATCTGGTGTTCCCCGGCACGCGCGACAACGAGATCCTCACGGACACCGCCACCACGTACCTGGGTGCGGGCTGGCTCCTCCTGGACGCCTACCGCGAGGACGGCGCCTCGTCCCAGAAGCTGGGGTATCTCACGCCGGAGGAGTTCGGGTACGTCCTGGCCAAGCGGGCCATCGCCTTCGGTGAGGCGCCGGAGACGTGGTTCACCAGCGCGCAGGCGTACACCGCCTATACGAAGGGGCTCGCCCAGGCCCGCCGCGACGAACAGCAGCCTCCGCTGACGGCCGCGGGCTGGGCGGGGCGGCGGCGGTACGCGAAGGACCGGCGGCATGCTCTGGAGCGTGGCTCCGGTGGAGCGGGGGCGTCGCCGCCGGGCGGGGCGTACTCGTTCTCCCGCGGGTCGGGCGGGGCGTACTCGTTCTCCCGCGGGTCGGGCGGGGCCGCCGAGCCGCTGCGGGTCTCGTTCCCCTGCCCCACGTGCCGGCAGCGGATCCGGTTGCCTGCCCGGGGGCGGATGCGGGCGCGGTGCACGTTGTGCCGGACGGTGCTGGAGTGCGATACGTGAAGCCCTGAGCTTGGGCCGGGTTTGTCCTAGGCCCAGTGCGCCGGGCGTGTCAGGGACGGCGGGAGTTTCGTCCCGTCGTCTCCCTGTGCCGCGTTCACCTGCGACTGCGTCAGGAAGATGCTGCCGGTGAGGTCGGCGCCCCGCAGATCCGCGTCCCGGAAGTCCGCGCCGATCAGGTCGGTCTGGCGGAGGTCGGCGCCGCGGAGGTCGGCGGCGATGAGGTAGGCACCGCGGAGGGTGACGCCCCGGAGGTCGGCGCCGCGGAGGCGGGCCCCGAAGAGGTCGGCTCCTCGGCGGTCCTTCTTCTTCCGGCGGATGTCCGCGCGCACGAGGTCGCTGGTGCGCAGCAGGAGGACGTTGACGTCCTCACGGTGTGCGGCGACGTCCGTCCCGGCCACGGCGGCGGGGGTGCCCTGGGTGAGGTGCTCGGTCTTGTCCAGCGCCTGCTGGAGCTCTGCTCTGATCGGGCGGGTCTGGGGCAGGGTGAGCGCCTCGGTCAAGTACCAGAGCAGCTCATGGAGTTGGCGCATCACGGGGAAGACGTCGAACATCTGGCGGGCGGTGTCGGGGTCCTGGCGCCAGTCGGCGCCGCCGTAGGTGGCCTGCGACACCTTCTGCCCCGCGCCGAAGCAGTCGTAGACCGTGCAGCCCGAGAAGCCCTTCTGGCGCAGCTTCTGGTGGATGCCGCAGCGGAAGTCCTGCTGGAGGTTGGTGCAGGGGGTGCCGGCGGCCTTGTCGACGGGGAAGTCCGAGGACTTGGAGAAGGTGAGGGCCACGCAGCAGAGCCCGAAACAACTCCCGCAGTCGGCCCGCAGATGCTGCCGGTCATCGCCCTCGACGAGGGGCAACAACTGACGCTCACGCTTCTCGGACATCGGATCCTCCTTCGGGCCTCTTGCGCCGCGGGGCGATCGGGTGGGTGGGCGGGAAAGCCTGTTCGGCGCCCCCGGCAGCGGGGCGCAAACCCCGCCGCCGGGCACAAGTACTACGCCGCGTTACGCCCAGCGCCCCCGGAGGGGCGACCGCCGCGCCGGGCGCGACCCCCACCAGCCCCGCCACCGGCGGAGGGCCGACCGCCACCGGCAGCGGGCCGACCGCCACCGGCGGAGGGCTTACCGCCCTGCGACTGCGACTGCCCCTGAGGGCGAGCCCGGCGCTGGCCGCCACCCTGCCCGCCCTGCCCGGCGGGACGCCCCCGCCGCCCCCGCTGCGGCGAAGCCTGCTGCTGCTGCGGAACCTCGATCACCACCGGCACCCCGGACGGCTCCCGAGCCCCGGTGATCCGCGCCAGTTCCTCGTCCGTGGACTTCACTCGCGCCGTCTGCGGGCTGATCTCCGCGTCGGACATCAGACGCGTCATCTCCCGCTTCTCGTCCGGCAGGACGAGCGTGACGACACTGCCGGACTCACCGGCACGCGCCGTACGCCCGCCGCGGTGGAGGTAGTCCTTGTGGTCGGTGGGCGGGTCGACGTTCACGACCAGGTCGAGGTCGTCGACGTGGATTCCGCGGGCCGCCACGTTCGTGGCGACGAGCGCGGTGACCTGCCCGGTCTTGAACTGGTCCAGGGTCCGGTTGCGCTGCGGCTGCGAACGGCCGCCGTGCAGACCGGAGGCCCGTACACCGTTGGCGAGCAGCCGCTTGGTGAAGCGGTCCACCGCGCGCTTGGTGTCCAGGAACATGATCACGCGGCCGTCTCGGGCGGCGATACGGAGGGCCACGGCCTTCTTGTCGGTCTCGTCGGCGACGTACAGAACGTGGTGTTCCATCGTCGTGACCGCGCCCGCGGAGGGGTCGACCGAGTGCACCACCGGGTCGGTGAGGAACATCCGGACCAGGCGGTCGATGTTCTTGTCGAGCGTCGCGGAGAAGAGCATCGTCTGGCCGCCCTGCTCCACCTGCTTCAGAAGCGCGGTGACCTGCGGCATGAAGCCCATGTCGGCCATCTGGTCGGCCTCGTCGAGGACCGTCGTCCGCACCTGCGAGAGGTCGGCGTCGCCGCGCTCGATGAGGTCCTTGAGACGCCCGGGGGTCGCCACCATGATCTCGGCGCCGCGGCGGAGCGTCCCCGCCTGCTTGGTGATGGAGAGGCCGCCGACGACCGTCGACATACGGAGGTTCACGGACGTCGCGTACGGCGTAAGGGCGTCCGTCACCTGCTGCGCGAGCTCACGCGTGGGGACCAGGACCAGGGCGAGAGGAGAGCGCGGCTCGGCGCGGCGCCCCGCGGTGCGGGCGAGGAGCGCGAGGCCGAAGGCGAGGGTCTTGCCGGAGCCGGTGCGGCCACGGCCGAGGATGTCGCGGCCCGCGAGGGAGTTGGGAAGCGTGGCTGCCTGGATCGGGAAGGGCTCGGTGACGCCCTGCGCGGCCAGCGTCTTCAGGAGGGCCTCGGGCATGTCGAGGTCGGCGAACGCCTCGACCGCGGGCAGCGCGGGCTCAATGCTCTCGGGCAGCGCGAATTCGCCGCCGACGGGCCTCGGCTTGGCGCGGCCCTGCTTCTTCGCGGCGCCCTTCGCCTGGCCGCCGCCGGCCACCGGGGCCTTTCCGCGTGCGTTCGTGGAGCGCCCACGGGCAGGACGTGCGGGGCGTTCGGAGCGATTCATACGGAAATGCCTTCCTGGACCTGGTGACAGCACAAGCCGGGACCCGCACCTTCCTGGTGCGGGCCCCGGCTATGAGGTTCGCGTGCTACGACGATCAGGCCGGAACGATGTTCTCGGCCTGCAGGCCCTTCTGGCCCTGCGTGACGTCGAAGGAGACCTTCTGGCCCTCGAGGAGCTCACGGAAGCCCGAGGACGCGATGTTCGAGTAGTGGGCGAAGACGTCGGGGCCGCCGCCGTCCTGCTCGATGAAGCCGAAGCCCTTTTCAGCGTTGAACCACTTAACGGTGCCAGTTGCCATGTCAATCTCCTCAACAGGGGCAGAGTAAGGAAAACCACGGAATTGTGGATTCCAAGCGCTGCAATGACCCCCATCCCGGAGAGACCGGAAAAAAACAATAATGCGCCCTCGGAGCATTCCCGTCAGGCGCACATAAAGTTCATGGGTACCAAAACTGCGACGCATAAGCCTAACACGGACGAGGGACCCCCCGTTTCCGGGTCCCCACCAGCCGCACGGGACGCCGCGGACCCCGCTACTCCACTCGCCGCACGCCGGGCCGGCACGTCGCCGCACGCCCGGCTGGTACGTCGCCGCACCGCCCAGCCGGGACGCCGGGTGAGATACCTGCCGCACGCACCTTCCTCCTGTCAGGGCACCCCGCTACCTTCAACCAAACATTCGCTTGGTTGAGCGACGAGTGGCCATGGCGACCGCTACCGAGGAAGGCGGCCCAATGCGCATCACCCGAACACGTACAGCAGTCGGAGTCGCGGTCTCCGCGCTGGCCCTGGGCACCCTGCCCGCCTGGGCGGCCCACGCCGAACCCACCGCACCCGAGCGCGGCACGGCACAGCACGCGCCGCACCACCCCTCCCGGCCCGCGTCCGACGACGTACGCCAGATACCTCTCCAAGGCGCCGTCAACGTAAGAGACCTGGGCGGCTACCGCACCTACGACGGCGAACGGGTCCGCTACGGCCAGGTCTTCCGCGCCGACGCCCTCTCGAAGCTCACCGACGCCGATGTCGCCACCCTCGCCGGGCTCCGCCTGAAGAAGGTCGTCGACTTCCGGGTGGCGGCCGAGGTCCAGTACGACGGGCCCGACCGGCTGCCCGCAGGGCTCGTCCCGACGTCCCGGCCGGTCAGCGACAACGGCCTCTTCACGACGCTGATGACCGTGATCGGCTCCAGGGACCCGGTCAAGCAGGAGGAGATGCTGGGCAACGGCAAGGCGGACGCCTTCATGCGCGACGTCTACCGCACCTTCGTCACCAACGGCCCCAACCGCGCGCAGTTCGCGGCCACCCTGCGCGACATCGCCCAGGGCAGCAAGGCATCACCGCTGCTCTACCACTGCACGGCCGGCAAGGACCGCACCGGCTGGACCAGCTATCTGCTGCTGCGTGCGGTCGGCGTCCCCGAGCAGACCGCCGTACGGGACTTCCTGGCGTCCAACACCTACCGGGCCGCGTACGACGCGAAGGTGCGCGAGGGCTTGAAGCAGGGCGGCCTGATGCAGAACCCCGATCTCCTGATCCCGCTCCAAGAGGTCCGCACCGGCTATCTGGAGGCGGCGCTGACCGAGGTGAAGAAGGAGTACGGGAGCCTCAACGACTATCTGAGGAAGGGACTCGGGCTTGATACGCGGACGATTCTCGCGCTGCGGGAGCGGATGGTCGACTAGTTCAGACAGCCACGATCCCCTGCGCCCTCGCCGCCGCCAGCCAGGTCGGGAACTCGCCCACCAGCTGGTCGTACAGGCGGTCGTCCGGGACGGCCCGGGGGTCGTGGCCCGCGTGGAAGAAACCCGCGTTGTCGACGGCGCGCTTGGCCGGGACGGCCAGTTCGTCGAGCTTGCGGAGGTAGTCGAACTGCTTGCTCTTCGCGTCGCCGAAGCCGATGAACTGCCAGAACAGCGGCAGCTTCGACGCCTTGCACAGATACCGCTCGGCGGCGAGCTTGTTGATGGGGCCGCCGTCGGTCTGGAAGACGACCAGAGCGGGGGCGGTGGAACCGCTGTCCACGTAGTGGTCGATCACGGCGTCCATCGCCAGGTGGTAGCTGGTCCTGCCCATGTGGCCGAGCCCGGCGACGATCTCGTCGATCCGCCCGTGGTGACGGTCGATGGCGATCTCCGTGACGGCGTCGACGTCCGTGGAGAAGAAGACCGTGGGCACGGTGCCGTCGTCGTCGAAGTGCGCGGACAGGCCGAGGACCCGGTCGGCGAGGGCCTGGACGGTGCCGTCCTTGTAGTACGGCTTCATGGAGCCGGAGTAGTCGACGACGAGGTAGACCGCGGCTCGTTGGCCGTCCAGGCCGTGCTTGCGGAGGCTGGCGCCCGCGGTCTTGTAGAGGCTGACGAGGGCGGGCGCCGCCTCTTCCACCTTGCTCAGGCTGATCGCCGGTCCCATGTGCGGCCCCATTCTGCTGGCTCCTGTCCATTCCTGGCGGTGACGTAATCTCTTACGGGCTTGAGGGCAAGACGGTACTGATTACCGGCGCGGGCCGTGGGCAGGGGGCCGCCGAGGCGCGGCTCTTCGCGGAGGCGGGGGCGCGGGTCGTGGTGACGGATGTCCGGGAGGAGGAGGGACGGGAGGTCGCCAAGTCCCTTGGCGAGCAAGGTCTTTTCGTACGTCATGACGTCACGGACGCGGAGAGCTGGGCGTCGGCCGTGGCGGCCGGGGTGGAGGCCTTCGGCCGTCTGGACGCGCTCGTGAACAACGCCGCGCTGTGGCGGACGGCGTCCGTGGAGGAGGAGACGTACGAGAACTTCGAGGCGCTGATCCGGGTCAATCTCCTCGGCCCGTTCCTGGGCATCCAGGCGGTGCTGCCCGCGCTGCGGGGTGCCGGGGGCGGCTCGATCGTGAACGTGTCGTCGACGGCGGGGCTCGTGGGGATACGGGGGCACGCGGCGTACGGCTCGACGAAGTTCGGGCTGCGGGGGCTGACTCGTTCCTCGGCGCTGGACCTCGCGGGGTACGGGGTGCGGGTCAACTCCGTTCACCCCGGGGCGATCGACACCCCGATGATCTCCGCGGCCTCCGCCGGGCGGGACTGGTCGCATCTGCCGCTCGGCCGGATGGGCCGCCCCGAGGAGGTCGGGGAGCTGGTCCTCTTCCTTGCGTCGGAGGCGTCGTCGTACATCACCGGGGCGGAGTTCGCGGTGGACGGCGGGTCGACGGCGGGGTAGGGCGGTCCCTGCGGGGCTTTCCCCAATCCCGCCCCTTCCCGAAACTGGGGCTCCGCCCCAGACCCCGCTCCTCAAACGCCGGAGGGGCTGAAACCACTCAGCCCGTCCGGCGTTTGAGGACGAACTCGGCGAAGCCGGTGATGACGGCCACCAAGGCCCCCGCGCCAGAGCGGCCCGCGGCGGGGCCGCAAATGTCACAGCCGGGAAGGGGCGGGGTTGGGGAAAGAAACGCCCCTACTCCGCCCGCTCCTGAAACGCCGGCAACTCAAAGATCCGCGTCTTCGCCTCATCGTCCATCAGCTCGACCAGCGGCATCACCAGCTCCCACAGGTCCCGCTTGTCCACCTCCAGGGCGAGCGCATCGAGGTCGAGCGCGGGCAACGCCCCCGCCGCGTCGGCGACGACCTTGCGGGACTCGCCCGGCAGCGCGTCCACGAGCGGCAGGAACTCCGCCCAGAGCCCAGTCGCGACCACCGCCCGAACCACCCCACCCAACACCCCCGCATCCCGCAGGGAAGGAAGCACCGCGACCGCCCGCCGCTCCTCCTCCCCCAGCAGCGCGACCAGCGGCAGCAGCGACTCCCAGAGGTCCTGCTCGCTCACCGTCACGACCAGGGAGTCCAGCTCCTCCTGCGGCCGCGCCGCGGCGAGCGACGCGATACGGCCCCGCTGCTCCCCAGTCACCATCCCGGCCACGGCAAGCGCCTCGGGCCACAGCCCCTCCCCCGACGCCGACGCGATGACCGACGCCAGCCGCTCCGCACCCATCAGATCGATGATCTGGCCCAGCCGCTCCGGCAGGTCGATCGCGAACCCCGTCCGCAGGACAGCCGCGTCGTCCACCTGCGGCAGGATCCGCCGCAACGCCGAGTCCGGCAGGTAGCCGACGAAGCGGCCCATCGTCAGGTAGTCGCCCCGCTCGGCCAGTGCCACCGCGATCCGCACCACCAGGCCCTCGTCGAGCCGTTCGACGATGCCCTTGATCCTTCGCGGGTCGAGATGCCCGCACGACTCCGCCGTGAACGACACCGGCAGCTTCTCGATGATGTCCGCGGCC
The DNA here is from genome assembly GCF_009769735.1 of Streptomyces sp. BA2. Lineage (NCBI taxonomy): Bacteria > Bacillati > Actinomycetota > Actinomycetes > Kitasatosporales > Streptomycetaceae > Streptomyces > Streptomyces sp. BA2. The sequence continues at coordinate 2,737,872 of NZ_WSRO01000002.1, forward strand.
CGCGCCGGTTCGAGGCGCCCGGCGACCCCGGCGGCGAGCCGCGGTCCGAGTGCCTTCTGCGAGATCGCGGCCGCGACCCCGGCCGGCACCAGCTTCGTCGCGGACGCGATCCGGTCCAGCATCTCGGGCGTACGGTCGAAGAGCGCCGCGACGCATTGCTCGCG